>CAMNQH010000003.1 GCA_946549035.1 uncultured Lachnospiraceae bacterium | reverse complement strand
GGTCTCTACAACTGCCGGCTTGGTAGCTCCCGTAGCAGTGTCTCCCTTAAAGCCCGGCTCTGTCTCAGTGATTTTAAGCTCTACAAACAGAGGCGGTTCCACTGCAAATACGCTTCCGTTATGGGAAAGCATCTTTACCATCTCATTTTCTTTGACAAACTTCAAGGCATCTCCGATGGAATTTTGATCCAACGCAATCTGCTCATAAGTTTCTACATCCATGAAATGGAATAAGTCGCCGTCAGAATACAGATACTGCATGTCCGCCCGATCAATACGGGCCTGGGGACATTTTTCCGTGGGACGGAAGGTCTTCTCCACCACGCCGCCGTTCTTAATATTCTTCAGCTTCGTTCTTACGAAAGCCGCGCCTTTACCCGGCTTTACATGCTGGAATTCAATGATCTGGTAAATATTATTATCCAATTCAATCGTAATACCGTTCCTGAAATCTCCTGCTGAAATCATTCGATTTTCCTCCTTACATCACTCAGGGCGCAATTTTCCCCGATACTTTCTATATTCTATAATAAAATACCATATTTTTCAACCTTTTTTTGGGGAAACGCTCTCGATTAGGTTTTTTCAAAGGTCTGAGGAAACAAAGAGTTCTTATGCGTCCCCTTCCTTTCCTTCTTCTATATCCCGAAACATATTGATGCGCTCCTGATGCCTGCCCCCGGAAAATTCCGCTTCCAGATATGTCCGCACAATGTCTTTTGCCAATTCCGGCCCTACAATCCTAGCTCCAAAGGCAAGAACATTGGCATTGTTATGCTCCTTCATCAAACGTGCCGTAGCCGTGTCAGAACATACCCCGGCCCGGACGCCTTTTACCTTGTTGGCCGCAATCGCCATGCCGACTCCAGTACCGCAAATCAAAATACCGCAATCTGCATCCCCGGATACCACCGCGCGTCCTACCCATTTTCCATATACCGGATAATCGCACCGTTCGATGGAATCTGTTCCAATATTGATCACCTCATGGCCCAAAGACTTTACATATTCCATAATCTCCATTTTCAGCGCAGTAGCCGCATGGTCATTACCGATTACTATTTTCATGATTCTTCCCCCTCTTCAAATCCCTCTTATAAAAAGCAAGCACAATTTTTTCCAGATACCGTTTCAATACGATCTGTATCTCTTCTTTGGGATGGATGGGTTTTACCAGAAAGGTGCGGATATTCGCCCGGTTTGCTCCATACACATCTGTAAAAATCTGATCTCCCACAAAAACAGTATTGCTCTTATCCGTCCCCATACGCTCCATGGCTTTCAAATAATTTTTGACCGAAGGCTTATGAGCGTCATGAATATACTCTGTCTTTACATCGTCCCGAAAGCTCTTCACCCTTGCTTCCTTGTTGTTAGACAGCAGGCAGCAGGAAAATCCTGTTTCCGCCAGCCTTAAAAACAGCTTTTTCGCCCGTTCATCTGCTTTTGCCCCATGGGGAACTAAAGTGTTGTCAATATCAAAAATAATCCCACGGTATCCTTCCCGGTACAAGGCTTCATAATCAATCTCATAAGCAGAATCCAGATACGCTCCCGGATAAAATCTTTTTAACATTGCCGCTCCTTATTTTACCAATTTGGAAATCTGCTTAAACACATCAGTCCCTGCCCGCCTGGTGAGTTCAAATAAAATCCCTTCGCTGGTGGTAAGTAAAATTCCTTCCTGCTGCGCCCGGATCAGAGCCGTCTCCCGATCCGATTCCTTTCGGGAGGAGATACAATCCGTCACTAAAACCGGAGAAAAACCGGCTTCTTTCAAGTCAATGGCAGTCTGAAGGACACATACGTGAGCCTCGATTCCACAAATCAATACATGGCGGGTATCGTCCCCCAGCCACGCTTTCACTTCCTCTGTCTCATAGGAGCTAAAGGTCAGCTTGTCTATATATTCTTTTGTACCTGCCGCCGCAAAAATCTCCGGCAGATTCAGTCCCAGCCCTTTGGTATACTGCCCTGTAATCGCCAGGGGAATCCCCAATATCTTCAATCCTGAAATCAGTTTCACGGAATTGGCAAGCAACTCTTCCCGATTTGCCATAGCGGGCACTAGTTTCTCCTGATAATCAATGACCAGGCATTTGGTATGTTCTGATGTAATTCGCATACAATTCTCCTTTTTCTTGGCTTCCTGTTACTTTCAAAATTATACCATTTTTCAGATTGATTGCAACCCTGAATCTCTGGTCATTCCGATACCACTCCGTATAGACGCGATTTAATGTAAAAGACATAATTGCCAGCACATTAGCGCGTATGGTGCTGTCCGGCCAGGTGGCATAAATTTCACTGGAAGCCACGTTTTTAATATAGTCTCTGTACCGGACATAATAATCCCTGGCGGTACTGTCCCTGGGACTTCCGTCGTGAACCACCACGTACTCCGGCACTACCACTCGGCTTAAGACAATCTCTCCGCTTTCCGTCACCGGTTTGATTTCCGCCTCTGCAATCTTGGGAGGATAATCCCCGTAGAGCGTATTCGCCGGAATTACAATATTTTGCAAATTCTCTTCCATCCCCTCCAGAGGGCGAAGACGGATATTTTGAATCGCCTGGGTCCCGGAAAAAACTTCCACCCCGGATACATCTACCGGCTGATACCCCTCTGCCTCCACAGTCACCGTATACTCTGCATAGGGCTGGGGCTGATCCGGCTCCATGCTGTATTCCAAAGGCGGCGTTGCCAGCTCAACCTCCTGGGAATGGCCGGAATCATTGGTGGTCAGCTCCTCTATAGTACTCTCCGGATCGCCGCTGTAAGCAATACGGACCCTTGCATTCTCCACCGGTACCGCTCCCACTGCAGATTCCACCCACACTTGTAGGCCGCCCTGGCCGGACGAATCGGTTTGCGTATGACGTATTCCCTGTCTCTGCATAAACACCTCGAAATTTATCACTTATTCCATCCTATGCGAAACACCCGAAAAAAGTTCCGGCTCACCCTTTGGCAGGTCTTCCTATTCTGTTGTCATATTCACGGTCCCGGTATCTAAAAATACCGTGTTGCTCTCGGCGTGAAGCTTTATGGCGCCTAAAACGCCCGCTATGCATAACGCCGTTATGGCAATTACAATTACCAGGGTATTCCCCCGTTTTTTCGTTGTGTTGAGACTTGCATATTTATCTTTTTTCATCTATAAAATCCTCGTATTGTACCATTTCTTTCCTTCTGTTAAAAATAGGGCTATCCCTACGACAGCCCTATTTTACCAATAGTTTATGAAAAAATCCTGAATAGAATTCAAAAAGTTTTCTTAAATTTTATTTATATTTCTACCGTCCAGCCATATTTATCCTCTTCCTTGCCCCATTGAATGCCGGTAAGATAATCATACAGCTTCTGGCTTACTTCTCCAATCTGGAAATCATTGACCGTTACCGAGTCTTCCCGGTATGCCAGCTCGCCCACTGGAGAAATAACTGCGGCAGTCCCAGTGCCGAAGGCTTCCTCCAACGTACCGTCGTGGCCGGCTTTCATCAAATCGTCAATAGACAGCTTGGTTTCGTTTACCTGATAGCCCCAATCCCGCAAAATATGGATAATGGAGTCCCTGGTTACTCCTGCCAATACCGTTCCTTCAATGGGCGCGGTATAGAACTCTCCGGCTATCTTAAATATGATATTCATGGTTCCTACTTCTTCCACATATTTTCGTTCCACACCGTCCAGCCACAGCACCTGGGTATAACCTTTTTCCTCTGCACGAACCTGTCCCAAAATGGAGGCCGCATAGTTCCCGCCGCATTTGGTAAAGCCGGTTCCTCCTTTTACGGCACGTACCAGCTCGTCCTCTACCAAAATTTTTACGGGGTTGATGCCTTCTGCATAATAAGCCCCCACCGGAGTACAAATGATCACAAACTGAAACGAACTGGCCATGTGTACGCCCAAAGCGGCTTCTGTTGCAAATGTAAAAGGCCGGATATACAAAGAAGTTCCCGGTTCCGAAGGCACCCAGTCTTTTTCCACTTCCACAATAGCTTTTACTGCTTCCACAAACATTTCTTCCGGAAGCGCCGGCATACACAGCCGCTCGTTGGAAGTGATCATACGCCTGGCGTTCATCTCAGGACGAAACAGCTGAATCTTTCCGTCCGCCCTGCGGTAGGCTTTCAATCCCTCGAAGGTCTCCTGGGCATAATGCAGCGTTACGCAAGCCGGCTCTAAAGAAAGCGGTCCGTGGGGAATAATCCTGGCGTCATGCCATCCCTGGCCTCTGTCCCAATCCATCACAAACATATAATCCGTCATATACTTTCCAAAGCCCAGCTGCTTCTCATTGGGCTTCTCTTTTAATTGTTCTCTTTTTTCAAATCTAATTTCCATACGAATGCCTCCAAATCCCTTATGTTCCAAACCATTCTACCAAGGCTGAACGTTTCTATTTTTTCAATTATTATACTTTTTTCCCCCAGTGTCAAGATTATTCTTGGAGCTTATCATTCCCATAAATACAGGTTATGGTTCCCCTTCGTTCCATAACCTGTACAAAGCTACTTCTTTTTATATTCCGTCCGTCCGGCACATGAAGTGCTGATAGACTCAATGGCCACCGCCCCGCCTCTCACCACCTCAATGTTCTTAAACCTTGCCCTCAGCAGATCGATGAGTTCATTATTCTTCCGCTCTGTCAGCTTACATTCCAGCAAAACGCTATCCTCTCCATAATCCACCACGTCCACGTCAAAGGCCTGGGCAATCTGAAAAGCCTCCACCTTATCCGCTGTAGAGCAGTTCTTTACTTTTGCAAACAGAATCTCTTTCATATGAATGGGAACATTGGTCAAGTCAATCACCTTGATGACCTCCACCATACGATTCAACTGCTTTTTAATCTGTTCAAAGGTAACGTCGTCGCTGGTAACGCAAATCGTCATGCGGGAAATGTCCTCATGCTCCGTGGTGCCTACCGTAAGGCTCTGGAGATTGTAGGACTTCCCGGAAAAGAGACCGGAGACCTTCGCCAGTACGCCCACCTGATTTTCTACATACAATGCAATCCATCTGTTTTTCATGCTCTGACCCTCCTTACTTGCTTAAGATCATTTCGCTCATAGGATTGCCGCCTTTTACCATGGGCAGCACAATATCTTCCGTGGCAATCATGAATTCAATAATCGTAGTTACGTTATTTTGTTTTGCCTGTGCAAGAGCCGGAGCGATTTCTTCTTCCCGGAATACCCGGATGCCTTTCGCACCATAGCTCTCCGCCAGCTTCACAAAATCCGGCACGTAAGGCGGACAGTTCTCTCCCGGTCCCTTACAGTCTCCGGGACATTCTTTTCTGCGCCTTAAGCAGGTAGCCTCATATCGCTTGCCATACCACAGCTGCTGCATCTGGCGCACCATGCCAAGGTAATAATTATTCAAAAGGCAGACGATTACCGGGGCGTTCTGCACAATGGAAGTAGCCATTTCCTGAATATTCATCTGCATCCCCCCATCGCCGCTGATACAAATAACCGGCTTCTCGGGATTTGCAATCTTGGCTCCGATGGCAGCCGGAAAGCCAAATCCCATGGTTCCAAGCCCTCCGGAAGTGATAAACTGCTTCTTTTCATTCAATTCAATATACTGCGCAGCCCACATCTGATGCTGGCCCACATCTGTAAGAATGATTCCTTCCTCAAAGCCCTCATTGATCTGTTCCATAATCATCTGGGGCGTCATCCCTCTGTCCCGGCGCATTTCCAGAGGATTTTCCTTATCCCACTCCCGAATCTGAGCCAGCCATTTCTCCGTCTTTTGAGGTTCCGCCCATTCTAAAAGCTTCTCAATGGCCAGGTTCGCGTCCGCCACAATAGGCACATCCACCACCACGTTCCTGGAAATGGACGCCGTATCCACATCTACATGAATAATCTTTGCTTTCGGCGCGAACTCATTTAGATCACCAGTGATTCTGTCGTTAAAACGTGTTCCGATGGAAAACAGCACGTCGCACTGGCTTACCGCAATATTGGCCGCATATTTCCCGTGCATCCCACTGTTTCCTATATAGAGAGGATGGTTGGTTGGCACCGCTCCCTTGCCCATAATGGTGGTAACCACCGGAATCTGGGTCCTCTCCGCCAAAGCCAGCATAGATTCATTGGCATGGGAAATGTTGATTCCGCCCCCTAGCAAAAACAGGGGACGTTTTGCTCCCTTAAGGAGTTTATACCCCTTTTTCAACTGCCCGATATGTACGGTTTCATTGGGCTTGTAGCCTCGGATACTGACGCTCTTGGGATATTCCGCAGGGCCGGAGGAGGTTTGAATGTCCTTGGGAATATCGATAAGCACCGGACCCGGCCTTCCGGTCTTTGCAATGTGAAACGCCATCTTTAAAATGCGCCCCAAATCTTTTCTGTCCCGTACCGTAACTCCGTACTTGGTAATACTTCTGGTCATGCCCACAATATCCACTTCCTGAAACGCGTCATTTCCAATAAGCCCCAAGGGCACCTGTCCTGTAAAGCATACCAAAGGGATACTGTCATAATGGGCGTCCGCCAGCCCAGTGATAATATTGGTGGCTCCCGGCCCGCTGGTTACAATGCACACGCCCACATTTCCTGTGGATTTGGCATATCCTTCTGCTTCATGAATCAATCCCTGCTCATGGCGGGGCAAAACCAGGTCAATAGCGTCCGTTTTATACAGCTCATCCAGAATATCCGTCACCATTCCCCCCGGATAAGCGAACACCGTATTTACCCCTTCTTCTATTAATGCTTTTACAAATAATTTCCTTCCGGTAATATCCATTTCTCTCCTCACTTTCCAGCCTGTCAGCTTTTTTGTCCCCTCGCAAAATCATTTTCGTTCCCTCAGCCGATCAATCCCACACATTTCAACACGTAAATCCAACCTGTCAAGGTAAACGCCGCCAACAGAGTCGTCACCACTACGGTACTGGCTGTCAATACCCCGTCGTTGTTCATATTTTTAGCCATAATATAACAGCTTGGAGTGGTAGGAGCCGCCAACATCACCAGGATGGCGATCATTTTTTCTCCTTCAAACCCCAGCCATGCTGCAATGGGAATGAATACCAAAGCCTGCGCCGCCAGCTTAATCAATGAAGCCGCCAGCGTAGGGGCAAGCTTCCCCAGGGCTTTTTTCCCTTCAAATCCTGCGCCCATGGCAATCAACGCCAAGGGCGTCGCCATCTGGGATATGCTTCCTACTGTTTTCTGTATGATGGTGGGAAATTGTATATTGCATAAGGATACCACAAGTCCCAGAAAAATTGCAATAATAATCGGATTCTTTAAAATATTCATACACGCCGTTTTTATTTTTCCAGTATCCTTCTCCCCCTGGGGACTTTGTCCCTCGAAGGTCAGCACAATTACGGAATAAATATTGTAAAGGGGCACGGCTCCAATAATCATCAATGGGCCCATCGCCGACTGCCCGTAAATATTCTGGATAAAAGCTAAGCCCATAACCGCCGCGCTGCTGCGAAAAGAAGCCTGGACAAACGCCCCTACAATGGTTTTATCTTTTACAAACAGCTTAGCTCCGCCCCAGATGGCCCAAAAGCATATGGTCGTGGCGATTCCACAGAACAACACATAATTCAAATCAAAAACCGCCCGAATATCCACACTGGAAATATCCCGAAACAGCAAAAAGGGCAGCGTCACTTTAAAGTTAAATTTATTGCATGTTTTTACAAAATCATCATTCAGCATCCCCATCTGCCGCAGCGCCCATCCTATCACCATAACAAGGAAAATCGGAATGGTAACGTTGATGCTGTAAATAAAGTTCTCCATTTGGTTCCCGTTTCTTTCTATTTGGTTTTTCTTTTTTCGTAGCGATAAAAATAATATTCCAGGTCAAAATACGTCTGTTCCTCACTGTCCGCCGAAATCTCCCACTCTTCGTACTCATCCAGATTGGGAAACCATGCGTCCGCTTCATAGGCATACTCAATCTTGGTGATATGGGCCACATCGCACTCTTCCAACAGCTGCCGGTAAATACTCTCTCCGCCAATCACATAAATATCCTCACTGACGTATTTGTGAAGCTCTTCTTTTAACTCCTCCAGAGAATGTACCAGGATTACGTCCTTTGCCCGATAATTCAAATCCCTTGTTAAAACAATATTGATCCGGTTCTTCAGCGGCCGCCCTCCGGGAAAGCTTTCCAATGTCTTTCTTCCCATTACTACCACCTTTCCGGTAGTTGTCTCACGAAAAAATTTCTGGTCCTCCGGAATCCGCACCAATAATTTATTATTTAAGCCGATGGCCCAATTTTTGTCCACTGCCGCAATTAAATTCATCCCTTATCCTTTCCTCCTGCTTCTATGATATTTACCCTTATATGTCTGCCTGTTTCTTATATCGCAACCGGAATATCTGTAATCTGCTCTCCTGTCACATAATCCTCCAGGCGCACATCCTCTCTGGTAAACTTGTAAAAATCCGTTACATCAGGATTCAGCCAGAACCGGGGAGCAGGATATGTCTCCCTCTGAATCAAATCCCGGACAATGGGAATATGCCTGTCGTAAATATGAGCGTCTGCAATCACATGAAGCAGCTCCCCTGCCTCCATATTACTCACCTGAGCCATCATATGAACCAGCACTGCATATTGACATACATTCCAGTTATTGGCCGTCAGGATATCCTGGGAACGCTGGTTTAACACGGCGTTCAGCACCAGCTTTTCTGACTCCCTCTCCTGGGTCACATTAAATGTCACGCTATAGGCGCAGGGATACAGATTCATCTCATGAAGATCCTGATGTACATAGAGATTGGTCAAAATTCTCCTGCTGAAGGGATTATGCTTTAAATCATAAATCACCCGGTCCACCTGATCCATCATGCCTTCTTTATATTGATGCTTTACCCCCATTTGATATCCGTAAGCCTTGCCGATGGAACCGTCCTCATCTGCCCACTCATCCCAAATATGGCTGTGAAGCTCATGAATATTGTTGGATTTTTTCTGCCAGATCCACAACATTTCATCTGTACAGCTTTTAATCGCCGTTCTGCGCAGGGTAATGGCTGGAAATTCCTTCCGAAGGTCATACCGATTCGCCACTCCGAATTTCTTAATGGTATATGCACTGGTTCCGTCTTCCCACTTGGGCCGCACCTTCTCTCCCTGGGTACTTACTCCATGCTCTAAAATATCCCGGCACATATCAATAAAAATCCCGTCCGCTAAGCTCATTCCATTCCTCCTCATATCTCATCATCCATAATACAGTCGATTATAGCATACCCCCCTGTAAAATGTAACCCGTAGAAAAGAACCTATTTTTTTGATTTTTTTTATTTTATTCAACACTTTTTCACAAATATGGTGTATACTGTACGAAAAGGTCATAAGGGGACATGTTCCCCTTTTTTTGCCTGTAATAATTCTATCCAAAGGAGATTTCATATGAGTCAGGAAAAAGTCAACAAATACAAACAGGAAAAGGCCAACCGCAAACAAATCTTGAAGAAGCAAAAACGAAACCGTATGATTACAAGGATTGCCGGAACGATTGTGTGCCTTGCCATTGTGGGATGGATTGGATTTTCCGCCTATGACAGCACCACAAAAAAAATAGCTGCATCTCAAACGGAAGTAGATTTATCTGCTCTCCAGAATTATCTGTCGGGAATTTCCACAGAGGAAGAACTTCCGGAGGAGGATGCTGACTCTGCCGAGGAAGATAAAGACGCGGAAGAATCATAGAAGCTGACCGTCCTTTGGCCAGAGGATGTCACCTTCCCTTGTATCGTTCTAAAAGGCACAGGTTATTCTGCATTTGCAGAACTACCTGTGCCTTTTTCTACGTCTGTTACCGAAGTTGGAATTTTTGAACCGAAACTTTCAACTCTTCTGCCTGCCCATAAAGCCCTTCTGCAGAATTCGCCGATTCCTCCGCAGTCAATGCATTGGTCTGTACTACCTCGGCAATCAAATCCATCCCTTGCGTCAACTGTTTTAAAGAATCTGCCTGCTGCATGGCAGAAGAAGCAATTCGGCTAATCAGCTCCGTTGATTTTTGGGATCCGGCCACGCCTCCCATTAACGCCTCCATAGTATCTGCCGAAAGAGCAGTCCCTTTCTCTACCAAATGCATGGAAGCTTCTATCAATTCCGTAATATTCTGGGCAGATACGGCGCTCTTATTTGCCAATGTCTGTACTTCCTCCGCCACAACTGCGAAGCCTTTTCCTGCCGTCCCGGCCCTGGCCGCTTCCACTGCCGCATTTAAAGCCAGAATATTTGTCTGGAAGGAAATGTCTTCAATCGTCTTAATAATTCCTCCAATCTGCTGGGAAGATTTGGAAATATCCTCCATAGCAGTCGTCAGCTCCTGCATTTTCTCACTGCAAAGCTGAAGCTGCATTGCAGTGTCTTCCGAAGACTGCCGAGCGTCGGAAGCATCCTCAGAGGTGCTGTCCACCTGCTTAGACAATTCCTGAATACTGGCGGATAATTCCTCCACCGCCGCCGCCTGCTGAGTCGCCCCGTTTGAAAGCGTCTGGGCCCCGGCGTTCATATGCCGAGACTCCTCGGATACCTGCTCCGCAGTCACAGTGATTCTGGAAAGCGCGCCGTTTAACCCATTCAAAATCTGTTTCATGGCTTCCTGAATAGGCCTGAATTCACCACGGTAATCACTGCCAATCGTCAAATCCATCTTTCCTTCCGCCATTTGGGCCAGCTTTTCATTAATATCAGAGATATACCGTTTTAATTCCTGCTTTGTCTCATGAATAGACTGCACCAGCGTTCCGATTTCAGAAGTATCCGGACGCAAAGAAAACTCCGCCGACAAATTTCCCCGGGAAATTTCTCCCATCTGGTCTCTGACTGCAATCACCGGGCGAAGGATCCTTATTCTCGTAATTATCATACTGGAAATCTGCATTACGGCAACAATTACCATAGCCGCCATCATTCCTGTCTTTATCATATCCGCTCTCTGTCCCAGCTGCTCTACGCGAGCCGCCGCCCGGCCATCCAGCGTTGTCAAAAACTCCTCCTTTAACCCATTGATCTCTGTGATTACGGCCTTATACTCTTCCCCATATACATAAGAAAGGGCTTCCTCCCGCTGTCCTGCCTGCACTTGCTTCATCGCTTCCTCTTCCAAAGGCACCAGATTATTAGAGAGGGAAGACATTTCCTGAATCATGGACTGTTCTTCTTTTGTTATGCCAATCTTCTCCATAGCCTCAACGCCTTTGTCACGATTCTTTAATGTATTTACCTCATTCCAATAATTATCATAATGCTCCTGATCCCCCGTGGATGCAAACGCCCGTACTTCATTCGTCAAATAAGCGGAACCATTCATAAAACGGTTGGCGTTATAAGTCAATAAAAACCGCTCTTCGTTTGCCTGATCCAGTTTCTTATTCACATCGCTGTACTGTGCAATGGAAACCGCCATAAAAATCAGCGCCAAAACAGATACCCCATTTAACAGAAAAGACAGGACTGATTGATTAATTGCTTTTTTCATTCTAGTTTCTCCTTCTGTGTAGGAAGCCAATTTGCTCCTTTTTCATAAAAAGTCCTTCGTCGTCACACCGCGGACTCCACGATAATTCCTTCTCGATACGCAGTCAGTAACTCTTCCAAATCTTTGATATTGGCCTGAATTTCCTTCCCTACATCCGTATCCGCAACTGTTTCCCGGCGCATTACCTGCTGAACCAGCACCGTATGGGAATGGATGTCGCTCTCATCCTGTACCGCCTTTTCCATGGATTCAAAAGGCTCATGGGCTGCCAACAGCAGGCCGTAAGAATTATAAATTAAGGTATAGCCCGCAATCCCGGTTTTTGTTTGATAGGCTTTGGAAAATCCTCCGTCAATAATCAAAAGCTTCCCGTTGCACTTTACCGGAGATTCTCCTTTTTTAGATTCTACCGGAATATGGCCGTTGATGATATGGGAGCCCTCTGCAGGAAGTCCAAACTCCGTCAGAATCTTATTTACAACCTCTTCCTTTTCGATGAGATGATAGTAAGGATTTTTAGGCTCCTTATGTGTGGATTTGTCTGCAATCAAATACCGCTCAAAGGTGGTCATTTTGGATTTTCCAAAAACAGGGGAATTGGCATTTTTCCAAATAAACCACAGAATGTCAAGCCCTTTTTGCTTCTCCTCCGGTTCAATGGCAAAATAACCTTTTCTTGCATAATGCTCCAATACGTCATAAAGGGCCTTCCCGCTGTAATACTCTCCGAATATATTTACCTTTTTGAAGGTTCCGTCTTCATTAAAAGGAACACATCCATGATACAGCAAATTAGAATTGTATACCTTATACAAGCTTCCCTTGGCGTACAGAAAGCGTATATGGCGCTGCAGCCGCTCGCAATTTAAAAATGCCTGCGTCAGACGTTCTACCACATCGGCCTCTTCTGTCGTTAAGTCATACGGATGCTTCATATCCAGGGTAGGGAATGTTTTTTCCTTTAAAGGATACGTCTTTCCGTCCACAACCACCGTGCCTTTTTCCAGGTCCATCTTATCCAACAGCAGACGATGGCCCATCTCAAACTCCGGCCGTCTGAGAATCAGCTGCCCCTCTAATTTGAACTGTATCACGGAAATCGCTTTATGCATTTTTTCATCCAGCATGGCGTCCTTGATATCATATTCGTCTTCCCGGTAATCCAACTTAAACGCCCCGCAGACGTCTTTCTCATATCTTGTCATAGCCAGGCGGGCTAAGGGAATCAGATTAATGCCATAGCCCTCCTCTAAAATATTCAAATTCCCGTATTTGGCGGATATTCGAATCACATTTGCAATGCAGCAGGGATTCCCTGCGGCGGCCCCCATCCACAAAACGTCGTGATTCCCCCACTGGATATCCACGGAATGATGCTCCATCAAGGTATCCATAATCAGATGGGGATACGGGCCTCTGTCAAAAATATCTCCCACCACATGAAGGTGATCCACCACAAATCTGCGAATCAAATTGCAGAAAGCTACAATCAGCTCAGGAGCCCGCTGGGTGCGGATGACAGAATTAATGATTTCATTGTAATACGCCTCCTGGTCCGACATATCCTGCCGTCCCGTCATCAGTTCCTCAATCACATAAGCAAAATCCCGGGGAAGCGATTTGCGCACTTTGGATCTTGTATATTTAGAGGAGGCGGCTTTGCAGATTCTGGTAAGCCGAAAAATTGTGACCTTATACCAGTCTTCAATGTCCTTCTCATGCTTCTGCACCTGCTTTAATTTCAATTCCGGATAATAAATCAAAGTCGCAATCGCTTTTTTCTCCGATACGGAAAACGTATTGCCAAACTCGTCTTCAATTTTCCGCTTAATGGCTCCGGAACCATTTTTCAGCACATGTTGGAATTGTTCATATTCTCCGTGAATATCCGTAATAAAATGCTCCGTCCCTTTCGGCAGGCTCAAGATCGCCTGGAGATTGATAATCTCCGTCGCCGCAAGAGCAATAGTTGGATACTGCTTCGAGAGCCCCTTTAAATACCTTACATCTGATGCCTTCATGTATATTCCCCCTTTTGAACCTCTTTGCCGCCGAAGGCGTTCCCTTTATGCCAGACAGCCGGTTTCACTTACTTTGCCTCAATCACATCCCCCATATGATAAAGCCCTTGCGGCTTATCCTTTAGGAATTTTGCGGCCTCAATGGCTCCTTTGGCAAATACTTGTTTGGAATACGCCGTATGAGAAAACGTAATCACTTCATCGGTACCGGCAAATAGTACCTCATGCTCCCCCACGATATTCCCGCCTCGCAGGGCATGGATCCCAATCTCCTGTTTCTCCCTTTTTTTTCGCTCCTTCGTCCGGTCAAATTGATAGGTATAGGTGTGCTCTAATTCCTCATTCAATACTTCCGCCAGAGCGAGGGCCGTACCGCTGGGGGCGTCAATCTTTTGATTATGATGCTTCTCTATAATCTCCATATCAAAACCCGCAGACGCTAAGACATGAACCGCTTTCTTTAACACATCCATCAACAGGTTAATTCCCAAAGACATATTGGCGGATTTTAGCACCGCCACACGCTCAGCAGCCTGCTTCACCGCTTCTTCCTGCTGCTGACTTAACCCTGTGGTACACAAAACTACTGGAATCTTCCTGGAAGTGCTGTAAGACAGCAAAGCCTCTACCGCCTTTACAGATGCAAAGTCAATAATCACATCCGCCTCTACATCGCAATCCTCTATGTTCGAAAAAACAGGATATTCTTGTACGATATGATTGGAAACGTCAATACCCGCCACAATTTCCAAATCATTCTCTTCTTTACATAAAGCCGTGATTACCTGTCCCATTTTCCCATTGCATCCATGCATAATTACCTTTGTCATTCGTACTCCTCCTCTATCATAGTAAACTATACGAAAAATTGCAACCCTATAATGAAAAAGAAAGAATCCGGCTTTGCCGGATTCCATGATTGTTTATTTCCGTGTTACGCCGCTTGCTGCATAAGGAATTCTTATCCTGTATGGCCCCTTTCTTCCATCTAGGAAGCAAAACTATGCCAGTGGAATTCCAAATTCCTCCATAGCCGCTTTCAACTGCTGTAAATGCCCGGGCTCTATCTCTGTCAGAGGCTCCCGCAAGGGACCCGCCTGCCATCCCATCAGATTCATAGCCGCCTTTACAGGAATCGGATTCACCTCACAAAACAGTGCGTCGCACAGGGGCAACGCCTTTAACTGCATCTTAAGAGCCGTCTCCCTGTCTCCATTCAAATAACTCATTACCATATCATGGGTAAATTTAGGAGCCACATTGGACATAACAGAAATGACCCCAATTCCTCCGGCTGCCAAAAGAGGAATTACCATCCCGTCCTCTCCGGAATACAAATCAAATTCACCGTTGGTAAGCTCCATAATCCGAAGGGCATTGGAAATATCCCCGGTGGCTTCTTTAATCCCTACGATATTATCCACATCCTTTGCCAGAGCCGCCACCGTCCCCGGCAACAATCCACAACCGGTACGTCCCGGGACGTTGTAAAGAATAATGGGTACATCCACCGACGCCGCCACTTTGGTATAATGATTAATCAAGCCGTTTTGAGTGGCTTTGTTATAATAAGGCGTCACTATCAACAACCCGTCGACGCCTGCCTTTTGGGCCTCTTTTGACAACTGAATGGCCGTCAAGGTGCTGTTAGAGCCTGTTCCAGCAATAATGGGAACTCGCTTCTTTACCATGGAAACTGCCGCCTGTATACATTCACTGTGCTCTTCCTCCGACAATGTGGAAGATTCCCCGGTAGTTCCCGTGATAATAATAGCGTCCGTACCATTGGCAATCTGATCGTTGATGATAGCCTCCAGCTTATCGTAATTTACCTCGTAATTCTCTTTCATAGGCGTAATAATTGCCACGCCTGCTCCTTTAAAAAGTGCCATTTTCATACCTCCTGGTTCCATCGTATATCGTATGCATTATGAGAAAATAGGTGTCTGTCCTGTACCTGGAGGCAAAATTTTTCTTCTACATGCATGACCATCCAAAAAGATTTTGTCCGCAGGAGGGCCATGTGTTTTATCCCTTGCCGCAAAACGTCCTCCCTGTAAAATGAAAGAAGAGCCGTCTTTCGAGCGGCTCAAAATTCCATACACACAGGCTGCAAAGCATTCCCTGTCCTTGTCATGATATTTCTTTGATAGCGCCCCATCCATATACAGATGACAGTCGTATGGTTATTCACCATACGCCCAAGCAGTCTTCTTACAGGGGAAAGACCCTTTCGGCGCTCTCTCCTTTCGTCTGTCTTCCTCTGTGCCTGCCACATCCGATCAACTACTAATAGATCACGCAACCTCTATCTCATTTTATTATTTTTTCCACAATAATATAGCACTTCTTTTCGTCCTTGTCAATGATGAAATTCCCCTGCAGCTTTACTGCCTCACAAAGCGGCAGCTCCTGCAGCCATGATATCTCAAAGCTTTTGGGGCCAAATCTTATATATTTCATCTGCATAATCCTTTAGACTTTCATCCATGACCCGTCCGGTAAATACAATCTCCATATCGTCAGGCTTTGCTTCCAGCATGGCCTTTAATTCTTCATGAGTTATCACCTGATTGTCCAGAAGTCCCAAAAACTCATCCAGGATCAAAACATTGCATTCCCCTGTAACCAATACCTTTTTTGCAAAATTGAACCCGTTTTTAATGTTCATGGTCTCTTCTCTTTTTTCCTCTTCCGACAATTCTTCATAGTTTTCCGGCAATTTTTCAAATCGGAAAAACCGTATCTCTGGTTCCAAACGGCGGATAAAGGAAATTTCATCACCGCTTTTTCCTTTCATAAACTGGATTACCATTACGCTTCTTCCCTGACTTGCTGCACGAATTCCATATCCCAGGGCTGAAGATGTTTTTCCTTTTCCTTCACCATAAAAAACCAAAACATTTCCTTTGCTCATCTTTATACCTCTGCTTTCTCAGTAGGAGATAAAAATTGTACTTTGTTTTTCCAGATTTTTCTAAGATACCATATAAAGTAAATAAATGCAAACGTTTTATTCTATATATTCTATTTTGCTGACGGAAACCTCGTAAGCAACACGCTTTTGCGTCTCATTTTCCGATACTTTCTTCAAATATTCACGGCTTTGAATTCTTCCATTTACTTGTACATGACCCCCAATTTCAAATCCAGAAGCATAGCGGGCATTTCTCCCCCAACAGATACAAGGTATATAATCCGACTTCCCATAAGAACGATTGACTGCGATCAATAAATCAGCAATTTCTCTTCCCAAAGGCGTTTTCCTGTAAATAGGTTCCTTGCATATGTATCCGTCCAAAAATATCTGATTGCTCTTTTCTCCATCCGTCATCTCATCCACGAACTCCAACTCCCGTACAAATACGGACAACACCAGCCGGTTCTTTTTTTCTTCATGACGGTTATAAGAGCGAAATTGCCCGTTCACCCGAATGATCTGCCCGATGTAGCTTTGCCCCGTATCAATCAGCCGCTCCGAAATCATTAGAGGGATATAGTCTGCAAAGTTGCTCAGCCTGTTCACCGACACATCCACCATATAAAACCCTTCCCCAAACACTTCGTGGCTGTACCTGAAGTCAGATGCAATCTCACCGGTTACTGTTACTTGATTGTTTTCAAAAATTTTATCTGCCATGAATTTGTTTTCTCCTTCCTCCCGCCTGCCGCTCCAGGCTTCTTGTACATCGACGGCATATCGACTCATTGTGTATTAATAATAGTATTCCGGAATTATGGGGATTAGAACCATGTTCCCCGGCGCTTAGTAAGAATATCAAAGCATGAAAAAAAAATTTCGCACTTCATGTCGATAGGGTAATTTTTCTCTTTACGAAATGTTCCTTTTCCGCTACAATACCTAATGTACGTTTTTAAAAACTTAAAACAGGCCAAAAGGAGGACATGCCATGTCACAAAATCCAATCGTAACCATCGAGATGCAAAACGGCGACCTGATGAAAGCCGAGCTCTATCCTGAAACCGCCCCCAATACCGTACGCAATTTCATTCATTTAATCCAAAATCATTTTTATGACGGTCTCATTTTTCACCGCGTCATCCGGGGATTCATGATTCAAGGCGGATGTCCGGAAGGAACCGGCATGGGCGGCCCCGGCTATGGCATCAAAGGAGAGTTTTCCCAAAACGGCTTTGCCAATGACCTTGCCCATACAGAAGGAGTGTTATCAATGGCTCGTTCTATGGCTCCCAACTCCGCCGGCTCCCAATTCTTTATCATGCATCAAACAAGTCCCCATTTAGACGGAGGATATGCGGCCTTTGGAAAAATCACGGAAGGAATGGATGTAGTCAATAAAATTGCCGAAACTGCCACCGATTACTCCGACCGCCCCATGGAACCTCAAATTATGAAACAGGTCACAGTTGAAACCTTCGGCGTTTCCTACCCGGAACCAGAAAAATGTTGATTTGCCGTTTTACTTTTGTGCTTTCGCGTAACGGTTCAGACAAGTCTGAACTGTTACCTGAAACATCTTCACTTGATGCAATTTCCAAAGGTTTGATAAAACAGCTCTATTTTATCCTCTCCCTTTGCATCCCCATATCCATGCTCTTCTACAAACTGCTTTACCTTCTCTGTCTGCTCTTTTGTAAACACCCATGTTTCTTTTTTATGATCCCAGCTTCCGCTTCCCGGCTTTATGAACTGATAGACTTTCCCAAAAAATGTTTCCTGAACCGAAATCTCCCCCTTCTTTTGATTGGACAAGGCATATTCCAGCGCTTTTTGACGAGCAGCGTCCTGTTTCCATACAGAAGCTTCTTCTAAGCCGCCCTCTTCCTCCACAAGATATTGACTGTCCTTGCGGTAAAACCGGCTGCTGATAAATCGTACATATTCTCTGTAGGAATCATCCTTTGGTTTTGTATCTACAATATAAGCCGTAACTTGCTTTGTTACCTGGTTTCCAAAACTGTCTGTGGCCTGATAAGTGACAGACACACTGCCTGCCTCAGCAAACGCGGCAAAATCCTGGGAATTATAATTGAGAACGATCACATGCGTTCCATTTGTCAGCGCCCCATCCTCCCGGTCAGATCCGGTTACTTTTTCCAAAAGCGCTTCCGGCGTAATTCCTCCCGCTTTCGCTTCATCCAGGGAAAAATAGCGGTCGTATGCCTCTAAGACAGGATATTGATCCCATTTCGCCTGAAACGTAGTATCCCTCTCCAGCTTTACTTCCATACCAGCCCCATATGGACGTTTGGAGCCTTCCCCATCTCCAATTTCTGTATCGCTTTTTTTCTCCCAGCCTGCAAAAGAATGTTTTTCCATCTGCGGCCCTTCTTTTAAAATAAACACCGGGTCCTTATATACTCCAAACGCATTGTATTGCCGCAGCTTTGTCTCCTTAGGCGCCTCCATATTCGAACCATTGGAGTCATAATAAAGGGTAACGTCCTTACTATATCTTCCATAATATGAAATATCTTCTCTGATATACACCTCAGCCCCAGGCCTTTCCTCTACTTCTGCATCCCCATTTTTCCGAAGGGTCCAACCCATGGCTTCCCATCCATTCCATACATCCAGCTCTGGCATAACGATTGTGATTCCTTCTTCTCGGTTGTAAATGGTATTTTTATCTGTTCTTATCGCCGTTCCCTGTTGTGTATGCCCAACATAAGTTATGGTAATGTCTTTTTTATAGATTGCGTATAGCGTGATATCCTCATCCTCCATGACAATTCCCTCCAATGCTGTCTGTGCATCTGGATTTGTATTCCACCCTACAAAGCTCCATCCGTCCTTTCGGGCTTTCACACTAAGATCTACTGCCTGTCCACACTTTATCGAAAGGCTGTAATTCTTTTGCCAACTGTCTTTTCCTGCCTCTGTTCCCCCATTGGTATTGGAGTCATAATACACGGTATTGCAATTTTCTTCCCATTGAGCATAGATTCTGCTGTCTTTTTGCAATGTATATAATTCTGAAGGATAAATTCGTTCTCCCCCGGATGCAGCCGTATACCAGCCCCGAAATGAATACCCCTTCCTGACGGCGCTGGGAAATCCTTCATGTACATTGCCCGCCAGATAATCATACGTCTTTCCTGTATAAACCGTCTTAGATGTTTTATTGCAGGATCCCCCGTTTCCATCAAAAAATAAGGTATATGGAATCCTGTCGTAATATGCATAAGTAACTTTCTCTCCCGTTACCTGATATGATTTACCGATTCCGGTACTTTTACTGCTGTTGAACCGATACCCTTCCGGTAAAGGAGCTGACAACCTTTTCGGCGTAAAGGTCAGCCCCAGCCGGATCATTTCCGTCACGCTGGTACTGCGAAGCTCTTCCTGATTTGTCCCCTGGTACGCCATATAACCGCCAATTTCCTTATATGAATCCTTCCCCACATCCAAATCTTGAAATTTGTGAATGACAGTCTGTCCATACACCGGTTCTGAAACAATTCCCTCTCCTCCGTTATAAGCCTTGATGCGAGAACTGTTTCCTGCATGATCCACAGCGAAAATTGCGGCTGTCATGTCTGAACTCAAAGATCCAGGGAACCGCTCTTTATAATTCAGCTTCTTTAGCTTGTAATGATACCCCCTAACCGGGCCGTCCACTTCTTCCGTCTTTACCAAGGGATAGATTTCGCTAAGCTTCCCGTTTTTGCTCCTTTTCCCTGTTTTATCCTCTACTTTCAGGTAAACTTCTTTCACCTCCGATACTGGAATGGAATACAGAGCGTACAGGGTGATATCCTTTGCATCCATTTTTCCGGAAAACAGCGCCGTATTATCTTTGGGATCCGTTCCCCATCCAATAAATGTATCATATTCATCTTTAGGCACTGCCTTTACACTTAAGTCAATCTCATCTCCATATGCCACAGACGCCTTAGTTTTGGACACACTCTTTCCACCGTTAGCATGATAAGTTACAGTATAATTTTTCTTTTTCCACTGGGCTTTACAGAAAAATACTTCACCGCCGCCTGTATAATCCTCGTTGATCCAATTCTTGTCCATGGTATAAGTCTCTCCAGGCTGATACAGCTTCCATTCTTTCGCTTCGGTACGATCTAAGGGCTTCCATACTCCTTTTTGACATTTTACTTTATGATCCGATTTTCGCAGAATCATATACCCCTGAAATTGATGACCTTTTCGCTTATAGCCGTTGGCCTTAAAGGTGAACTCTTTCCCGAAAGTAACGGTATGAGAAGAAATACTCCCGGAATCTGCACCGTTCCCTTCATATGAAATCGTATATTTTTGTTTTTCCCACTGTGCCTGAAAGGTAAAGACGTCATTTTGATTCCCTTTTTCCTCATTTATCCAATCCTTGTCCAGCGTGACCAATTCTTCCTTTAAATAAACCTTACGAATATCCTGGCTGCTGCCTGCAGGCTGCCATCCCTTACTTCCACAATATACCTTCTCATCAGATCTTCGCACTACCGTATAGCCTTTAAATTTATACCCCTGTCTGTGAAACAAATCCGGCTTTACTGTAAATTTGCCGTCTGTCAAAACGGTAAAGGGTTCTGTCTTGCCATCATCCGCACCATTTCCATCGTAAACAATCGTATGGCGATTGGGAACATACTGAAAGCGATAGGTATTATGATGAAATCCAGGCGCCTCTTCAAACCAGTTGGTCATCCCTACAGAATTTGTGGTATGCCGGATCCGGCAATCATACCCGTCTATTCGGCAGCTCCAGGCCTGCACCAGGTTTTCCAGGTTACAGTCCAGTTCGATATGATACCCCGGTATCTTTAAAAAAGATATTTGGGACGGAATCACATACATCCGGTCGTTTGGATCCCAACCCGGCCTCCCGTCCGGCTCCATGGCAGTATTCGGCGTCTCCACAAGCAAATGCGTCCCTTGTCCCGCCACCCTGCTTTTACTTTGAGTCAAAGTCTGGCTGCCATAATGGGAGGCATTTGGAAGGGAGCAATTCACCTGATATTTCATGCTGCTTCCCTTATAAGCAACTTCTATAAAATAATGTCCCACCGTAGAGACATACGTGCTGTTCTGAACAGACAGCTCCAAGCCTTCCGGGATTTTTATATAATCTCCTTCTGTTTCTTCTAAAAGATGATCCTGCATATTATCTTCTAAAATTAAATCCGCTCCCACATAACCGTGACCATAATACGGATCCCACCCTTGTTCTCCAAGATCCTGGGCGTATTGTTTCAGAGCCTCTTGCGCCTCTCTCCCATCCTTTAAAAATGTCCGGAGCATAGCAACGGCGGCGGCAGTACGGGCGGCGGCATAGGAAGTTCCATGAGCCTCTAACGCCACCCCGTCTTTCGTTTCATCCCTGTAGCATCCGTCTGAGCACACATCCACAGTCTCGCCAAAATTAGAATAATTTGCCGCCGTCCGGCCTTCTACTCCACTGACCACAATCGCCTCCGGTATATCTGCCGGAGGGCTTTCCTTTACATCCTTTTGGTAATTTCCCGCCGATACAACCACTGCAATTCCCTGGTCATGGGCCTTTCGAATTCCTTCTCCTAACAGTTCTGCCTGTCCGGACGCCTGATTCATACTCAAAAGGATAACGTTGGCATTTTGTTCTATAGCCGCCATCAAAGCAAGGTATGTAGAGAGAATTGTTGCCCGCCCGGACGCATCGGCAGCTTTGATGGGTATCATTTTCACATTTTTTTGAGTTTCCCGCAATAAAATCCGAATCAGCGAAGTACCATGGCCGTTATCATCGGAACTACTGCCCTTTTCTCCACTGGCGGACAGGTTCCAGCCAATATCCAGAATACGTTCTTCTCCTCCCAGCCCGTCTGCCCGTCCTTTTTCCCAGCCGGTATCAATGACTGCAACTGTAACTTGTTCTTCCGTCTTATTTTTTTCTATATATTCCCAAAGAGCAGAGGTTTTACTTCTTTTATTTGTATCTGAATCCATTCCCGGAGAAGAATCTTCCTTTAATTTTTCCCGTTCGGACATATCTCCTTCTAAATCTGCAACATAAGCAACTGCGTCCACTGTCACAGACTGTATGGGGCTTTCATCCTTCCCGGCCTGGATTTTTAAGATTTCATATGCCTGCCGGGCGGCCTCTGTCGTTTCATAAATCAGCACATGTAATCCATGGGTATCCCGGATAATATGAGACGCTCCCTGACTGTCAAATGTTCCCTGAGCAAGTACCAGCAATGTTTTAGAAGCAAACGCCTCTTCTCGTAACCTCTGCCTTTCTCCCAACTGCTCCTGCTCCGAAAAGTATCCCATTTCTTTTTGCTGCTGCATCACCGTATCCTGAAGCTTTTGCAGATGTTCCGTCTGCATCTCTACCGGCTTTTCATTTACTTCAGCTTCCCTGAAACTGTCTGTATTCACTGCAAAGGCCTGCAGTACATTCCCACCCCACTGTCCCGCAAGAATTCCTGCCAGCACAACCGCTATAATCTTGCCTTTCATTCTGTTCTTTCCCTTCTCCTACTTCACACGATAATCTGTCACAAAAAGCTCTACTTGAAGGCTGGTTCCTGAATGGCTCTCCATTCCCTCCAATATTTTTCCCTTCGGCGGCGTTACATCGTAAAAATCCACACCTCTTGCCTCAGACCGGTTTCCGGCAGCATCTGTTACAATGGCTTTCCAGGGAATCGCCCCTTCTGTTTTTCCATAGTAGTCTAATGTATCCGAGGCTGTTCCCTTTATCCCTGTCTTCTGAGCCACTTTTTTTCCGTTTTCATATAATTCTATAGAAGACAAACCGCTTCCCTCATCTTTCGCTTCTACCGACAGCCTGACCCCTGCCCTTTTATTGGTCCAACTGGAAGGAGATACCCGCAAGATTGCCTGTGGAGCCGTCGTATCTACCCAATGTGCATACAGAGTAAGATTTTTCGTCTCTTGATATGTTCTTTTCGGTATCATGCAGTCGTTATAATAGAGCGTCCCTCTGCCGTTTTTCTCCGTAAAGTAGCCTTGGAATTCAAATCCATTTCTTACAGGCGCGACAGCCTTTGGCAAGTTCCCATGATAGTTTACCTGCACCTTATCATGGCTCGTATCACCTGTCAGTCCGCCGCTTCCTCCTTGTTTATCTAACGTAATCGTATAGGTTTCAGGTTTCCAGTCTGCATATATTTTACTGTCCTTTACAAAATATCCTGCATCTTTGGAAGAAAGGGTTCCTGTATTGTTGGCAATTCGTTTCCCCATCCCCTGAACAGAGGAATAATAACCTGCAAAACGATATCCCGTTTTCACCGGAATTGCAATCTGTTCGATTTGTGTCTCTCCTGTTTTACTGTCGTACCATCCCAGCTTATATTTTTCATAAAATACATCTGTTCCGCCGCTTCCTCCCTGTTTATCAGTCGTAATCTTTACCATATTTTCTTTCCATTGCGCGTAAAAGGTAAAATGATCCGTGTCGCTGCCGCTGATACACGATTCTTGAACGATCCAGCTTTCTCCCGGCTGATATATCCTCCACGAATCCGGACGATCCAGATACTTCTCCCAAGGCTGCCACGTATCTTTGCAAAGAATACTCGTTTCTCCTTCCTTCGTGGTTCGGGACACCATATAGCCTGTAAAAATATAACCTTTCTTTGAAAATCCTCTCTGCAGCCTGACATGTTCTCCATAAGAGACTTTCTCTAAAGGAAGGCTGCCCCTTCCTCCATTCCCATCATACTGTACCGTATATGTATTTGGCTTCCAATTCGCCGTCACACAAAGCTCTCCATCCTGACTGGTAACGGCAGGATACACATCTCCTGTCCAATATACCTGAGACTGGTCAAACGTGCGTCCCTGACAGAACCATTCTTTCCCCGGCTCTATATGATACCCTTTTTTCTCTAGCTGAATACTTTGCTGATTCAGAAGCATGATTCCGTTCATCAGTCTGGAAGACGTTAGAACCGGGCCATTCTTATTCATCAGCATATCATCTTTCACTTGAAATCCTTTTGCTTTTGGAATCCCGCCGTCTAACTTATAACGAATGGTCAATGCATAATTCTCCAATATGCGGGCAATTCCATGGAAACCCGCAAACGTATGCCCCGGAAAAATCTTTCTCATTTCCGTCAGATCCCTTCCGTTTTTCAAGTGATAAACCTTCCCCCATTCTGTTAATCCTCCCGAACCGTCTTCTGACACGCCTCCGTGTATTCTTCCGTACTGCTTTGTTGTCATAATCCCATCGATCCGAACTTGTATCTGGGAATTATCAAATAATAATTGGGCTGCCTGAGGATTTCTAAAGCCTGCTAACTGCTCCAGCTCCTCTCGAGGAATGGAATATAAGTTATATACATATCCATTGCTCTCCACACCGGATCCCGGGACTTCTTTCATACTTCCTGCTTCCCCGCTGCTATCCTCTACACGCCGAACACCGAATTCCACCGTTTGTCCGTTTGCAGTCATGGAAATATCGTAACCTACTGTACAGTATTTCAAATTATAAGGGCTTGACGCCAGCCTGGCCTGAGTGGCATAATAAATGCTCCCCTCATAAATTGCCGTATGACACCCGTCCCCTCCGGTGCTCTCATAAAATTCTCTGGCATTGCTATAACTGGCGGCTGCCCGGACAAAACCCATATCCCACATAGCAATTCCTGTCAGGGCCAATATTACGCCCCATAGGATTCTTACTCTGTTCCACTTTCGTTTTCTCCAGTTCAACTCATTTTTTACACCTGCAGCATCCAAATCCAACCTCCTATTTTTTCATTTTTAATATTGTATTTTTTCACGATTGTGCTATACTAAATGCATGGGGCATTAGCGCAGTTGGGAGCGCGCAACATTCGCATTGTTGAGGCCACGGGTTCGAATCCCGTATGCTCCAGTTTTAAACCCTTGCAAGAGCAAGGGTTTTTGTATGTCCGCCATTCCCCTGGCAATAGGAAAGTCATTCAACAGGTTCTGCTACTGAAACACTGCAACATATGTGCAGTCGCGTTCTGCTTTCCTTCCCTTCAAATCCAGAATCCCTTCTCCCTCTTGTTCCTTCCATCCCTGAAAAACCTTGCCTTTTACTTCCGGCGCGCCTGGAACCATAAGGCTGCTGCCTTTTTGCACCTGGAATGTCTTATAGCTGCTTCCATTTACAAAATAATCAATTCGACAATATTCTTCCTGCTCCTGGGTGACAACCGTTTCCCGAATAGCAGTCTGCCGGGAAGATACGCTCCCCTCTCTTCCCGTAGGATGCTGATAAATAAGAACCGCCTCTGCTGACAACAATCCCTTTTCATAATCTGCGTCCAGAATATGTACTGCCGCCTGAGAATTGCTTTCTAATTGCGTCAGGAATTTTTCCAAAAACAACGTTGTCATTTCTTCATTACTCTTTGGGCCGTCCGTATGATTTTTCCCTGTTTTGGCAATGGTTTCTTCTAGCGCTAACGCAAGCGCCTGGTCTAATTCTGCCTGACGGATACTTCTTCCATGAATCGTATACACGGTTAAAATTAGAATACCAATTAAAACAAAGGCACATATCCCTATCACAATATTCTTCATCTGTCTTCTATCTCCCCCTCTATCCGGCTTCCACCGGAAGTCTCAGCTGTTTGATCGTAACCCTCCCATAAGCATCCGCCACTTTCACCTTCAAGCCGTAAATCCCGCTTTTGAAAAACTGCACTCTCCCGGTACGAAGATCACAGTTCAGCGGCCCTTCCAGTTCCTGGGAAGCTTCCTCCTGGTATATCGACGTATCCAGGCTGACTCCTGCTTCGTTGGTAACTTCCAAAATCTCAGGACAAATATCCTCTCTTTCAACCGCCTTTATCCACTCCGTGGACTCTGCCGTTTGCACACTTAGCCAGTCCCAAAACAGAATATCCTCTCCCACCTGAAATCTAGGCCTGTCCATCCTGATTTGCGGTGCGTCCCGGCGCATGATTTCACCCATCCGGGCAGCATGCTCCGATTTTACCTCCTGCCCGGATAGCTCCTTTGCCACAACTGCCGCCATGCTCCATATCTCATTTCCTTCGTTGGGCGCCAATAGGATTCCAATGCAAAAACACACCATCAGACCAACCGCCATGGTCTCCATCATCTGTATCACGGTCTGTTTCATTTCTCACACCTACCCGCAAATGGCATTGGCCATAAGAAGCAGCAAATCTGCCAGTTTTCCATCCGAAATGACGGATACCACAGTCTGCAGCACCCATAAAGCTCCTATTCCGTCTGCGGCAATCCACAGCACAGCCTGAACCATTGATTGAATCTCCATACATGACCTCCTATCCTTTTTAAGCCGTATATTAATAACAAGATACCACCGTCAAAAATCCATGGAATCCAGCCAGCATAAACCCAAATATCATTGCCGCGGCAACTGCTTCCAGGCTATTTTTTATTATTTTATCCATGTTCTTCCTTTTGCTATATAATCCTTTCTTTTTTCTTCCACACCTCAGATTGAAAAACCAACAGACGATATGGATACCGCAGGATAACCTTCGCATAGCTGCACTGTCCGTAAGCCTGTCGCTCGTACACCTGTACCTGTACCTCATATCCATTTTCCATGGCTTCTTTTTTACATTGGTCAATCACCTTTTCGTTATAATTGCTCTCCCGAATCACGGCCGACACTTCTTCCATATAGTCCCCCGCCGCCGCTGTATCTGCGTTCGCAGCGGTAATCATCATCCCTACTGCCGTCAGCATTAGAATCAGTACAAAAGAAAGCACTACCTTCCAGACAGACCCCATACATCCTCCTCTAAATCATTGTTAGAATATTTCTGAAAATCACTACCATCAGCGCTGCTCCATACCCGGCCATACATACCATAACAGGAACCGTGGGAAGCATGTAATACAAAGAAAACAAATCTCCTTTCCATTTCAGCCTTTGGGCGTCTGCATCCGCAAGCATTGTCATATTCATATGAATCATCTGATTCATCACTTCTTTGCAGGCTCCTTTCCCGCAATTTAATGCATAGAGCTTTCTCATAATGCCCTCTACTTCCGGCATGCGGTATTCCGCTAAAAACCCTAAAAATGCATCTGCTGACAAGGGGCTTTGTTCCAGCTCCAATTTTAATTTCTTCAAATCCTCCTTCAAAACAGCCGGCGCACGCTCTATGGATTTTGCCAAGGCAACGGCCACATTTTCCCTCTGGGTCAATAAAAGTACATCGAACAGCCACCCGGGAAATACGCTTTTCATTTCCCAGCGAATCATATACATGGTATAATAATACCGGGTATGTCCTGCAAAACATACAAGAACAACTATCAATAGCCCTATCGGAAATATCACAAAATTTCCTGCTGCCACGCACCAGAATAGCAGCAGCGCCAGCAGAGTCAAAGCATAGGGAAGTTGTGTGAGAAAAGCCTGTTTTCCGCAAAACCTTCTGATGTAAGTGAGCTTGGCCTTCGCCCCCAGTTCGTCCATGCGCCTGGTATCCCTCAACATGCTTTTCGAGCATTTTTTATCCATTCGCCTATACACTAGAAAAAAGCACACTACCAAAAATGCATTCAATCCCTGTACAAAAGGAAGCTCCAGAATCGTCAGTTCCCTGGGAAATTGCCGAAGCATAAACATGCAGACCGCCATCAATAATAAATATTCAAAGGCTACCAGGTTTCGTGCGAGCCGAACCGTATTTTGATAACGCAGGGCATTCTTTTCCCATAGCCTGCGAATATTTTCTAGCAGTCCAAATTCCGATTCACAGCTTCCGCCCCTGGATTCTGCTTTTTTAAGGAAATCATGCATCAAACGCACACGTTCACAATCGTATGCTTTCTCTATAAATCCCAAAGCCTCCCCTTCCGCCAGCTCCATATCACAGGACTGTTCAATATGGCATACCGCCTGGGTCAGAGTCTGATGCATAACGCCTCCCCAGAAAGTTTCCCTGGTCTCCTTTAAAGCAGTTAAAATCTTTCCGCTTCCGGAAAACGACTGTACCATCTGAGCCATATAAGCATTGGCTTCTTGAAACCGCTTCTGCTCCAGCCGCGCCTTTTTATAATGGAAATAAAGACTGGGAACTTGAAGCATACAAAGAGCTATAGCGGCAATCAGCCAGCCTGGTTTTAATCCCATGCCTGCTCCTGATAAAAGTGCTAAAAGAAGCACCATACCGTTGCAAATCAAGACCTCCTTCTTTTCCCATTTTTCACCCTGCAAAGCCAGCTGCTGTCTCCTGTTTTTTCCTTTTTTTCGTTTTAGAACTACCCCTCTTCTCATCACGTTTCCTCCAGCATTTTTTTCACCTGTGGATTACTGTAAATATCTGTCCGGCCACAGCGTTCCTGAATCTGACGTCTTAAAAATTCCGGCATCCTTGTATCCCGAAGGATCCCATTCTCCACCAGCAAAATACATCCGTTTTTCTCCTCCTCTCTGTAATACAGACATACTTGGCGAATCTGGTGCACCGTCTGATCCTCATGAATCTCCTGTTCTTTCAGTAATACTCCTATCCCCACATCCGAATAAATCTGGTTTACCAGCCGGTCTGCATCCTGCCTGCTCTCTAACATGTTCAAAATCCTGTCCGGAATTTTTCTGCCGTCATCCACATGAAGGGTGGTCATGCAGTTCACCCCGTTGGACCAGCTTTCCAACAGGTAGCGTACCTCCCGGGATCTGGTCTCAGCAATCATTATCCATTTGGGATTCAGGCGCAAGGCTACCGCAATGGCCCTTCCATAATCCTTGGAATCAGAAACCTTAAATTCAATGCAATCGTTTTGGGGATGAATCTCATGATAATGCCATTCCCGCAAGTCCTCCACGGTAATCACTTTCTCATGAGGAGGAATGAAGCTGCTGAAAAACTTAGCAGCTTCTGTCTTTCCCTGGCCCGGCTCTCCGCAAAATACAAAATTAAAGCCGCCATGGACGCAATTTGCCAGTAAATGCATCACTTCTGCTTCACAATATCCGCATTCCAAAGCTTCTTTTGCCGTAAAACGGAGCCTGGGCAATGATTTTCGTATACTCATACTGCGTCCTGATACGGCAAAAGCCTCATGGACAAACGTAATCCGAAGCTGCTCCGTCTCCGCACTCAAAATAGAATCCAGGCGGTGGAAGGGCCGGCTCTCATGATTTGCCACAATCAGAGAAAACCTATGGATAAATTCCTCCGTAATCTCCGGATCATACACTCGCTTTCTGGTACGGTTGGCATACTTCACCCAAAGCTGCCCGCTGTCCCAGTCTACATTCGTAATCTCATCCTGGCGGATATACTTCCATAAAGGCCCAAAATGACGGCTGGAAAGCTTAAAATCCATCTCTTCCATTGTTTCTGTCATTTCATCATCCCCAGGGCTTTCTCATAAATTGCCGTATAGATGTCTTTGATAAAGCCTTCAAACAATCCTCCCGAAGCCATAAACACCTGCATCATCTTTATCATAAGAAATCCGATTACCGCTGCCAAGGCAACCGCTACTACAATCGTCACTACGTCTTTTGCTTCCATATAGTTCTTCCTTTCTTACAGGTACACAAAGAAAACCGCAGACGCCGCTTTCTTGTGCGCCAAAGCTTGTCCGATTTATTTGTTCTAATTGGGGAATGTTATATCAGAATCTTATATATGCGTCATATAGAAATCTAAGATAGGCTAATGTTAAATGCTTTTTATAAAAAAGTAAAGCACTTTCTCTCTTTTTTTCGATTTTTGTGAATCCTGCGAGATTTCGCAAGAGCGATGAAGGGCGAAATTCATGCACTCTCACGAAATTTTCTTATTTTACAGATTGACAATCAAGGTATCGTATCCCATGTCCCGTAATGTAGTCTGAAGCTCTACGGCCCCCTCTAAACTTGTTTCAACGCCAACCACCACGGCATAGTAGGGGCCTTCTTTTTTAATCTGAACCGTATATCCCATATCCTGAAGCTGCTGCTGCAAATATTGTGCATTGGAAAAATACTGAAACAGCCCCACCTGTACGCCAAAACGCCGCTCTGTCTCCCCTCTGGCCTCCTGAATTCCTTTTTCTATCCCAGTAGCCAAAGCGTCCACCATACGATCATAATTTTGATCAAAGGTCTGATTATCAACATCTGAATTGATAAAACCAACCTCCACCAAAACGGCAGGCATCTGGGTCCTGCGCAATACCACAAGTCCCGGCCGTTCGTCTATCCCCAGGTTTTTAAATCCTACCCCTTCCAACTGCTCATTCACTGCATCTGCAATATCGTTTACCACTTGATTTTCCTGATATACCAGTGTCTGTACGCCGTTATAAGTATTAGGATTGGGACTTGAATTGCGATGGAAGGAAACAAAATAATCTGCTCCTGTTGCATTTGCCATTTGCGCTTTTTCGTAAGGGGAGTCATATACATCTGTCTCTCTGGTATAATAGACGTCATATCCCGCTTCTTTTAATTTCTCCCCTACCGCCAACGTCAGGGCCAGTACGTCGTCTTTTTCCCTTCGTCCCTGATAGCTGGCCCCACTGTCATATCCGCCGTGCCCGGCGTCTAATACAATGCTAATCGCCATAATTCCTCCAAGCATTTTTCTTTATTATATGTAGTGGAAAACAAATAGTTTCCAGAGAACAAACCTTTTATGATTTGCACATTTTACCGTAACATGCTATGATACTTACGATAAGTTGTCTATAAGGAGGAATTTATGAGAAATTATATCATTACTACAGATACAACTGCTGATCTTCCTGAATCTTATATCCAGGAAAGAGGGCTTGGCATTATGTCCCTCTCATATACCATTGACGGCGAAACTTATGACCGCTCTCACGAACTTCCGGTCAAAGAATTTTACGCAAAGATGCGCAATGGCTCCCTGCCTACTACTTCCCAGGTGAATCCTGAAGCTGCAAAAGAAATTTTTCTTGACATGATGGAACAAAAGGACAGCGATATCCTGCATATAGCCTTTTCTTCTGGTCTGAGCGGAAGCTGTAACAGCGCAAGAATCGGAGCCCAGGAGCTGGCGGAGGAATACGAAAAGCATCAGGTAATCGTAATAGATTCTCTCTGTGCATCTTTGGGAGAAGGGCTTTTGGTACATAAAGCCCTGGAAAATCAGAAAAAAGGTATGAGCTTGGAGGAAAATGCCAAATGGCTGGAAGAAAATAAGCTCCATTTGGTCCATAATTTTACCGTGGATGATTTATTTCATCTGCATAGAGGGGGACGTGTTTCCAAAACAGCCGCCGTCATCGGCACCATGATTAATTTAAAGCCTATTCTTCACGTAGACGATCAAGGTCATTTGATTCCTTTATCCAAGGTTCGCGGCCGTAAAAAATCATTGATTGCTCTGGTGGATAGTATGGAAAAACAAATGGGCTCCTACCGGAATCAAAATGATATTGTTTTTATCAGCCATGGAGACAGTGAAGAAGACGCTAAATTTGTGGCAGGTTTAATCAAACAACGCTTTGGCATCGAGAGTTTTCTTATCAACTATGTGGGGCCAACCATAGGCGCCCACTCCGGGCCCGGAACCATGGCTTTATTTTACATGGGAGAATATCGTTAATAATTGAACCAGCAGAAAGCACGAGGTCAAAACAAGGCGCCTAATCTCCAAGAGACTGGGCGCCTTTTCATATAATTCACTAGATGAACTTCACAGCCGTTCCATAAGCCATAATCTCCGCTGCTCCCTGCATCACAGCCGCAGAACTATAGCGGACATTTACCACAGCGTCGGCTCCCAGCTTCTGAGCCTCTTCTATCATACGCTTAGTAGCTAAAGCGCGGGCCTCATCCATCATCTGGGTATATGCTTTTAATTCCCCGCCTACAAGGGTTTTAAACCCCTGGGTAATGTCACGGCCAATATTTTTACTTTGAATCGTGCTTCCCTTAACTAAGCCTAACATCTCCAGTTCTTTTCCATTGATATAATCTGTGTTTACAATAATCATTCTTCTTTCTCCTCCTTTTACTGCTGTTCATGTACCGTATCATTGCTCTGTTTTTGTTTCTGCTGCCGCTGCATACAAGCCGCCTCTACAGTCCGGCACAGATAATGCATTGCTTCCACTGGATATTCCCCGGCGGCTGTTTCCCCCGTAAGCATCACAGAAGAAGCTCCGTGAAGCACCGCATAAAAAATATCAGATACCTCCGCCCTGGTTGGGACGGCGGTATGTTCCATCGACGCCAGCATCTGGGTGACAACCATATACGGTTTGCCTGCTTTTGTACACATTTCGCCGACTTGATATTGTACGCCTGGAAGCTCCCACAAGGGCATGGAATTGCCAAGATCCCCCCGGGCAATCACGACTTCATCCGCGTGAGGAAGAAGCTGGGCAAGGCACTTTATACCATCCCTGTTTTCAATCTTGGCAAAAATCCGTATATCCCCGGCGCCTGCTTCCTCCAGAGCTTCTCGAAGATTCTTCAGATCCTGATCGTTTCTTACAAAGGGAAGCATAACGCCTGTTACGCCGAATTTTTTTGCAACAGCCAGATTCCTGCGATCTCCCTCTGTCAGTGTAGGCAAGTCAAGAGACGCTCCTAAAAGTGCGAGACTTTTTCTAGGCTTTAACAGCCCTCCCCGCAGCACACGGCACCGGACATTGCGGCCCAAAACTTCTTCCACCCCCAGCAGAATCTTCCCGTCATCCAGTAAAATCTGCTGCCCCGGCCGTATCTGTCCCAGCACCTCAAAGGGAGCCAGTACTCCCTCTTCTCCCACCGTCACACATGTTCCCGTGGGCAGCTGACAGGGCTTTGTATTGCCTACCCTCAGCTCCGGACCTTGAAGGTCAATTAACAGCTTCGCCTTCACTCCCGCTGCAGACGCCCCGGCTTGAAAATTCTCCAGCCAGGGGCCGCATTGATGCAAAGAGGTATGAGAGAGATTCAACCGCACCCCAGTCATTCCCTGCCGAAACATTTCTTCCAAAACCTCCCGGCTCTGACAGGCCGGCCCTAACGTGCCGTAACAATCTATATGTTCCACCCCTTACGACGCCTCCTTATTTGTTTCAAAAGTATTTAATATTGGCTCAAATCGTCTTCCTCGCCACTGATAATTTCCTGAATCCGCTCCACCAAAACAAAGATGGTAACTCCCATCAAAGCCAAAGGCATAATCCCAAACAATAGCTTTAACGGCGTCGGAACCGGTATGCACAAGCAGACTACCAAAAAGCACAAATAGTAACAGATAAAAATCCCGGCGATAATTGCCGGCGCCACAATTTTTTTACTGTGTTCCGGTTTCATAGAAATTTCCCCTTTCTGCTACACACCCAGCCCGCAAAGCTTTTGGCTTGCTTCTTCTTTCGTGGTAAAAAGAATGGCATGAATCCCCAGCTTCTTGGCAGCCTCCACATTTTTCAAGTTGTCGTCCATGAATACGCACTCTTGGGCAGCAAGGCCAAAGCGCGTCAGAAGCGTTTGAAAAATTTCCGGCTCCGGCTTGATTTGTTGTACCTGGAAGGAATACAACAGGCCGTTCATATGCTTTTCAAAGGTCAATTTTTCTTTGGTAAGCTCATAAGTACGACGAGGATAGTTGGATAAGACATAGCATCCATATCCTTTTTCCCGAAGGGACTTTACCCATGTATCGGCATAAGGGAAACAGGAAATACTGTCTTTTATATTTTCCCAAAAAAGACGGATATACTTTTCCTCTTCAGGATCATTGGCTATAAATCTGTTTAAAATTTCTTCATCCTTTAACAGACTTCTGTCATAATCCCCCCACACGGCAGAACGTACCGTGGCGTCCGCCACTCTTTCAAAGTCGCTGCCCTGTATCCCCAAACGGCCAAACAGCCGCTCCCAGGAAAAATCCGCCAATACCATGCCTACATCAAAAATAATATGTTTCATCATCCTTTTGCCCTTCTTTTGGAAACCTTTATCGGTAAATAATATCATCCCTGCCCGGCCCGTTGGAAATCATGGTAATGGGGAATCCCAACTGCTCTTCTACAAATTCAACGTATTTCCGGCAATTCGGGGGCAGCTCTTCATACTTTCGGATACCTCGAATATCGCTCTTCCAGCCCGGCAGCGTTTGAAGCAGCGGTTTTGCCCTTTCCAATTTGGCAGTGGTTGGGAACTCTTTTGTAACCTCCCCGTCAATCTCATAGCCTACGCAAACCGGAATTTCATCCAAATATCCTAAAACATCCAACACCGTAAAAGCCACGTCCGTAGTACCCTGGATACGGCAGCCATACCGGCTGGCCACGCAATCAAACCATCCCATTCTTCTGGGACGCCCTGTAGTAGCGCCAAATTCGCCCTTATCTCCTCCACGTTTACGTAATTCGTCCGCTTCTTCTCCAAATATCTCGCTGACAAAGGCTCCTCCTCCCACGGAAGAAGAATACGCTTTGCACACCGTAATGATTTTTTTAATTTCATATGGCGGAATCCCTGCGCCGATAGCCCCAAAAGCAGCCAACGTAGAAGAGGAAGTTACCATAGGATAAATCCCATGATCCGGATCCTTGAGAGACCCTAATTGTCCTTCCAGTAAAATATTTTTTCCAGCCTTAACCGCTTCATATAGATAGGCGGAAGTATCGCACACATAAGGTTCTACGATTCTGCGATATTCCAAAAGCTCCTTTAACAAATCCTCTGGCTTTAAGAGAGGCTTATGGTACAAATGCTCAAGCAACACATTTTTCTGCTCGCAGACCCTGGTCACTTTTTCTTTTAACAGCTCCTCGTCAAACAGTTCGCTAACCTGGAAGCCGATTTTGGCATATTTATCAGAATAAAACGGAGCAATTCCCGACTTGGTGGATCCAAAAGATTTTCCTGCCAGCCGCTCCTCCTCATAAGTATCCATCAAAATATGATAGGACATTACCATTTGCGCCCGGTCGGACACCAAAATCTTAGGCTTTGGCACCCCCCGCTCCACAACAGACTGGATCTCTTGAAACAGCACCGGGATATTTAAAGCCACGCCGTTTCCAATAATACTTGTGGTATGATCATAAAATACGCCGGAAGGAAGGGTATGGAGTGCAAATCTGCCATAATCATTGATAATGGTATGGCCAGCGTTTGCCCCTCCCTGAAAACGCACAATGATGTCCGCTTCCTTGGCCAGCATGTCTGTAATCTTGCCTTTTCCTTCATCTCCCCAATTTGCTCCAACTACTGCTCTAACCATTTTTGTATCCTCCTTTTGCCTTCATGGATGCTCTTTCATGCCGTCTTTACAGTTTTACTTCTTTATGAAGGCTGTAGTAAGTCATCCTGGCTTCTGCAACTGTATGCTCCTTTTCATCTGTCACCGACACATCATAAACCAGAATATTCTTTCCGGCCTTGAGTTCTTTGGCAGTGGCAATGAGCATTTTGGCAGACATGGCCGGATTCAGGTAATTAATATTTCCTGTAACCGTGGTGACAAAGCTTCCTCTGCTGGTTGCCGCCACGCCTCCCGCCGTATCCGCCAAGGCAAAAATAACTCCTCCGTGCACGGAACCAATGGGATTGCCGCATCGTTCATCCAGCTTCATTTCCACCCGGGCATATCCGTTGGAGGCCTCTGTCACTTGCATTCCCATCTCCCGGGTGAATCCGGGAAACTGATTCCTAAAGTCAATTAATTTTTGAAAATCCATAGGCTTTTGTTCCTTTCCAGAACTCATACTTTGCTGCAAGCATCCTGAAAAAAATCCTGGGATGTTTTCCACAAAACAGTTTAACACATTACCATAGGTTCCTACAATACCTATCTTGCCTATATTCACCTGTTTTCAGATTCATTTTGTGGACGAAAGAACCAAAACGTGTTATGATATTTTTCATAAATCACCTATGAACGCAGGAGGGAGCATCTATGACAACGTTTCAAGTAAAATGCTTTTTAGCTGTCGCAGAACATCTCAGCTTCACTGAGGCCGCCGGCCGCCTGTTTATGGCCCAGTCCTCCCTCAGCCGGAATGTATCCAACTTAGAGGAGGAGCTGGGCTTAAAGCTTTTTGTCCGTACTAAAAAATACGTACGTCTTACCCCTGCCGGAGCCATTCTTTTTAAAGAATTCTCCAAACTGGAAAAACAAACGGAAGCAGCCATTGCAAAAGCCCGGAAGGCACAGGCCAGCTTAGAAGGCCTTCTCCGCATCGGTATTATTGAAAACCAGCGTTCCGAATCTTTTTTACCTCAAAGCATTAGTTCCCTCCGGAAAAATCTCCCCAACCTGAAAATCGACCTTCTTCGCGGAAATTTCAAGGAACTGCGGGACGCCCTGGAAAAAAATGAAATTGACATTTCCATGACTGTAGATTTTGACCTGGAGGAATATATGCCTCAAAACGTAATATACCAGTCATTTTTTATCTCTGCCGGAAGATGTGTGATCAGCAAGTACCATCCCCTTGCCCACCAGGAAATCATCCGAATAGAGGATTTGAAACAGGAACCGCTGATCGCCATTTCCCCCGAAATTTCCAAGGGAGCCTGCCACCATGTCATGGAGCTTTGCCAGTTACATGGATTTACCCCCAGCCAGATTCACTACGCTTATTCCGTAGAAAATCTGATTCTTATGGTGGAGTCCGGATTGGGGTTCTCCGTACTGGACGAAAATTCTTCTATTATGGCCAGTTCCGCTGTGCGGTCTATTCCCATTGACGACCACGGCCCTCTGGCTCTGGTAGCAGTCTGGCACAAATCTAATCTGAATCCGGCAATTCCTCTTTTTATCAATATGCTCACAGAGCAAAAAGAAAAATCTACAACATAAAACAGGCAGCAGGAACTCTGTAATTCCTGCTGCCTGTTTTATTCTAATTTCATTTTTGGAAGGATTTGATTTATGCTCTTTTGGAGGGAGGCAAAATCTCCGGCAGATTGTAGGACTTAATCCGCTCTGCACTGGCTTTGTATTTCTCGCTGCTGCGGTTAGCGATGGCTTTGCCTTCGTTTTCTTTGATGTCGTCTGCATGGATGAATTTTCCGGAAAGGGTATCATGGGCATGGCTAAGCTGCTCTTCGGGGAAAACAAATTTCACTTTGCCGTTTTCCACTTCAATCTTGCCCTCAATGCCGCAGCTCATACATACTGCATTGTTGGTATCCCCTTCTCCAAAATAGAAGTTCTTGCAATGGCAATGAGGACAAATGCCTGCGTCCCCTTTCCACTCAGCCTTTTCATAATCTGCGGCCGCGGCTGCCAGATTGCGTCCAATCTCCCGTACACGTTCTACCTTTTCATCTTCCATGATGATATTCTTAGACCATGCAAATTTTTCGTTGTCAATGATTTTCCAAGCCGGGGAAAGAGCCAGCATGCTGTGGTCATACTCGATAGCGGTAGCCCAGTCAGAACCGCCGATCCCAATAAAGGAAATCACTTTATCCTTCAGCAGTCTGGGATCCACAGGCTTTGCATTGGGATCATTCTCTGCAATCTTGGTGGCAACTACATTCATACCCCGGTCCATTCTGGGTCCGAAACGGTCCATCAGGGAATGGAATAATGCGCTTGCGCCTTTTTCAAAGATAGGATCCACAACCAGTACGCCGTCAGCGTCCAATAAAATGCTCCTTAACTCGTCAAATTCATCTTTTCTGGTACAAATATTGCCTTTGCCCATTACAAGACCTCTGGAACATGCAACACAACCGGTACAATACTGAATATCCCAGTCGTGAAGATGGATAAAAGACACCTCCGCCCCTGCTTCCTGCGCTGCAATCAAGGCCTCTTTGCACATGGCGTCATTGCTGCCGTTCTTGGTTCCTAAAGAAACACCAACTATTTTCATTGTCGTCGTCCTCCTGTAAATAACCGATCCTATGTAGATTGTTTTTGTGATGTCTTCATTATAAATGTCCAAATTTCAAAAGTCAAATACGCATTTTGCATGGCGTTTTGCACAAAAAAGATTGTTTTTGTTTTCACAATTCTATTTTTCCATGGATTTTGGGAGAATTTTGGCAAAAAATTCAGGACTTTCTTCTAATTTTCCGGAACTCTTATGCAAAAAACGGATTACAAAACAGCTTCTCGAAATAATCGCCCCATAGAAGCTTTTACAGGTATCCCCAAAGAGCTTAAGGTCTGCCCCAAGGCTTCCAGGGTTGCTTCCATATCTCCTTCGTTGGCGTTCGTTCCCATATGGCCGATGCGGATGACCTGACCCTCCAAGGAATCAAAAGATCCTGCCAGCATAATGTGATGTTCCTGTCTCATAACACGTAAAATTTCTCCGGCGGTAGTTTCCTTTGGCACATCTATTACCGTAACCGTATTGGAAAAACCGCTCTCTAAATGCAGGGAAAGTCCCGCTTTTCTCACAGCCTGGCGGCAGGCCTCCCCAATGAAACGATGACGCTTTATCATATCCTTGTCTCTTTGAATATTCTCAAAAGCCTGGCGTAACCCATAAATATCGCTGATCGGCATGGTATATGGAAACCATTTTTTTTCATAATATCCGAAGAATACCTGAATATTCCCATAAAAAGAAGCGATGGGTGTATTCCGCTGCGCCATCACCCCTTTTGCATCCTCACTCACCGTCACAAAGGTCAGTCCGGGAGGGGCGGATACTGCCTTCTGGGAGCCTCCGCAAAGCAAATCAATCTGAAATTCGTCCACTTTCACCTCTTCTCCAAACATGGCGGATACGGAATCCACAACCGTTAAAATACCATATTTTTTTAGTAAAGGACAAAGCTCTCCGATGGGATTAAGCATTCCGCTGGGTGTATCGCAGTGCACCAGGGTAGCGTATTTAAAATCATGGTTCAGCTTTAAGTACTCCTCTAAGGCTGCTTTGTCAATGGGATTTTTATCATCCACCGTATATAATACAGGAGTCCCGCCATACATCGTGACAAAATCTGCAAACCCTTTTCCATATACGCCATTATCCAAAACCAGAACCAAATCCCCGGGTTCCGTAAGGGAAGCACAGGCCGCCTCCAAACCCAAAATACCTTCGCCGTCCATAATAATGGTTTCGTTGCCGGTACACAGTAATTTGCTAATCAGCTCACAAGTTTCCTTATAAAAGTCAAAAAACGATTCATCCAAATCCGGGTTTGTGCACTCCAAGCTTCTAGCCAAACGTACATTCTCTAATACCTGGGTAGGCCCCGGGGTCATAATTTTATACATTTTTGAACCTCTCTTTCTGAAAATGTTTCATTCATCATTCAAGCACTTCCCTATTCCACCTTCTTTTTGGTCTTACCATGATTTCCCATCCAAAATCTGGCCAGCCGCTTTCTGCAGCGGTACAATCACAATCATTACAATGACCACAGCCGCCGCCACCTGAATCAAATTTCCAGGTATAGAAGCCGCCGGAGCCGCCCAGTTTCCGTAAATCAATCCTTCTGCAATATAATAGCCCGCAATCTTAATAAGCAGCGCTAAGAACATGGCAACGCCATAACGCACAAAGCTTTTCTTTTTTTCGGTAACCGCTCCTGCGCAATACCCCATCAGGCCCGCAATCACCAAGGTAAAAGGCGCCCAGACTGTCCAGCCGGACAAAAGATCAAACAGCGCCATACCCACGCCGCCTGCAAATGCCCCCGTTTTTTTCCCAAACAGAATGGCAAATAGAAACAGCGGCACATTCCCCAGATGAATCAGTCCCCCATTGGCAGCAATGGGCAGCCGCAAATTAACAAACGCCGTGAACACATAGGTCAATGCCGCCGCCAATGAAGTAATTGTAAGAAACTTCACCTGGGACAGCTCCATAACATGGCTCCCCCTTGCTTTCATCACAGATTCTTTTTTCATGCTTCTCCCTCCTCTTCTCCTACTGCAAAAATAATGCAAGCTTCTAATGCCATACATCATAAAACGAGACTGGATATATTAAAATATCCAGTCTCGTTCTTTTTAACCATACCAATTTTCAAAACTTACACTTTTTCATAAGAAATAGGCTTATGAAGCTTACAGTAATGGAACACACCTGCCTCATCCTGACATACTTCCAGAGAGCATCTTACATTCTGAGTAGGATCCGGATGGTCTTTCCAAAGCTCATAAATTTTAGGCAGGAAAATAGGCCATTGGGACGCCTCATAATCTTCATGTTCTGTAGCAAAATTGGGAACAATTTTTACATTGGGATCTTCCTTTATCATCTCCAGAATAAAGTCAGGGGGAGCCGTTGCCTTCTGATTCTGCACCGTAGCCGTGATATGATACAGACCGCCTTCTGTATCCTCCCACATATGAATCGTAGCGTCAATCCATTCTCCCTTCCCGTTAAATACTCCTTCACAGATTGCATGCTTCAAACAGGTTGTAAAGGGAAAATGCTCTTCCAGGGAAAGACGTGTAATCTGAACGCCATTGCCTCCAAATACCGGAAGTCCCGGCTCTACCACCTCTGAAATAATATGGGCGGAATCCATCATGCCATACTTCCAGGGCTCCCGTACCCAGCTAAACCGTTTGTGGGAGCCGGGAGCCCACAAATAATAACATTTCTCCATATTGGCCCAAAACCAGTCCATCATTTCCGCCGTTACTCCCGGTAGAAAATGCTGCTTCTGGGAGGGCAGCACAAATCCCAGTTCCTTAAATCTTTGGCTTAACTCCAGCTGGGGAAGCAAAGGATTGGGCTTTTGGGGTTTCTCATATGGTACAAATCCAATTCTTGTGTTATCACGAAACGGCTGATATGTCTGGCCGCCGTTTGGGATGTAATCTGTTGTTCTCTCCATCGTATGCTCCTTTTTATGTTCGTACATTATATATTTTGCATAATCTAATGGTATCACAGATTTCCCTCTGGTACAAGACAGGAATCATAAAATTTTACAAACTACGGCAGCTCTGACAAGGATTGAAACGTATACCCCATCTCTTCCCATTTAGTTAATAATTCATCTAAAATCTCGCCGTTGGTTTTAGAGGTAGAATGCAAAAGCACAATCGCCCCGGGATGCACCCTGCGGGTCAGTTTATCCAGCGCATCCTCCCGGGAAGGCTGATGATCTACATCCCAGTCCACATAGGCAAGACTCCAGAAAATTGTTTTATACCCCAAATCACTGGCAATCTGAAGATTATTATCACTGTATTTTCCTTGGGGCGGCCGGTAATATTTCGCCATCTCCTGGCCAAAGGTGGTCTGATAAAGATCTTCTAACTCTCCCAACTCCTTTTGAAACTGCTCCTTATTCATCTGGGACATATCCGGATGATGGAAGCTATGATTTCCCACGATATGACCTTCCTCAATCATCCGCTTTACCAGATCCGGGCTGCTCTCTAAGTAATGGCCTACAATAAAAAATGCAGCCGGCGCGTTATGCTTCTTCAATGCGTCTAAGATAGCGGTCGTATTGCCGTTTTCATAACCTGCGTCAAAGGTCAAATACAACACTTTTTCTTCTGTATCCTTCCGATAGTAAGCGTTATATTTTGCAATTTCTTCCGCCGACACATCTGCCACCGGAGGTTTTCCGTCCTCCTGAAAACTCAGCCCCCAGCTTCCGGCTGCCTCCCGGACAACGCCCGAATCGGAATCCAGCGTCTGCCAGACGTCTGCGGATTCTTGATTGGAGGTTTGCCCAAAGCTCTCCTTTTTCCAGGTCTTATTCCCTGCCTCCACCGCCATGCCGACCCCTCGTCCGGCCAGAAAAGCTGCCGCAAACAGCAGCACAATCTTAAGTCCCCAGGATACTTTTATGTTTCTTGTCACGAAATTACGACTCCCATATATGTACTTATTACAATATATCTATCAGACCCGCCATCTATACCAGAAAATTATTCCTTCATGGTGCGATAATCCCTTTCCCCCTTCCTTTCGGTTTTGTAAGCCAAATCTTAATAAATCTTAAGAGATCCTTGCAGAAAAATTTCAGATTCTATTGCTATGATAATGCTATCCTTTTTTACCTGAATATTTCTTAAAATTATTTTTTTCAAAAAATTGAAACAAATTACCCCTCTTTATCGTTATAACATATGAACACACCACAGGAGAAAGGAGCCTGGCTATGAAATATATTACATTTACTGTTCCCTGTTACAATTCGGAAAGCTACATGGAGCATTGTATTGATACATTGTTAAGCGGCGGTGAATCGGTGGAAATTATCATCGTAAACGACGGTTCCACGGACCGTACCGGAGAGATTGCAGACCGCTACGCCAAAAATTACCCAACGATTGTGAAGGTGATTCACCAGGAAAACGGAGGACACGGAGCCGGGGTCAACGCCGGATTAAAGGCGGCTACCGGGCAGTACTTTAAAGTAGTGGATTCCGATGACTGGCTGGATGAATTTGCCCTCCAGTCCCTGTTAGATCAGCTTTTGTGCTGGCAGGAAACTAACCAGCAGCCGGATCTGGTGATCTGTAACTATCTTTATGACCATTTTTATGAAAACACCGTAAAACGCATGTCTTACCGCAATGTTTTTACTCCAGGAAAAATTTGCACCTGGCAGGAGATTCGGTCCTTCCGCCCCTCCCAGTACCTGGTGATGCATTCCTTGTGGTATCGTACGGATATCCTCAAAAAGTCCGGCGTACGCCTGCCCAAGCATACATTTTACGTGGACAATCTGTTTGCCAACCAGCCGTTGCCCTTCGTTTCCACCTTGTGTTATCTGAATCTGGATTTGTATCATTACTTTTTGGGACGGGAGGATCAGTCCGTAAATGAAAAAGTCCTGATGAGCCGCATTGACCAGCAGATACGGGTAACAAAGCTTGTGGCTCTTTCCACAGATCTGGAACAGCTTGCCCAGACCCAGCCAAAGCTGGCCCGTTATCTCACCAGAAATATTTCTATTATGATGTCTATTTCCTGCATTCACTTACTGTTGATCGGCACCCCGGAAGCCAGGCAAAAGCGGGAAAGCTTATGGATGTACATCAAAACTCACAATAAAAAGCTCTACCATGATTTAAAACGGAAAACCATCAGCGGGTTCACTTACCTTCCGGGAAAAATCGGAGACGCTTTAACATTATGCGGCTACCGTACCGCCAAGCGCATTTATCAGTTTAATTAGCTCTGGGGGAAGATGCTTTCTGGTATGGAACAAACTCCCCGCCATCCCCAGGGCAGTCATAAGCTACGAAAGAACTTGTAAGAAGGAGTACACGTTATGGAAAAAATATATTTTGCTTTAGTTGATACCCCCGGATTATTTGCATCCATCATCCGAAAAACCATTGGAATCTATTATATTCATGTGGCCATCGGACTGGATCGTAATCTGGAGCAAGCCTACAGTGTAGGTCGGAGAAATCCTTTCATTCCCCTGATTGCAGGATTTGAACAAGAACGTCTTCCCTCCATACACCGGGCTTTTCCCACCGCAAGATACAAAATCGTAAGTCTGGAATGCACTTCCTGGCAAAAGGCCGCTATTGCGGCTCAGTTGGAGGACTGTTATTACCGCCGGTTCCGATACCACTACTGCATCCTGGGCCTGCCGTTTTTGCTGCTGAACATCCCGTTTTATCAAAAACGCCATTTTACATGCTCTTCCTTTATCGCCAAACTGCTGTCGGAAAACGGGCTGAACCTTTTTGATAAGCATTTTTCCCTGGTGACGCCCCGGGACTTCTATGAATTGCCTCAAACCAAAATAATATACGAAGGTTCTCTTGCAACATTCCTGCATTTGAGCTATCATAATACATGTAAATCTACACGATGGGAGACCTTGTATGAATCGTAAAAATATCATAAGCGCCGGCCTGTTTCTGGCCCTGATGCTGCTTACCTTCTACACAATTTTTCATGGAAACGATATGGAATATGTATGGCAAACGGTGAAAAAGCTCCATCCTGTTTATCTGGCTCTGGCCATCTGCACCGGAATTTTCTTCGTATCTGCAGAAGGGCTGATGATCTGGTATTTGCTTCGGGCGTTAAAATGCCGTACCAATCCTTTTTCCTGCATCAGGTATTCCTTTATCGGATTCTTCTATTCCGGAATTACGCCTTCCGCTACCGGCGGACAGCCTATGCAGCTTTACTATATGAAAAAATCCGGGCTTCGAATCGCGGACAGCACCGTAGTTCTTATGACCGTAGCGTTAATCTACAAGCTGGTGCTTGTCCTTATCGGGATTGGGATTGTAATTTTCTGGTATCCGTCCCTTTGCCTGTATCTGAAGAACTACCTTTACTTGTATTATCTGGGTTTGTTTTTAAACACTGCCCTGGTGGCGGCTCTATTATTTATTATGATCAGCCCCAGGTGCTTCCGTAATCTTGTCTCCGCCGGAGAAAAGCTTTTACAGAAGCTTCATATCTTAAAGCCTTCCAGTACCAGAAGGCAGAAGCTGTTTGAAATGGCTGACAGCTATCACGAAGCCGTGGTCTTCTTTTTACAGCACAAACGCCATATCGCCATAGTAACTGCTTTCACCTTTGTTCAGCGTTTTTCTGTATTCTTTTTGACCTGGCTGATTTATAAGGGAATGGGACTGTCCGGCCACTCTATGATGGCTGTTATTATGATTCAGGCTACCGTATATATTGCCGTAGACATGCTCCCCCTTCCAGGCGCGCAAGGTATTACAGAACTTATGTATAAAACCGTTTATTCCATTATTTTTCCGGGAGCTTTTCTCACCGCCTCCATGTGCGTTACCAGAAGCATTAACTTCTATCTGCTTTTAGTTGTAAGCGCGCTGATCGCCGCCGCCTCTTCTCTGTTGGGACGGCGGGCAGTTACCAAAAAACAACCGGGCGGCAGCCGGGCGCTTTCCGATACTGCTTCTTGAAAGGGCTGCCCCAGACTCACGCCCAGGCGTACAACCGTTTGCCGCTGCAGGCGCCCCCACAGACTCCGCCTGGGGAGCCTTAGCCAGCAAAAAACAGCTCCCCTGCTCTGCCAAAATTACCCTCAGTGAACAAGGACACAAGCCCTAAGCGCTGTTTCTTTGTCCACTGAGGGTATCATTTTCTAATACAATTCAGCAATTCGCGTCACCGCCACATAAATCTCCGAAATTTTATACCAGGTAGTATAATCAATTACGCCTGTCACCGGCAGCCCAAAGACAGACTGAAAATTTTCAACCGCCCGGCGAGTCGCAGGCCCATAGATACCGTCCGGCGTAATTGTGGGAATCGCCGTATACACTTGGGCGATCCTTGCCAGCTGTTCCTGAATCTGACGCACCTTATCTCCGCTGGAACCCACTTTAAGATTCTCTCTCGGCCAAGACGCTGGAATACCGGAAATCTCTTCCGCCTCGTTGATGTACATACTGTTCCCATAATAATAACGAAGTATTTCTATGGCGGAATATCCCTGATCGCCCAGAAATTTCGATCCCCATTGGCTGAGCCAGTTGGGACAGCTCACCCGTTCTCCATCGCAATATTGGGTCAGAATCGGCTGCTTTACATTGGGTCTGGATAAGTAATTTGCAAACATCTCATCCACAATCAAGGATATATTTTCAAAGATATTCCTGCCATAAATCCACTTATGGTCAAAGGCCGTAGATGAGGTTATGGTAAAATTATAGCCTCTGTTCCGATACCACTTCGTAACCCCTCATTCCCTATTGGCCGCAAACCTCCTCCAGGCTGACGGCAAAACGAATCACCATGCTTTCCTTTGTAATATCAATCCTTTGCACCAGCTTATTTACCAAAACACGTTTTGTGGAAGCGTCTGCATCTAAAAACAATTCGCCCCAGGTTACCTTCCCATATATGGTACGCTCTTGCTCTTCGGCTTCTTCCGAAACACACGACAGCGCATGTTCCTTTTCCTCCACAACTTTCTGCTGGCATTCCCTCTTTTCTTTCTGTACATGAATGCTGTGTGCCAGCTCCTCTAAAGAAAGCACGTATTCTCCCGTCATAGCCTCCGGAATATGATCTTCCATTACAGCCAGGCCTCTTTGAATTTTTTCAAGCTCCGCCTGAGCCTCCTTTAGCTCACGCTCCATTCTTTGCCTTTTTCTTCTATGATTCTCTAAGATGCAGTCAAAAATATTTTCTTTTTCCTGCAGCTTTCCGATATATGTTCCCAAAATTTCGTATACCACAGGTTCTATCTGATCCCCTCGAAACTGTCTGTACCTATTGTGGGGGATTCCCTGAGACGCATTTTGGCATTTGTAAATCGCTGTTTTACTTGCCCGCCGTTCTCCCGTCCCTTTGATTGTCCAATAATTATATTTACTCCCATTTACCATTTTGCGTCCGCAATAGCCGCAGTGAAGCACATCCACCAAAGGCAGCATCCCGTCGTTTCGCTTTATTACCACTGCATCCTGGTTCCTGATCGATTTCCTGTATTGGCTGCCCCGCCGCTCCCGGCCGGCTTGCACCTTCTTCCAGACATCCTCACGAATAATTACAAGCTCCGGATTAGGGCTTTGTGAAAGAAGCCAATCCTTGGGATCCAAATTACGACGTCTTCCGTGTAAGGTTTCCCTGCGATTATAAGCCGTATATCCGGCGTAGATGGGATTTGTTAAAATACTTGATATGGTTCCGCTTTTCCAGACGTCATTGGGTGCAAGGCTTTTATATCTGGCGTCTCTATTTAACGCATTGGCTATTTTGGCCGACCCGAATTCTTTATGCAAGGAAAGCTCATAAATAAATTGTACTGCCTCCGCCTGGTTTTTCTCTATTACCAGACGCTTTAATGCTCGTCCATGCTTGCTGATTTCACCGGAAGGTTCCAGCACATAGCCGTAAGGAGCCTTGCCTCCCATAAATTTTCCCTGCATCACCAGTTTTTTCGCAGTGTCTTTCACCCGCATCCCCGTGTCTGCACTGCTTTTTTGAGCGTTGCCATATCGCAATGCCAACATCATCTGTCCCATAATATCATTACTTTCCGGAGAAATACAGCCGTCTTTCACCGTATAGATATCCACACCCAGGCTTTTCAACGACATAATATATCCACCGATTTCCCACATCCGACGTCCAATCCGGTCGTCTTTATACACAACCAGAATCTCGTATTCCCGGTTTTGGGCGTCCCGGTAGGCTTCTTGAAGTATTTCTCTGTCAGCGACGGAATTCTTATAGCCGCTGTTGCTGCCTTCAAAATATTCCTTCTCATCTAACGTCCAATCCAGGTGATTTTTCACATAGTCCAGCACAAGCTGTCTTTGCACGGTCAAATCCCCATCTGACTCCAGCTGCTGATCTGAACTGACACGCAGTAACATTCTGACACGTTTTTTCCCAGAATTCATCATACCTGCCCCATCCGCTCTCGTAAAACTTCCGAAAGAATCCCCTTTACTTCCTGTGTTACATTTTCATGCTCTGAGCGCTCCGGAAACTCCAGTATCACCTTCATTCCCTGTTGCTCTAATTCGATCTGTCTGCATCCTTCTTTCATACAGCCACCCCTGTTGCTTATTGTTATCCTATTCCTATTTAAAAATAGCTTGTCGTATGCACAAAAAAAGAAAGCCGTACGTTAGCACAGCTTTCCTTTTCTTATCCTTTAATCATACAAATGACAAGATACGATATGTCCATTGCCCATATCTTTGGGTACCGGAACCTCCTCTTTGCACTTCGCCATACATTGGCTGCACCGGGTATGGAATTTACACCCCTTAGGAGGATTGGAGGGAGAAGGAATATCTCCTTCCAGGATAATCCGTTTCATCTTGATATCCGGATCCGCCACAGGCACCGCACTGAACAGCGCCTTGGTATAGGGATGCAGAGGCTCTTTGAAAATATCATCCTTCGTCCCGGTTTCCACCATGCTGCCCAGATACATAACGCCAATTACATCGGAAATATGCTCCACCACGGACAAGTCATGGGAAATAAACAGATACGTAAGCTGACGTTGCTCCTGCAAATCCTTCATCAGATTGATAATCTGAGCCTGTATGGAAACGTCCAAGGCAGATACCGGTTCGTCACAAACAATAAAGTCGGGATTTAAGGCCAAAGCTCTGGCAATACAGATACGCTGCCTCTGCCCGCCTGAAAACTCATGAGGATAACGGTCAATATAGTAAGGACGAAGACCGCAGTCCTTCATTACTTTCAAAATATATTCCTTGTATTCTGACCTGGACACCAAATTATGTTCCTTCACTGCTTCCCCGATAATTTCACCTACCGGCATACGGGGATCCAAAGAAGAAAAGGGGTCCTGGAAAATCATCTGCATCTTGGGGCGGAAGGGACGCAGCTCCTTCTTCTTTAACTTCCCAATATCAACCCCGCTGATCTTTACTTCTCCGGACGTTGGATCCGTCAACCGAAGAATAGAACGTCCGATGGTTGTCTTACCGCATCCTGATTCCCCTACCAGGCCAAAGGTATGGCCTTTCTGTATCCGAAAGCTGACGCCGTCCACAGCACGTACATGTCCGGTGGTTCTCTGCAAAATACCGGATTTGATAGGGAAGTATTTTTTCAGGTCATTGACCTCCACTACATATTCATTAGGCATTCTGCTTTCCTCCTGTCTGTTTCTTGTGCGCCGCTTCCCCCTGATGCAGATGACAGCTCACCTTATGGGTATCGGATAAGCTCACCAAGGAAGGATAGGGACCGCTGCAGGCTTCCACGCAGGAATCACAGCGGTTTTTAAAATAACAATATTCTGGCAAATTTACCGGATTCGGTACGTTCCCCGGAATGGAATAGAGCCGGTCCACCTTCTGGTTCAGCATGGGTCTGGACTTCATCAAGCCTATCGTATAAGGATGCGCCGGGTGATGGAAAATATCATCCGCCGTCCCCTGCTCCACAATCCGTCCGGCATACATTACCACAACATAATCCGCCATCTCGGCAACTACACCCAGGTCATGGGTAATTAACATAATAGAAGCATTGATTTTATCCTTCAAATCCCGGAGTAAATCCAGAATCTGAGCCTGAATCGTCACATCCAAAGCCGTGGTAGGCTCGTCTGCAATGACTAGCTGAGGGTCGCAGGCCAATGCCATGGCAATGACTACACGCTGGCGCATACCGCCGGATAACTCGTGAGGATAATTTTTCAAAATGCCGTCCCGCACAATGCCTACCATTTTCAGCGTCTCTAAGGCCCGCTCTTCTACGGCTTTCTTGCTCATTTCCGGATTGTGCAGGGAAATACATTCACACAACTGGTCTCCAATGGTAAACACGGGATTCAAGGTCGTCATAGGTTCCTGGAAAATCATGGATATCTCATTGCCGCGAATTTTTTCCATCTCTTTCATGCTGACTTTTGCCAGATTCAGGGCGCGGCCGGTAGACTGCTGGTTAAAACGAATCTCTCCTCCTGCAATCTGTCCCTGGGGTCCCTGAAGCAGGCGCATCACCGATAAGCTGGTGACAGACTTGCCGCAGCCGGACTCTCCTACCACCCCAATGGTTTTTCCTCTTGGAATATCGAAGGTAACGCCGTCCACAGATTTTACTGTTCCCACATCCGTATAAAAATAAGATTGCAAATTGTCAAACTCAATAATATTATCCGGATTTTTCATTTTGGTCAGGTATTCGGACTCAGGCACTCGCTTTTTGCGCATCTGCTTGTTGTATTCCCGATACTTTTTCAAGTTATATTTTTTAATCTTCTTCAGTTCTTGTCTCTGATTCTTGTCCGCCAAAGTCCTCACCTACCTTTTCATTCTCGGGTCAAAGGCATCACGCATGCCGTCGCCGATAAAGTTCCATGCCAAAACCGTCAGCAAAATACAAATTCCCGGTGGAAGCCAGATATTTACATAATTCTTCAAAATCACGGACTGATTTACCACGTCCACCATATTTCCCCATGATGCATAAGGCCATGCAATTCCTACACCCAAATAGCTTAACACAGATTCTGTCAGAATTACCCCGCCCATATCCATGGTAGCAATCAAAATAATAATCGGCATTACATTAGGAATCAAATGCTTTAAAATCTTTCTGGAGGTACGGATTCCGGTAGCTTCCGCCGCCTGCATATATTCCAGCTCACGCAGGGAAAGAATCTGCCCTCGTACCAGACGAGCAACCCCGGCCCAGTATAGGATACCCATAACGCCCATGATATAATAAATTTTATACTGAGGCAGAACACCTGCTGCAAACATAACCGAAGCGATAATCAGCATCAGGGGAATAAAGGGAATACTGTTGAATATTTCCACCAACCGCATAATCACCATATCCACGGCCCCGCCGTAGTAACCTGCAATTCCCCCCATCAACACTCCGGTAATCAGCTCAATTACCACTACCACAATACCTACCGTCAAGGAAATTCTGCCGCCATACATAATACGGGTCAGCACATCCCGGCCGTCGGCGTCAGTACCAAGCCAGTGTTTGGAGGACATAGGAGCCTTTACATTTACTCCCATATTGCTGCCTCCCACACCGCCTTCCGCCATACGTACTTCTTTTCCAGTCTCGTTATCTATATAAAAGATCTCATATTCTCCGTAAGGGCTGAAAAACGGCCCAATGGCACAGAACAATACCATAACGATAATAATGCCAAGTCCCACACAAGCCAGTTTATTGCGGAAAAAACGCTTCGCAACCAGCTGCCCCGGAGTTAAAATAACCTGATTTTGTTCAAATTCATCTTGTTCCTGTTGATTTTTTGTCTGCATATCTTCCATACGGTCCACCTCCTTAATATCGCACACGTGGATCGACTACTGCATAAAGGATATCGGAAACCAATGTCCCTATCAATGTCAATGCTGCAATGAACATATTGAATCCCATCAAATACGGGATATCGCCTGCATACACTGCTTTCAGCGCCACGTTTCCAAGGCCCTCCAGGGCAAAAATACTCTCTGTGATAACCGCGCCGGAAAACAGGCCCGGAATCATCCCTCCAACCAAGGTTACAATCGGTATCAATGTATTGCGGAACGCATGCTTTCCGATTACCTTACGCTCTGGCAATCCCTTTGCCCGTGCCGTACGCACATAATCCGCACTTAACACTTCCAGCATATTCGTCCTCACATAACGAAGGTAGCTGCCCACACCAGTAATTACAAATACTGTAATCGGCAGAATAAAATGTTTTGCCAAATCTCCAAAAAGCGCCAGTCCCGTGTAATTCACCCGGGCGGTTACCATACCGGACACTGGCAGAATCCCAAGCCCCACGGCAAAAATTCTCTTTAATACTGCCGCAAAGAAAAAAGAAGGCAGGGAGATACCGATAATTGCAATGGCAACAATCGTATAATCCGTTACAGAATATTGCCTTCTGGCAGCCAAAATCCCCAAGGGGATTGCCAAAAGCAATTCCAAAAACATGGAAATACCAGCTAAAGCCAATGTAGCCGGCATATATTTTCCAATCACCTCAACCACTGGCTGCTTATATACAAAGGAGGTTCCGAAATCACCATGGAGAGCGTCCCCCAGCCAGGAAAAATACCCTTCTACCAATCCCTTGTCCAGCCCATAGGCCTCCCGCATACGCTGTTCCATCTCCGGCGTAATATTTTGGTTGCCCGCTGTGATATTGGATACATAATCACCAGGCACCATATGGGCAATACTGTATAAAAGAATCGATACGCCAAATAAAACCAGTATGCATATCAGCAAACGCTTAATGATATATTGTCTCATGATATCACCTCTTCCCAAATAGTTTCTTTCTTATTATAATTTTAAGGCTGTCCCGGGGGTGTATGGAAATGATTTCCGCCCCCAAGACAGCCCTGCCATGTTCACCGGTATTTCTGAAAAATCAGTATTCTTCCATTGCTATCTCTGTTTTCACAGAAAAAGCAGCAAGGATTTTACTGCATTTCCAGAGTCTCAATCTCATGCACATAGTTATAATATGACGTAGTCTCCTCAGGAAGTGTTTCAAGATTCAAAGTAGCTGCATTATAAACTTCCATATCTGATCTCTGGTAGATGGGCATATAAACAGCCGCATCCATAATCATATCCAGGGACTGCTCTACCAGCTTGCATCTCTCATCAAAATCAACGGTAAGTTTAATCTGCTCTAACACAGCGTCCAGCTCATCGCTGTAGTATCTCTGGTAATTGGAGCCGCCCTTGCTTCCGAACATCTGCGTCTGGTCGCAGTCAGTAGAATTGCCCCATGCCATTACCCACATATCCAAATCGCCGCCGGTAACTGCCGGTGAAAGATTGGAGAACTGCATATCCTGAACTACCAGTTCTGCTCCCATGCCCTGCATATCGCTGACCATCTGAGTCAAAATTGCCTTTGCGGGATGGGTGGATAATTCTCCGATACCGATTTCAACCACAAGCTGTTCTCCGTCTTTCATAAGCTTGCCGTCTTTCTCTTCATATCCGGCAGCTTTAAAGTATTCCAGAGCTTTTGCGGGGTCGTATCCATAATATTCTTTTGCATCATCCGGGTACTCTGCCAAAGTAGGAGTCATAGGACGCTCAATAACATGAGCCAATTCTCCATAATAGGAGCTTACGGCCGGAGCTCTGTTCATCAGATGCATCAGACCCTTACGTACGTTCTGATCCGGAATGCGCTCTGCATTGATACCGATATATCCATATCCTGCAAAGTCTACCAAATTATAAGAAGCTTTATCCGAACTTGCTTCGATCTCTTCTATGATCTCTAACGATGCAGGCGGATCTGTAATATCAATATCTCCATTTAAGAGTGTGTCTACCTTAGCTTCATCTGCTACATACTGCAGCTTCACATTAGGAATCTTCGGCGCGCCCTTGAAGTAATCAGGATTTGCCTTCAGGGAAACAATCTTGTTATCATAGTTATCAAATACATACGGGCCGCTTCCCATAGGAGCGGAATTCTTCTCCTTCACACCTTCCAGATGACCTTTGGAGAAATCTGCGCCATAGTAATGCTCCGGTACGATAGGAAGCCATGCTACCTGCTTGTCTCCAGAGATATTCGGTGTGTTAAAGGTTACTGTACAAGTATAATCATCTACCTTCTGAATACCGGTAATGGTATCTACGCTGGCCAGCTCTACCATCTCGGCGAAGCTTTCATCCATAAAGTCTACCAGGCTGGAGCCTGCCGTCTCAGTTCCGGACAAGGCAACCAGGTCATTCTCATATTTTGCAACCATAGCGTTAAAGAAATCTTCTGCAGTAGCGCCTGCTTCTAGTTCAAATCCCCATGCGCCTGCCGCTGCAGCGATATCGCCTGCTTCCACATCGCCGCTTGCTACAACATAATCCACGATCTCCTGTGCAAAAGAAGCGCCTGCTGCCGGTACGGCTTCCCAGAAAGCTTTCTGCTGATCTTCGGTCCAAATGCTGAAATCTGTATTTTCCTGCCCTGCGGCTGAGATTGCTTCCCACAAAGGCTTCTGGGCATTTACATAATCAGCCAGTCCTTCGATATCCAGGGTATTAAACGTACTCATTCCATCGTAGGTGGGATCTGCAAATACATAATAACTAAAAATTACATCGTCAATCGTTACATCTTCTCCGTCAGAGAATTTCATCCCTTCCTGGATCGATACCGTATATACATATTTGGTGGTGCCGTCTTCTGCTTTCACTTCTTCTACTTCCACATGCCCGGCATCATCCACAACTTCCCCATCTTTATTCAATCTGGAAACAGTAGCAAATATCAGGTCGTTTACCTGATTATCATAAGTACTGGAGTAGAAATAAGGGCTGAATACGCCTTCAAAATCCCCGGTACCAATAACAAGGGTATCATAAGTTCCGGTAGCCTGAACTTCGTCTCCGCCATCCTGGGCGTCTCCGCTGTTGTCCTCTGTACCGCCGCTTTGTTCCGTATTGCCGCTATCTCCTGCATTTCCGCCGTCAGTATTGCCACCGTCTTTGCCGCCGCCGCACGCGGTCAGCGCAGTAAGCATTGCAACTGACAAGAGAAGGGCCAATGCCTGTCTCATTTTTTTCATAAAAAATAAATCCTCCTTTTCTTGTACATAATACATACAAACAATAAAATACGACGTTATTATAACACAACACTGGTAGAAAGGCAAGAATTATTATCAGTCATTTAAAGCTTTACCACGTTACAATATCTAAATCCTGCCTTTTTTTCCAGCGTTATGAAAAAAGCCATGTTCCAACATTACAACTGTTTTTCAAAGTGCTCCACAATGTCCTTCACACAGCCCTCTGCAAAGGGACTGTTAAGCCCTACCTCCTGAAGCATAGGCACGTAGAATTTTTGGGCGGATAGCCGGCACAGCTTCAGATAGCTTTCCCAGGCTTTTTCAAAGTCTTCATCCATCATTTTCTTATACTGCATGGCGCAGATAGAAGCAAGACAATAATCAATATAATAGAAAGGACACTGGAAAATATGAGACTGCTTCTGCCACCATCCTCCGGCTCCAAAGAAGGGATCCTCCTCATAGTCCAGATATGGACGGTATACATGCTCCAATTCTATCCAGGCTTCTTTCCGCTGGGCCGGGGTCATATCCGGATTCTCATATACAATGTGCTGGAATTCGTCCACCATACACCCGTAGGGTAAGAAGGCTGCGGAATCCTCCAGGTGCATCGCCAGATAATCTCCCATCCGCTCCCCAAAGAACTCCTTCATCCAGCCATAAGTAAAGTATTCCATGGACATGGAATGAATCTCCGCCGTCTCCATGGTAATATCACGGTGCTCCCGCACTTTTTCTTTCCGTACCACATACCCTTGAAATGCATGGCCGCATTCATGGGTAATCACATCCACATCGGAGCTTGTCCCATTGAAATTCGCAAAAATAAAGGGAGATTCAAAAAGCGGAATATAGGTCATATAACCGCCCTGACGCTTGGTTTTTCTGCCTAACACATCAAAAAGCTGATTTTCCTGCATAAAGTCAAAAAATTCCTTCGTCTCGGGAGATAGCTCCCCATACATCTTCTGGCCCGCCGCCATAATTTCCTCCGGCGTTCCCACAGGATCCGGATTGCCTCCTTTAAAATACACATCCTGATCTACATAAGACAGTTTTTCCACTCCAATCCTGGCTCTTCTGCGTTCATGAATCCTGCTGGCGAAAGGAACAAAATATTCCTTTACTTGTTTGCGGAAGTACTCCACCTCTTCTCTTCCATAGCTGTTGCGGTTCATGCGGTAATAACCCAACTCCACAAAATTTTCATATCCCAGCATCTTGGCCTGCTGCGTCCGGTTCTTCACCAGCTTGTCATAAATCTCATCCAGCTCCTCCGTTACACTTAGGAAATAGTCGCTGACTGCTTTCCAGGCCCTGCGTCTTACACTGCGGTCGCTGTCTGTTAAAAATTTCCGCATCAGGGAAAGATTGTATACCTCTCCTTCAAAGGGAATCTTCGCAGTGGCAATTACCTTCCCATACCGGGTGGTTAAGGCGTTCTCTTCCTGCATCAAAGGAACCAGTGATTCGTCAAAGGCTTTAAACGACAGCTCCATATTCTTAAAAGCCACGGGCCCGATCTGTTGTTCTAAATACTCCCTGTACGGAGATGCAAACAGCTCCTTTTGATATTCTACCCGATATTGATCCAAAATAGGAAGGACTTCATCGTAATATTCTTGTTCTTTCTCATAAAATTCATCCGTGGTATCAATATCATGACGTATTGAGGCTATATTCTCATAGGTCTCGATCTCATCCATCAATTTGTAATAATCCTGATGAACAGCCCATTGCTCCTCACCGCTTTTCGCCTCTTTCAGACGCGTCGTCAACTCCTGATACCGCTTTTTTGCATCCTCAATGTCCAGCCTTTCATAAGGCATCTCTGAAAATTTCATTGATTTATGTTCCTTTCTACATATAAATTTTAAAAAACGTTCGATTTCCACCCAGGCCGCCCGGGATTCCGGCAAAAGCTTTAACGCCATTTGGAAAATATGAAACATTCCCTCATAGACGGTCAGCTTTACCTTCACGCCCGCCGCCTTAGCCTTCTCGGCCACCGACACGGAATCGCTTAAGAGCATCTCTATAGAACCCACCTGCAAAAGCATGGGAGGAAACCCAGTAAAATCTCCAAATAACGGAGAGATATAAGGATTTTTGGGGTCATGCTCCCCAATATAATCCTTATTGTAGATCAAGCTGTCCCTGGTATTGCCAAACAGAGGATCCTTCTCATAATTTTCCTCATAGGATGGGCCGCCGGCTGTCAAATCTGTCCAGGGAGACATGGCGATAATGCCTCTGGGAAGCTTTCTTTTATGATCCTTTAGATACATACACAAGGCCAAAGCCAGGCCGCCTCCCGCAGAATCTCCCGCTACAAGAATCTGCCCCTCGTCCCATCCTGCGTCCCTCAGCCAGTCGTAAGCCGCCAGAGCGTCTTCTAAGGCTGCCGGATAGGGATTCTCCGGCGCCACACGGTAATCAATAGTAAGCACCTTCATCCCTTTTCCCAGCTCGCTGTAAAGGCAGGCAAAGGTGCGGTAAGCATTGCGCATCCCTCCGATATAACCGCCTCCATGCAGCTGCAGCAGGATATAATCTTCCCTTGCTCCTTCTTTTGGAGATAACAGCTCCATGGTAAATTGGGGCATCTTAATTTCTTCCATGGTAAAGAGCTTAGGGCATTTCCATTTGGGCTCCACCAGGTTCTTGCGGATTTCCCCTGATTTTATCTTCTTCCCGATGATATGGTCGGAGGTCACATGGGCAATCATTTGACGCAGAACATAGCCTCGAATACTGCTCTCTAATTCTTTTTTTCGTCTTCCGGTTACTTTCTTTTTCATCTGTACTTCCTCATTATACATGGAACCTTCGTTTCAATTCATTTTTGGCCCTGCGGTCTCCAAAAATAATAGTTCCCACAAACATCACCGCCGACGACGCCGACGCCACCACCGCCACCACCGGATGAGCGACCACTCCAACCTTCCATAAAATCAACATAACGCCGCTTAAAAGCACGGTCATAAGCTGCAGCAGAATATAGCTCTGCCAGTTAGCCGCATTGACCAGCATCAAAATCAGCACCGCCAAATCCATCAAAAGAATCGCTCCTGGAGCCACATAGTTCACGGACCACCCCCGGTATCCCACAATTACATCCACCGCGACGGCAAGTATTACCGCCGCAAACACCTGAGTTAAAATAATCCGCAGATAACCACTGTTTTTCTGAATGGAATAGCGCAGAGTCATATAAAAGTAAAGGATTGCCACACCGCTGATGGCCGACCACCACAAGCCGGAATAAAAGGCATAATTCAGGGCAATCAGCCCGGCTTCTATTACAATCGCCAGAAACGTGTACAGCTTTACTACAAAATTCAGCCTTCTGGCCGCATCTTTTACATCCGGATACATTCCCGGCCGTTCCTTGTTTGCCTCTCCTGTCTCCAATACACTATGGCAAAGAGGGCACACGGCGGTGGAATCCAGAATGGTCACCTGACATGTTTTACATCGTTTCATCATATACTCCATTCGTTTCAATGGCTACCTCTACGCCCTCTTCCGCCAGCTTTCGAAAAAATCCCCGCTGCACGGAAACATCCGTCAAGGTAGAGCTAAAGGTAAACACTAAAGTGTCCTCGTAAGAGCAGATACACCCTTTGATACTCTGTCCTTTGGACATGGACAAAAATGCATGGAAGCCTTTGATATAAGGCCGGTATTCTTCCCGGATGCCAATGGATCCGATATTGGTAATAGTAGAAGTATTGGCCAGAGCCGACGTACGGTATACCCACTTGATCACAATATTTTTCAGAAACAAGGGCACGGCCCGCAGCATCAGATTTTTTTCGTTGGACACATTGTAAGCAAAAATATGTTCCAGGCTCTCGGGATTAATCTGGTTTCTTAAGCTCTCCGCCGTAATGGCTGCAATCTCTTCAAATGTATAGTGTTCCTTCACCGGTTCAAATACCGCCGACACCATCACAAAAAAATTCTTGGTGGTAATGGAATGGTAATAGGGCCGCAAATTCACCGGCACCGCCACGCTGATGGGACGGCGAAAAGCCGCTCCGTGGAGACACTCTTGATACACGCTGAACATAAATACCGCCACCAGATATTCATTGATGGACAGGCCGTGCTTTTTCGCTGCCGCCTTTAGCTGTCCCACCGGGAGATATCCGTGGACGATTCCCAGCTCTAAGGGCTTTAATTTTTCTCCCTTAATCAAATAGGCCCGCTTGGTTTTATAGCTTTTGGCATGGCTCTTCTTATAATTCTTTACAAAACTGTCTTCCTTATTCAGGGACGTATCGCTGCACAGCGCGTCCTCCACCTCTGTAAGAAGCTGGGGGTGGGCAATTCTCAGATATTGATACGTCAGCTCCCGTAAAAAATTAATGCCTCCCATGCCGTCGGTAAGCACATGAAATACCTCCAAATTAATCCGGCACTGATAGTAGCTGACCCGAAACAAATAATTATTGTTCTTGTTGGGGGCAATAAACTGATTGGGATACGTACGCTCCTCCTCCACTCTGGGCGCAGGCTTCTTATTATCCTCAAAGTAATACCAAAAAACGCCCTTTCGAAGCCGTACCTTAAATACCTCAAACCAGGGCAGCACTTTATCCAGGGCCTCCTGAAGGTATCCAGGCAAAATCTTTTCATTTAAAGTCACGGAAATGCGGTACACATTGCTCATGCTCTCCCCGGCAATCACCGGAAATAAGTGAGCCGTATTGTCCAGCTTATCCCATTTGATTTCACTTTCTCGTTTTCCCATGTTTGATTCCTCTGGTTTTTATGTTTCCTATCTTATTTTCTCCCAGAGTTTACGGCGTGTCAACCGTTTTTTCCAGGAATTGGATGTTGTATGCACATTTTCAGAACCTGGTGCATATGATATCAGGAATGCAAAATCCTTTTGGAGCAGACAGCAATGTTTTTAACTTCCATGACGATATTAGGAGGAGATCTCCGCCAGTGCTATCTGGCTGAATATATGCATAACCTGGGGCATGATGTGATTTGTTTCGGCACCGTGCCTTTTCCTTTTTCCCATGGAGATGGGATTCCCATCTCCCGCCAGCTTCCCTATGCCCTATCTCAGGCCAGGCTGGTGCTGGGGCCTGTGCCATTCTCCAAAGACGGCGTCCATCTAAACGCCGGCGGGAAGGACCCCCTTTTCTTTCATGATCTGATAGATGCACTGCGGCCAGGACAGATTCTGGTGGGAGGCGGATTTCAAAAAGAGTTTGTCGCTTCCTGCGCCGCCGCTCAAATCCCGGTGTGGGATCTGATGAAAGAAGAAGGATTTATCCGTAAAAATGCAGCTTTGACCGGAGAAGGCTTTCTGTCCTATCTGATTGCAAATACTCCCTTCTCCCTGAAAAACCGCAGTTTGTTATTTCTTGGTTACGGACGCTGCGCCCAGGAAATTGAAAAACTGCTTACAGGCTTTTCTATGAACATTTATGTCTACGACTGCAAGGAAGAAATCCTTGCCCTGGGGAAATCCCAAGGACATACGCCTGTAACTCCCGGGGAATTATTAGGATATCTTCCAAAGCTTGATCTGATCGTCAACACCGTATGCGGCCCTGTCCTGAATGACGATGCGCTTTCACTTCTATCTCCAGACTGCATCCTTTTTGATATCGCGTCCGCTCCCTACGGATTCCGCGAAGAAACCGCCGCCCAAAAAAATCTTCGGCTCTTTCGCTGTCCCGGTATCCCGGGGCGTGTAATGCCTCAAACGGCGGGAGAGGCTCTGGGAGCCGCTATTTCAGAAAGGATGTTGTCATATGGATTATGATTTTAACGGAATAAAAATCGGAATCGCGTTTACCGGTTCCTTCTGCACCTATGCCAAAATATTTGAAGCCATAAAAGCCCTTGCCGAAACAGGCGCCGATTTATATCCTATTTTTTCCAACCATGCCGCCGAAATTGATTCCCGATTCGGCGACAGCAGCGAATTCCTGGCAAAGGCCAAAGAAGTGACCGGGCGGGATCCAATTCTTACGATTCCAGGCGCGGAACCCATCGGTCCCAAATCCATGCTGGACATTTTAGTAATCGCCCCCTGTACCGGGAACACCTTATCCAAGCTTGCCAACGGCATCTCAGACACCCCGGTATTGATGGCAGCCAAATCCCATTTGAGAAATAACAAGCCTCTTGTCATCTCCTTATCCACCAACGACGCCCTGGGCATGAATCTGAAAAACATCGGTATCCTTTTAAATACAAAAAATATTTATTTCGTGCCTTTCGGACAGGACAATTACCAGGCGAAGCCAAATTCCATGGTAGCTCATGTGGATCTTCTGCCGGACACCATCAGAAAGGCCCTTTCCTACAGTCAGATTCAGCCTGTGATCGTCAGCCATTGTCCCCCAGAATCAGGGGCTTTCGACGCCAGACAATAAAAAAATTATTTAAAACCACCAGGGAGGATTTATTATGTGCGGTATCGCCGGATTTTATCAAACCCAATTTGATTACACCAACGACCCTGCTTACAGCATCAAGCTCACTAAAATGAAAGACAGCTTGCTGCGCCGGGGCCCCAACGACAATGGCCTTCAGCTGTTTCGCCACTGCGGCCTGGCACATACCAGGCTGGCCATCATTGATCCCATACACGGGTCTCAGCCTATGTGCCGGGACGGATGCGCCATTTCTTATAACGGTGAGATTTACAACGGCCAGGAGCTTCGCCGTATGCTGGCGGATACTTCCCTTCCTTTTGATACCAGCTGCGATACGGAAATCATTTTAAACGGCTATCTGGCCTATGGCTGTGATTTTATCCGGCGGCTCAACGGCATATTTGCCATCGCACTATATGACTCCCGCAAGGACACCCTGCTGCTGGCCCGGGATCATTTGGGCGTAAAGCCTCTCTTTTACCAGAAAACGGAGGATGCTTTCGTATTTGGCTCCGAGCCAAAAGCCTTATTCGCCTATGGGATCCGTCCCAGGCTGAATGAAGAAAGCTGGGGGGAGGTGCTGGGCCTTGGTCCCGCCCGGACCCCGGGCCACGGCGTATTTTCGAATATGAAGGAGGTTCTTCCCGGGCATTTCCTCCTGCTCTCCCCTGGAGGCTTTAAAGACTGCTGCTATTGGGAGCTCTTTGCCCGTCCTCATGAAGATACTTATCAAAAAACCATAGAAACCGTATCTTATCTAGTTACCGACAGCGTAAGCCGCCAGATGGTATCTGACGTTCCTATCTGCACCTTTTTATCCGGAGGACTGGACAGCAGCCTTGTGTCCGCTATCTGCAGCCGCAAGCTGAAGGAAACAGGAGAAAATCTCAGAACCTTCTCCTTCGACTTTGTGGGAAATACAAAAAATTTCAAGCCCAACGATTTTCAGCCCACCCAGGACCGGCCCTTTGTAGATCTTATGGTTTCTCACATAGACAGCAGCCATACCTACCTGGAATGCGAAAGCCGCCGTCAGGCGGACTGTCTTTTGGACGCCGTGATTGCCCGGGACCTTCCCTGTATGGCGGATGTGGAATCCTCCATGCTGTACTTCTGTTCTCAGGTGGCAAAAACCACCCGTGTGACCCTTACCGGGGAGTGCGCCGATGAGATTTTCGGCGGCTATCCCTGGTTCCACAAAGAAGAATTATGGCAAAAAGATCATTTTCCCTGGAGCTGGGATATGAACGCCCGTACCTGCCTGCTGCGAGAAGATTTTCTTCGGGAGAACCATATTGAAGAATACGCCAAAGACGCATATTGCACCTCTCTGGCCCAGACGCCCCGTCTCGCAAAAGAAGCTCCTAAGGAAGCCCGCCGCCGGGAAATTTCATGGCTGAATATCCGTTGGTTTATGGCCACCTTACTGAACCGCATGGACCGCACCAGTATGTACTGCGGCCTAGAAGCCAGGGTTCCTTATGCAGATTACCGGATACTGGAATACGTCTACAACGTCCCCTGGGAAATGAAATGCAAAAACGGCGTCCCAAAAAATCTTCTGGTGGAAGCAGGCAAAGAATATCTCCCCAAAGAAGTGTTGTTCCGCAAAAAAAGCCCGTATCCCAAAACCTACGATACGGGGTATGAAACGCTGTTAGGAGAACGTCTTCGCATGATATTAGACCAAAAACATTCTCCCCTTCTGGAAATCGTAGATAAACAGAAAGTGACAGCCTTTCTGGACAGTCCCAAGGACTATGGCAGGCCCTGGTACGGCCAGCTGATGGCCGGCCCCCAGATGATTGCCTATCTGCTGCAGATCGATTACTGGATGGAACGATACCATCTCTAAATCAGCAGGGCCCGCGTCCTTGTTATATGCTACAAGTTTGTTTGTACCACCTTGGGCCGGTATCCGTTCTGATCCAGCACACGGATGATCTGTTCTTTATGCTCCAGGCCAAAGGCTTCCAGGGTAATGCGCAGCTCTACCGCCGAGCTTCGGTTGGTATTGATAAACTGGTTATGATCCAGCTTAATCACATTGCCCTGCTCTTTGGCAATAATTCCAGTAATCTTGCAGAGTTCTCCTGGCTTATCCGGCAGTAATACCGATACTGTAAAAATACGGTTTCTGAAAATCAGCCCCTGTTGTACGACGGAGGACATGGTAATCACATCCATATTGCCGCCGCTTAAAATGGCGGCAATCCGTTTGCCCTTTACCTTTAACTGACGCAGCGCCGCCACAGTCAAAAGCCCGGAATTCTCTACCACCATTTTATGATTCTCTACCATATCCAAAAACGTAACGATCAAATCGTCGTCCTTGACAGAAATAATGTCGTCCAGATTTTTCTGGATGTAAGGAAAAATCTTCTCTCCCGGCGTTTTTACCGCCGTGCCGTCCGCAATGGTATTCACGTTGGGAAGCGTCACCACTTTTCCAGCCTCCAGGGAAGCTTTCATACAGCTTGCCCCGGCAGGTTCCACGCCGATCACCTTAATCTTGGGATTTAGCTGCTTGGCTAAGGTTGCAACGCCTGCCGCCAGCCCGCCGCCCCCTATGGGCACCAGAATATATTCCACCAAAGGCAAATCCTTGAAAATCTCCATAGCAACCGTCCCCTGTCCGGTGGCCACGTCCAAATCGTCGAAGGGATGAATAAAGGTGTATCCGTTTTTCTCCGCCAGTTCATAGGCTTTCTGGCAAGCTTCGTCATACACTTCCCCGTGAAGCACTACCTTTGCCCCATAGCTTTTGGTACGGTTGACTTTAATCAAGGGCGTGGAGGTAGGCATCACAATGGTCGCCTTCGCCCCAAACTGCTGAGCCGCGTAAGCGACGCCCTGGGCATGATTCCCTGCCGATGCGGTAATCAGTCCCTTTTTTCGTTCTTCCTCGGATAAGGTACTGATTTTGTAATAAGACCCCCGCACCTTATACGCCCCGGTATACTGCATATTCTCCGGCTTTAAATAAATCTTATTGCCGGTCTGACGGCTCCAGTACTCACTGTAAACAAGCTTTGTCTCTGAGGTTACCCTTTTTACCACTTCACTGGCTTCTTCAAACTTATCTAAGGTCACTTTGATCATTCTCCTTCCTGTGCTACGTCAAAGAGGGCGTTTACAAATTCCTGGGAATCAAATTTCTGTAAATCGTCTATGGTTTCTCCTACGCCAATATATTTCACCGGGATACCAAGCTCTGACTGTATGGCCACGGCAATGCCCCCCTTTGCCGTGCCGTCCAGCTTCGTCAATATGATTCCGGTGATTTCCGCCACCTGGGAAAATTCCTTCGCCTGGGCCAGGGCGTTTTGCCCTGTAGTGCCGTCTAACACCACCAGCGTCTCCCGAAATGCCTGGGGATATTCCTTCTCCAGGATTCGATTGATCTTTTTTAACTCCTCCATCAGGTTTTTCTTATTGTGAAGGCGTCCCGCCGTATCGCAGAGAAGCACGTCTGCTTTTCTGGCTTTTGCCGCTGCTACGGCGTCATACACTACGGCGGCAGGATCGGCTCCCTCCTGGCCTCCAATCATATCCACTCCAGCCCTATGGGCCCATTCTCCAAGCTGTTCCCCGGCAGCGGCCCGGAAAGTATCCGCCGCCGCAAGAACCACCTTTTTCCCCTGGGCTTTCAGCTTTCCTGCCAGCTTGCCTACCGAAGTGGTCTTGCCCACGCCGTTGACGCCAATGACCAATACCACGGACGTCTCCTCTTCAAAACGATAAGCCGTCTCTCCCACGTCCATCTGTTCCTTAATGCTTTGAATCAACAGCTCCTTACAGGCGGCAGGCTCCTTGATCTTTTGCTCCTTCACCTGCGCCTTTAAGTTCTGGATGATGGCCTCTGTAGCCTTTACTCCCAGATCCCCCATGATGAGAATTTCTTCAATCTCTTCATAAAACTCCTCGTCAATACTGGAAAATCCGCCAAAAATACTGTCAATCCCGGAAACAATACTGTCCCTGGTCTTACTAAGCCCCTGCACAAGACGTTTAAAAAACCCTTTCTTTTCTTCGCTCATGCCTTCACTTCCTTTCTCTTATTCCTCCAGTGTTTCTTCAATTAAGTTCACGGATACCAGAGTAGAAACCCCTTTTTCCTGCATGGTAATTCCATAAAGGCGGTCGGCCGCCGCCATGGTTCCCCTCCTGTGGGTAATCACAATAAATTGAGTGTTTTTTGTCAGGCGGTGAAGATACTGGGCAAATCGTCCCACGTTGGAATCATCCAGCGCCGCCTCAATTTCATCCAAAAGACAGAAGGGGGAGGGCTTCAAGTTCTGAATTGCAAACAGCAGGGAAATGGCCGTCAAAGATTTCTCCCCGCCGGAAAGCTGCATCATATTCTGCAGCTTCTTCCCAGGAGGCTGGGCAATAATACGGATGCCGCATTCTAAGATATCTTCATCCTCCACCAATTCCAGGGTCCCTTTGCCTCCTCCAAACAATTCCTTAAAGGCTTTGTCGAATTCCTTTCGAATCTCGGCAAATTTTTCCATGAACTGGCTGCGCATCCCCGTATCCAATTCTTCTATAATCTCTAACAGCGTCTTCTCCGCAGTCACAAGATCGTCGTGCTGCGTCTTCATAAAGTCATACCGCTCTGTCAGACTCTTAAAGTCTTCAATGGCGTTTACGTTTACGTCCCCCAGGCTGCGGATCTCCTCTTTCACGGTTCCAATCTGCTGCTTTAAGCCGGAAATATCCTGATGCTCTTGTATCTGAAGCTTTAGGGCGTTATGGTAGGTCAGTTCATATTCCTCCCACATATAGTTGTTCTGATGTTCCATCCCCTCCGCAAGCTTTTCTTTCTGGCTGTTTAAACGAAACAGCTCCTTGTCCAGATTGTTCATCTGCTGGGAAATCTCTTCCCGTTCCTTGAAAAATCCTTTGTATCTGGCGGATAGCTCCTCTCGTTCTTCCTGCTGCTCCTTCAGTTGTACCTCTAATTTTTCACGGGCCTTCTCCCAGTCCAATATGGTCTGACAGAGTTTTTCCAGTTCCTGCTCCTTCTTTAAAATGTCCTCCTGAGACTGGGCCTCCTCCTGCTTTGCCTGGGCAAGCTCTTCCTTTAGCTTTTGAATTTCTCCCCGGATACGGTCTGAATTTTCCCGGACAAATCCTGCCTGCTGGCTGATATTGGCCTCCTCTAGGCGTACGGCTGAAACCTCTGTCTGCACCTGCTCTTGTATGGAGGTCTGCTTCTCCAATACTTCCTGATAATGGTTATTTTCCCATTCAATTTCTTTTTCCCGCTGCTCGGCCTGATCGATCTCTTCCTGTATCTCTTTTTTGTTCTTGCGGATCTCCTCCATCTGGCCGTCCAGGGCAAGCGCTTCTTTTTGCAGCCCCTCAAATCCCCGGTCATGCTCTTTTTTCTGCTCCAAGGCCTGTTTCGCATTGATTTGGGCCGTATTCTCCAAAAGCTTCATCTCCTGGAGTTCCTTTTGCACCCTTCCCAAATCCTCCTGCAATAGTTCTCGGGCCGTCTGAATCTCCTGCAGCCGTTGTTTCTGGTCTTCGATCCCCTGACGCCGCAAATCCACCTGCTTTTTTAAATCTTCGATTTCACGTTTTCGCCCCAAAAGGTTTCCGGAATTTTTGAAAGCGCCTCCCGTCATGGAACCGCCGGGGTTTAGGGATTCCCCTTCCAGTGTAACGATGCGCAAAGAATACTGATACTTTCGGGCCAGGGCAATTCCGTGGTCAATGTGGTCCACCACGTATGTGCGTCCTAGCAGATAGGCCGCTAATCCCTGGTACTGCTGCCCGGTATGCACCAGCTCATTTCCAAGGCCGATAACCCCCGGCTCCTCCAATGCCTGCCGGTTCACTGAAACAGGCCGTTTTCCTACGCTGGTAAGAGGAAGGAAGGTTGCCCGTCCAAAACGATTCTGCTTCAAATATTGAATCATCTCTTTTGCAGTGGCTTCATCTGATGTGACAATGTTTTGAATACTTCCCCCCAGCGCCGTTTCAATGGCAGTTTCATACTCCTTGTCCACCTGAATCAAATCCGCCACCACTCCCAGGATACCGGAATTCTTTCCTTTGGCTTCCATTACCCGGCGAATACTTCCTCCGTAGCCGTCATACCGCTCCGCAATATTAATCATTGACTCCAAACGAGACTGGTCTCTGTGAAAGCTTCTCGTATCTTCTTCCAGCTTTTTTCCGGCTTCCTGCTGCTTCCTTTGCCAGCCCTGGCTCTTTTCTGTCAGCTCACAGGATTCCTGTTCTAAGGCCCGGCATCGTGTATGGATCTCTTCCAAGCTGTTTTGAGCTTCCCTCAAAGCAGTCTCCAAAGCCTCTTCCTCGCTTTTTCGCTCCACCAGACGCTTGTTCAGCTGGGCTTTTCGAATATTTGCCTGTTCTAACATGGTGTCATACCGTTGGAGCCTGGCCTTGGTGGAAGCCTTTTGATTCAGCAGTTCAATCACTTCGTTCTTTCCCTGCTCCATACCCTCCTGACACTGGGCAATCGCCGTCTGAATCTGATTAAAGCGTCGGGTCACCTCATCCTGGCGGTGTTTTACATCCAAAAGCTGCTCTGCCAGCTCCTTTTCCTGTTTCTCATAGGAAGCCAGGGCGTCCTCTTGTTCTTTTTGACCCAAGAGCACTGCTTCCCTGCGGCCTTTGAAATGCTCCCCGCTTTGCATGGCGCCACGGATCTGTTCTTTTAGGACATTTACCTGGCCTTCCAGCTGCCCCTTTTTCATCCCGGCGTTTCCCAATTCTTCTCGAATCTGCTCAATGGCCCCTTCCATCCGGCCCATTTCCTGCTCTGTCTTTTCATACTGCTGTTTGATGCCAGCAAAAGTCTCCTTGGCTTTTTGGTAATCCTCCCCGGCGATGGCCGCTTTTTCTTCCAGTTCCTGTAACTGCTGCTGTGTCTTTTGAATCTCCATTAAAAAAAGAGTTACTTCATACGCCTTTAAAGCTTCCTTTTTTTTCAGATAGATCCTGGCCTTCTCCGATTGACGTTCCAAGGGCCCAAGCTGTTTTTCCAGTTCTGTGAGAATATCGTTCACCCGCACCAGGTTCTGACGTTCATTTTCCAGCTTTTTCTGGGCCGTGGCCTTTCGGCGCTTGTATTTTACAATGCCCGCCGCCTCGTCAAAAAGTTCCCGCCGCTCCTCCGGCTTACCGCTTAAGATCTTTTCAATCTGCCCCTGTCCAATGATAGAATAGCCCTCTTTTCCGATTCCCGTATCGTAAAACAGCTCGTTCACATCTTTTAAGCGGCAGGGCGTACCGTTCATAAGATATTCGCTTTCTCCGGAACGGTAAACCCGTCTGGCAATGGTGACTTCTTCATAGTCCAAGCTAAGCTCATGATCTCCGTTATCTAACGTAATCGCCACATAGGCATAGCTTAAGGGCTTTCGATTCTCGGTTCCTGCAAAAATAACGTCCTGCATACTGGCCCCCCGAAGCTGCTTGGCCCGCTGCTCCCCCAGCACCCAGCGCACTGCGTCCGCTACATTGCTTTTCCCGCTGCCATTGGGACCTACAATACCGGTAATTCCATTGTGAAATTCAAACAGGATCTTGTTGGCAAAGGATTTAAACCCGTGTACCTCAATACTTTTTAAATACATGTTATGCCTCCTGGTCCTGCCCCAAACGTATCAGAGCCTGGTAGGCCGCCTCCTGTTCCGCCCCTTTTTTGGTCCTGCCCTCTCCCTGTCCAATGGAAGCCTCCCCCACCAGCACTTCCACCAGATATTTCTTGTCGTGATCCGGGCCCGACTCCTCCAAAAGACGATAGGAAAGCTCTCCCCTGTGGCTTCCCTGTATCTTTTCCTGCAGGATAGTCTTGCTATCAAAAAAGAGCTGCTTATGCTCAATATCATTCAGCACATATTTATGAATAAACTCTTTTGCACTAGCAAAACCACCATCTAAATAAACTGCCCCAATCACCGCCTCCAAAGCGTCGGAAAGCACTGATTTGCGTTCTCTGCCGCCGGTCATGTCCTCTCCTTTTCCAAGCATCAGATAGTTCCCCAGCTGTAACTCCCTGGTGCAAAACGCCAAGGTCTGTTCGCATACCATACTGGCCCGCAGCCTGGTCAGCTCTCCTTCCGGGTAATCGGGATACGTCTCAAATAAAAATTCACTGGTTACAAGTTCTAACACTGCATCCCCCAAAAATTCCAATCGCTCATTATTCGCGGATTTGCTCATCCGCCGCTCATTGGAATAAGAGCTATGAGTCAAGGCTTGTCTCAATAAGTTCCGGTTCTGAAACCGGTAACCGATACGTTCTTGAAATTCTTCCTGCCGCTTCATATATTCTCCTTTGCAGTAACATTATCGTTCCTATAAGATAAAAAAGACGCCGGGAGAATTGCGTCCGCCTTCCTCCCGGCAACCTTCCTCTGGTTCATGTTCCTGTATCTTTCACCTGGTCTAATTCAGCGCATTCTTAATCTGCTCTACGGCGTCTCCAACGGTTACAATCTTCTCTGCTTCTTCGTTGGCGATCTCCACGTCAAATTCCTCTTCCAATCCCATAATAATCTGGAAAATATCAAGAGAATCCGCTCCCAGATCATCCACAAAGGTGGTATCCATCGTAATCTCTTCTTCATCCACATTCAATACTTCAGCAATGATTTTTTTTAACTTTTCAAATTCCATCTGTCTCCCTTTCTACTCTTCTTCCTGGGAAGAGGTTCCAATCATTTTTTTGATTCTTTCGTTGATTTGCTGTTCTTTAAACGTGACGCACTGGATAATGGAATTGGTTACCTCCTGCGCCTTGGCGCTGCCGTGAGTCTTTACTACAAGCCCGTTTAATCCCAAGAGGGGCGCTCCGCCATATTGGGATGCGTCAAACGCGCTTAGCGTACTCTTTAATGCCGGCTTTACCAACAACGCGCCAATCTTACTTCTGAGAGAACCCATCATGCCCTGCTTCACCATTTTAATCATGGTAGCGCCTACACCTTCATATAATTTAAGGATGACATTTCCCACAAATGCTTCACAGACAATCACATCCGCCCCGCCATGGGGAATCTCCCGCGCTTCGATACTGCCCACGAAATGAATATCCGGACAGTTCTTTAACAGCGGGAATGTCTCCTTTACCAACGCATTTCCTTTTTCTTCTTCCGCCCCGATATTGACGATTGCCACCCGGGGCTTCTTTACGCCTAACACATGCTCCATATAGATGGATCCCATCCGGGCGAACTGTATCAAGTGAGATGGCCTGGCGTCTACGTTGGCGCCGCAGTCCACTAACAGGGACACGCCCTTCTCTGTGGGGATCAATGGCGCTAAGGGCGGCCGCTCCACTCCCTTAATCCTGCCTACAATCAGCTGGCCTCCCACTAATATGGCCCCGGAACTTCCGGCGGACACAAAAGCATCCGCTTCTCCTTGTTTTATCATATTCATACCCATCACGATGGATGACTTTTTCTTCTTACGGATTGCCATCACCGGCGGTTCCGCCGTCTCAATCACCTCCGGAGCGTCCACAACGGTAATCTGGTCTTGAGGATATTGATAGTTCTTCAATTCCTCCCGGACTACCGCCTCCTGGCCGATTAACAATACGGAAAGTCCCTTGTTCATCGCGGCAGCATGTACAGCGCCCTTTACAATCTCCCCCGGCGCATTGTCTCCGCCCATGGCGTCCACTGCCACTCTGACCGTATCTCCCATGAAAAATCCTCCTTTTTTTGCCATATGGCAATGCCTATATCAAAATATACTATATGTGGCAGAAGAAATCAATATCTATATTTTAAAAGTTATTGGCGATCACGGCCACGTTTTTACAGCAAATACGCCTTTAACAGCTTTAAGGTATTCTCCACCCCGTCCAAATGGCTGCGCTCATAGCCATGGGAGGCGTAAACCCCCGGGCCGATTAACCCATGGCGCACATCATATCCCGCCGAAAGGGCCGCGTCTGCATCCGAACCGTACTTGGGGTATATATCCACTGCAAAATCCACGCCGTTTTTTTGCGCCGCCCGAATCAAATCCGACACCACATCATAGGTGTAGGGTCCGGCGCTGTCTTTTGCGCAGATCGACACCTGATGCTCCGTACACGATAATCCTTCTCCCACGCATCCCATATCTACCGCCAAAATCTCCGTCGTCCCCGCAGGTACCGTCCCACAGGCGCCATGGCCCACCTCTTCATAGACCGAGATGTGCTGATAAATTTTTCGTTCGGGAATCATTCCCTCTTCCTTTAGAAGCTTTGCAAACCCTAAGAAAATCCCCACGCTTAATTTATCGTCCAAAAAGCGGCTCTTGATATAACCGGATTCGGTTATTCTGGTTCTGGGCTCGAACGCCACAATGTCCCCTGTCATAATCCCCAGAGCTTCCGTCTCTTTCCGGGAGGATGTTTTTTCATCAATCACAACTTCCATTTTTCCAAAGCTGCGTTTGATGGTATCCAGCTCCTTATTCACATGGGTGGAAGCATTATTCATCTGAAGCGTTCCTTCGTAAACGCGCCCGGTTCTTGTAATGATACGGCAGTTTTCCGCCTCTGCGTTATTGGGGTTCATCCCTCCTAATGGGGTCAATCTCAGACGTCCGTTTCCTTTCACTTCAGCCACCATCGCTCCCAGGGTGTCCAGATGGGCTTCCAGTAAAACGGCCTGCTTTGTATCCTTACCGCCCAAATCCACCAGAACGCCGCCTTTTTCTGTTTTTATCGGGCGATACCCCAGTTTTTCATATTCTCCCATCACAAAATCCACCGCATTTTTTGTATATCCTACAGGACTGTCCACATTTAGAATGCTTTTTGCTTTATCCACACAATATTCCACATACTTTTTCATCTTCCATTTCCTCCTAATTTGTCTCTTTCAGCATCATAAATGCTCCCAGATTTCCCCGCTTTCCTAAAGAAGCCCGATGAGAAAACAATAAATTGTGATTGCAGCAGGTACAAAGCCCTGCCGTGGCCATATGCTCCCGCTTTACCCCGGCTTCTTCCAACACAGCCTCGTTTGCCTTCCATAAATCCAACTGGTATTTCCCCTGGGCCTTCTCCACATAAAATTCCCGTGCCCGGGGACCGAATTCCTCCCGGAACTGTTGAATCACGTCCTGGCTCACCTCATAACACTTCTGGCAGATGGAAGGCCCAATCACACAAAGTGTTTCCTCCGGCCGCGTATGGTATTCCCGCTCCATGGCCTTCAAGGTCTCTGCTCCCATTCTGCCCACGGTTCCCCGCCAGCCGGAATGGGACAGCCCAATGGCTTTATGAACCGGATCCAAAAAATAAAGCGGCACACAGTCCGCATAAAAAGTTGACAATACAAGCCCCGGCTCATTGGTAATTAGTCCGTCCACATCTTCAAAGCAATTCTCCCTGGTAATTCCGTTCCCAGCGTCCCAAAGCCCTACTTGCTTCACATTGGTGGTATGAGTCTGCCGGGAAAGCACCAGCCTGTCTGCCTCTACCCCAAAGGCCTCTGCTACCCGCCGGAAATTCTCCTTCACAGCCTTAGGGTCGTCTCCCCGGGTAAAGCTCAAATTCAAAGAAGCCCATATCCCCTGACTTACGCCTCCCTGACGGGTGGTAAAGCAATGATCCACCAGTCCCGTTTCCTCCAACAATGGAAAATACAGTAAGGGAAGCCTTCCATCCTTCAAGACAACCTCTTTTTCTTTTACCGCTTCCCCACCCTGAATTCCAACAAATTCCATAAAATCCCCCTTTAAAATGCATTTTCTATGTGTATCAATTCATCCTTTAACATGCCCACTACGTCAAAGCGGCAGGCCGTCTCCTCCTTCCAGCCGCTCTCTCGTAAATAGCGTCGGGCCGCGCTCCTTATCCTGTTCTGCTTCCTTCTGTCCACCGTCTCTAAGGGATGTCCAAATCTGCAGTCCGCCCGGTATTTCACCTCCACAAATACCAGGTAAGCTCCGTCTTTTGCAATTAAATCAATCTCTCCATGGGGAGAATAATAATTCCGCTTTAAAATCTCATATCCCTTTTTCTGTAAAAATGCGGCCGCCAAACTCTCATAGGCCATCCCCTTTTTCCTGCTTTGCTGCAACATTCCCTCCTTTAGTGCATAACTTTCTCCCGCAGCTTATCCATACGGTCTACAAATACCAAAATCTCCGCTACCACCTCGTAAAGTTCCGGCGGAATGGTATCTCCAATCTCAAGCTTTGACAAGGTAGCAGCCAGTTTATCATCCTTGTGGAGAGGAATGTCCGATTCTTTAGCCTTATCAATAATTTTCTGAGCCAGTTCCCCTTTTCCCGCCGCAATAATCCTGGGAGCCTCGTCTCCCGGATTATATCCCAAAGCAACCGCGGTTTTATTTCTCACTTCTTTTTCCTTTTTTTCCATAATGACACCTCTATTACGTCAATTAGGTGATGGCGAAGCTTAAAACTTGGCTGAATATTCTGACAATATATTTCAAGAAAAGACATTTGCACCATGAAAATGAGACCATAGAACACAGGAGGGCTTAACCCCGACTGGGTTCTGCTTCATTGGGCTCATTGGAATGCTTGGTGCAACAGACTTTGAATGAAATATATTGTCAGAATATTCATTCAACTTTGACTTTCGCCATCATCTGTTTACGTCAATACATCAAAGGAGTACCGGGAAAGCTGCCCTACCGGAGCCTCCCGCTCCAGAAAATCCTCCACAAAATCCATTTCCTGTACCTTTCGTTCTAACTGTACGCCACAGTGATATCCTTTTTCTTCCAGCCGTTTTTGCAAATCCCCTATATGCTGCTCCACAAGCTTGTAGGCCATATCGTCGGAGAGATAGAAATTCGCCGTCACTTGTCTCCCCTGCATCTTTACCTGCACGTCTGTGGTTCCCAAATGATCCAGCTCTAAATGAAGCAGGGCGGAAAGCTCCCCGTCTTTATCCTGCAGCTTTTTCTTATTGGTATACACGTACAGATCACTGTGGGCATTTTGGCCGTGAAGCTTTAAGGGAATCTGCACATAATTATACAGCTGGTTGATTTGGTTCATCATCTCCAGGTTTCCCCGCACCTGGTTTACCTGACGGTTCACACCTGGGGCGTCTTTGCCCGCGTCTTGCAAAAACTGTTCCAGCTTCGCCATCTGGCGGTTCACCCGCTGATACAACTGTTCCACATTTTCTTTCTGCGCCACCTGCTCCGGTTCCAGAAGCCACTGCTCTGACATCACCTGCTTTAACAGGCTCTTATATTCTTTTCCCTGAAAAAGCTCTTTCAACAGGGAAGCGTCCTTTGAGCCCCCCTGGGATAAATTTTCCCGTATCAAAGACAGCAGTTCTTTGGCGCTTATATTGGTATTCAGTTCTCCATCCAAAAAAAGCCTGCCATCCGTCTCCATCCCCGGGATCTGTTTTAACTGCTGCTCCAGCCCCCGAAGATCGGCTCGGGAAAAAAGCTCTCCCACCGTCTTTGGCCCCTGCATCTGTTGTCCGGCCTGTTGGGTTCCTGGTAAAGTCTCGGCCTCTACGGCTGTTCCTTCCTGGGGCATGGCCCCCCTTTCCAATGGATTCCCTTTGATCTCCCCAGCTTCGCCTCCCTTGGCAAGCTCTCCTTCCATTCCCAACACAGTCTCTGACTTTTGCGGCATTCCATCCGCTTCCGGTAATACTGCGCCGCCAGGAGCTGCCTCACCTTGACCTGCTCCTGCCCCCGGTAACGCTACGCCTCCAGGGCCCGCCTCGCTTTGGCCTGCTTCTGCCCCTGGAATCACACCCTCTCCCTTTGCCCATATGCCTTCTGATTCTCCGGCTTTTCCAGGCAGTTCGCCTCCCACCTCCAGAATATCCAAAAGCTGGTTCTGCAGCTTCATCATCTTCTCGGCGTCAGCCCCGTCTCCCGCCAGCTCCGGAAGCTGTTCCATTAATTGGGAAAACTTATCTACCAAAGCGTGTTCCCCGGCTTTATACGCCTCAAACTGCATCACTGATTCCTGATTTACGGCAAATCCCAGCTTCTGCATCTGAATCAGCGTCTGGGGGGACGCCTGGGGATACCGCAGAAGCTGGCGGAGCATAGCGTTTAAGCTTTCCCGGTTGATGGGCATATGATTTTGCATCATGGTATCCACCATATCCAGATTCCGCTGATTTACCGGCATCCCTGCCGCAGACAAAGCTTTTTGCAGCGTTGGATTGTAAACGCTTTTTACCGGAACCTGACGGAGCATAATTTTACCTTCCTGGTTGGACTTTACTTCAAATAGCACCGGCTCTCCCATACGCACCTGCACTCCCGGCTCTAACTGGGCGCGGATGCTTTGGCCGTTGGAAAGACTCAACTGCACATAGCCGTCCTTACTGTCTGTAATGGTCCCTTCAAATACTGTGCCCCGGGGAAGCTGCTGCATATCCTGGCGTACACCCCGGGCGCCTTCCGCCTCTGGGCTGTGCACATTCTGTCCCGTCTGTTGATATTGATTTTGGTATATGGAGAATCCATCGATTTTTTGCATGGCCGCATCTCCTATGAATTAAGAAATTTTTGGATGAAGCTGGCCCGGTGAATCGGGCTGGCTCCGTAAGTCTTCAACGCCTGGATATGTTCTTTTGTGCCATATCCCTTGTTGGATGCAAACCCATATTCCGGCATCTCCTTATGGTATTGTTCCATGATCCTGTCCCTGGTTACTTTGGCAATAATACTGGCAGCCCCGATGGAAATGCTCTTGGCGTCTCCTTTGATAATAGGAACCTGGGGAATGGAAATCCCCGGAATGGTCACTGCATCATTTAATAATATATCGGGCGCTGAGGATAATTTCTGAATCGCTTCTTTCATTGCTTCATACGTGGCATTTAAAATATTTACTTCATCAATGCGCCCCGGGCTTGCCATGCCAATCCCTACGGCAACCGCCTGCTCTAAAATCACGGCATAGAGCTCTTCTCTCTTTTTTTCTCCAAGCTTTTTGGAATCATTGATATATAAAATATCGCAGTCCTTTGGCAAAATCACGGCTCCGGCCACCACCGGGCCCGCCAGAGGCCCCCGGCCCGCTTCATCTACGCCGCAGACATATCCCATCTTGGCATACTCCCGTTCATAGCTTCCCAGTTTCCAAATCCTTTGACGCTCCGCCTCCAGCTTATTTAGCCGATTTCGGGCCTGTGTTATCAGCTTTTGTACGCCGGCGCGCCCGTCTTTTTCATAAGTTACGATAAAATCAGGCAGCCGCTCTTCTGCTGCTGCCTGGAATTCTTCCCGGATCTTTCCGATGCTTTTTACTTCTTCCATAGTTTCTCCTACCTGTGACGAATAAATCCGATTTTGTCAAAAGGATAGATGCGCAGCCAGGCTCTTCCAACAATATCTTCCCGCCGAATATTTCCCACGCTGGGATCCCGGCTGTCGCTGCTGGCGTTCCGGTTATCTCCCATGACAAAATATTCGTCTTCTCCCAGGGTAATTTCTTTTGCCGCCAGGCCAATGTGGGCTTCATCAATGACTTCAAGCCCGTAAGACTCTTCCAGCTTCTCCCCATTAATATAAATAGCTCCCTCCGGATCAATCCAGACCGTTTCTCCCGGCATCCCGATAATGCGCTTAATATAAAACGTCTTTTCTTCATATTTAAAAGGGAATACAATAATATCGAACCGCTCCGGCTCCCGGAACCGGTACGAAATCTTATCCACCACCAGATTATCCCCATCGCTTAAGGTGCTTTCCATGGAGGAACCGCTGACTTCCGTACGCTGTCCCACATAATGAATCACCAGATAAGTCAATAATAATACAATTCCTATGTATAACAAAAAACTCACAACTTCCTTCACTGCTTCCGTCTTTTTGTTCTTTCCTTCCGCCAAACGCTCGTTCATCCATTATCCCTTCCCTGATTTACGACAGACTCTTTTCACCATCCGATACCCCTTTATTCTAAGCCTCTTTCCATGGAAATTCAAGAGTAATTTTCCCCAGCTTACCGTTTCGGAATTCCTCCAGAAGCAATCCGGCGGCCTTGCCGTAATCCAGTTCTTCTCCCCGCTTGATGCAGTTGCGGTTTTTCGCAATTTCCATTAAAATTGCCGAAGCTTCCTCCTGCTCCGAAACCTCATACCGTTGATTCAATACCCCCGGATATTGACATACCAAAAGACGAATCAACTCCATGGACAATTCCTCGGTATTTAAAATCTCATCTTTCACGGAACCGATGCAGGCCAAGTGCAAACCCACTTGCTGATCTTCAAATTTGGGCCATAAAATCCCCGGCGTGTCCAGTAATTCCACACTCTTATTTAAGCGAATCCATTGCTTTCCCTTGGTCACCCCCGGTCTGTTTCCAGTCTTGGCGCAGGCCCTGCCCGCATAGGTATTGATAAACGTGGACTTCCCCACATTGGGAATGCCTACAATCATTGCCCGCACCGGGCGGTTTTTGATCCCCCGTTTTCTGTCACGTTCTGTCTTTTCCCTGCAGGCGTCCTGGATCACCTGAGAAATTGCTTTCATATTTCCTTTGTTCCTGGAATCCGCCCTGGCCACAAAATAGTCTTTTCCCTTAAAATATTCCGCCCAGGCAGCCGTCTTTTCATCGTCTGCCAAGTCTGCTTTATTTAGCAAAATTAACCGGGCTTTATGTTTTCCGATCTCATCAATATCCGGATTTCGGCTGCTAAGGGGAATCCGGGCGTCCACCAGCTCAATCACCAAGTCAATTAATTTAATATCTTCCTGCATCTGCCGTTTGGCTTTCGTCATATGTCCCGGATACCATTGTACAACCATACGCCCACCTCTTTATTTGATAAAACCCAGCTTGTCTAAAGGCGACACCAACAGCCAGGCCTTTCCTTCTATGTGTTCTTTTTTTACATTTCCAATATTTGCATATCTGCTGTCTTCACTGTTATTGCGGTTATCACCTAGGACAAAATATTCATCTTCCCCTACCACAATCGGCTCTTCCGCCAAAAGCCCGTTTTCAATATACGGCTCCTCAATCTCTTCTGCAAAGGGTTCGCCGTTGACATACACCTTGCCGTCGGTAATCTGCACCGTATCTCCCGGCACGGCAATCACCCGTTTGATATAGTAATGGGATTTTTCATTCCCATTGGGTAAAAATACAATAATATCATTTGGTTTCGGCTGGAACAGCTTATATTCAAAACGGTTTATCAGTACCGTATCCCCATTCTCCAGCGTCCCGGACATGGACTGCCCCACCACCGAAATCCGTACTCCCAAAAAATAAACAATCACCGCAGCCATGGCAACGGCCAGGATAATCTCACAAATCCATACGATTGCCCCTTTGATCCGCTCCAGGTTCATCCCCCGCTTTCCCGGCTTAAAATTCAGGCCGTTGGATATCGTTTTGGGATTTCTGGTTGTCTTGCTGCGAAAACGATTCCGCTTATATCTCATGATGCGCCTCCTGCCTGGAGGGACTTTATCTGACAGGAATCGACCTCCCTATAAGATAAAGGGGGCTGTCCGCAAACAGCCCCTTCCCAATTACACATTATTTGTTACTGTTCACTCCGTTCACAGTAATATTATTTTACCAGTTCTTTGACTTTCGCCCGCTTACCTACACGGCCTCTTAAATAGTTCAGCTTCGCCCGTCTTACTTTACCGCGTCTTACAACTTCTACTCTCTCTACATTAGGAGAATGCAGCGGCCAAGTCTTTTCTACGCCCACGCCGTTGGAGAACTTACGAACGGTAAATGTCTCGCGGCTGCTTCCGCCCTGTTTCTTTAATACAATACCTTCAAATACCTGAACTCTCTCCCGGTTTCCTTCTTTGATTTTGCCATAGACTTTTACGGTATCGCCTACATGGAACTGGGGCACTTCGGCCTTCAGTTGTTCTGCTTCAATGTTCCTGATAATTTCTGCTGAATTCATTTTGTGACCTCCTGATGATTTAGATGTTCTTAATACCTTCGGTAGCAGAGGACCATCCTGACTATTTTCTCACAGTGAGTTATTTTATCATGATTTTCCTGGAAAAGCAAGCATTTTTCCTGAAACTTTGCTTTTTCATTCCAAAAACCAACCCGCCAATTCTTCAAAGCTCCCCCTGCGGCGTTCTAAAATCTCTAAAATAAAAATATCCGGGGGATTTTCATCTATCATTTCTTTTGCCCGTCCTCCCTCTGTATCCTTGACAAAGGTCACTTCTCCAAAGCACTTGGCAAGGTGCACTCTCATAGCCTCTGCAAAAGAATCGTGAAACACTAATACCCGCCGCCTGTCTTTCGCATTAGACTGAAAATGATAAAAAATTCCCTCTTCTTTCTCTACGGTTTTCACCTTCACGTTTTCTTTATATCCTTTGACCTTATATCCCTTGTCATCGTTGCAATCTTTCACAATTCCCAAAAGCCCGGCCAGATCACGTCCAAAGCTATCGGTTTCCACTACCTCAATATCCTCCAGGGACATATGCTCTCCCTGCAAAAGCTCTGTCAAAAGCTGCACTCCCACAAAGGCCCCCAGGCTGTTCCAATGCGTATCATATTTATAATACATCTGATACTGCTTCTTCCCCTCCCTCAGGGCGTCCCTTGCATAAATGGCCTTTACATCCGTATGCTCCGTAATATAGCAAACAGCCTGCTGGGTTCTGTTTTCACCTTTGGCCATCTCTACATTTTTGGGCATATATTCATTGTAAATCTGCTCTTTATTGGGCGGAATAAACAATACAAATTCCGTTCCTTTTTCCTTAAAATAATCGCTGACCTTCTGATAGTACTCCGCCAACTCTTTCAATTCTTCTTCCGAATACAAATTATTACCCAGATAATCCCGGATACTGTCTTCTTCCAATCCAATATTCGTCAGGTACAGCCACCCTTCCCTTCCCTGGGTGACTTGTTCCATCCCTGCCATAAATTCCATCAGAGATTTATCCCTGTTTATCATGCGCTCCATCTGGGTATTGATACGGGTAAATTGATTTTTAAAGGGAATCCGGTCATTATAGTACGCTTCCAAACCGCCGGGAAGCTCTTTTAACGTTTGCCAGGAAATCTCAGGAAATTCTGCATAAGCGCGCTTTTCATAATTTTCACTGTCAATATAGTCTTTTAAAAGCGGATATAAAATCCCGGGAAGAGCCAGGCACAACCAAAAAGCAATGATACCAATTTTTCTTTTCTTCATATATAAGTCTCCCAGGGCAGCCTCAAGATACATACCTTTGCACTGCCGTTAAAACCGAAAATAGATAAACGGATTATACATATCGCTGACCAGCATCACAACACATAAAAATAAAATTCCCAAAAGCAAAAGCATTTCTACAGCGGAACAATATGTTTCATCCAACAGCTTTTTACTCCATTTGGGTAAAAGCCTCTGCAGCGGACCGCACAGCAAAATTCCCAGTCCGCCAAACAAACATATTTTCAATGTAAAGGTGTTTCCCAGATGGTTCATTCCCGGTGTAAAACGGAACATATGCAGGATATAATCTATCCCGTGACTAAAGTTCATCCGAAACATCACCCAGCCCACGATCACTACCAGCATGGTATAAATACGGTTCAAAATCTTAATTCGATTCTTTTTTAATAGTTCTCCAAGGAACAAACGCTCCAAAACCAAAAAGAATCCGTAATACAGACCCCAAAAAATGAAATTAAAGTCTGCCCCATGCCACAGGCCGGTCATAAAGAATACAATCACCAGATTTACATATGTACGTAGCTTCCCCCTGCGATTTCCACCTAAAGGAATATAGAGGTATTCCTTAAACCAGGTGGACAGGGAAATATGCCAGCGACGCCAGAATTCCTGAATAGAACAAGATAAATAGGGATATCGAAAATTTTCCTGGAAATCAAATCCAAAAATTTTCCCCAGCCCGATGGCCATGTCGGAATAACCGGAAAAATCAAAATAAATTTGCAGCGTATACAAGATGGCCCCCATCCAAGCCAGCCCCGAACTAATCTGAAACAATTCTGCATTCATAATTAAGTCTGCATAATAGGCCACTGTATTGGAAATCAGCACCTTTTTCCCCAGACCGTATACAAATCTTCGAATCCCATAAAACGTCTTTTCATCGCTGTGTACCCGCCTGCCCATCTGATGCTCGATGTCTTTGTATTTTACAATGGGGCCTGCGATCAGCTGCGGAAAAAACGCTACATACAGCATCAAACGGCCATAGTGCTTCTGGGCCTTAATCTCTCCCCGGTATACGTCTATTACATACGACAGAATCTGAAAGGTGTAAAAGGAAATTCCCAAAGGCAGGACAATCTCCCGAAATCCCAATCGCTCCTGTCCGCAAGCCATATTCAGCACCCGCACAGCCAGATTAAAATACTTAAAATACCCCAGTACTCCTAAATTTACCAAAACACATACGGCCAATAAAAACCATTTTCTATGTTTCTCTAATAAAAGCCCGCAAAAATAATTATAGGTTACGGAAAAAATCATAAGCAGCACATATTTTGGTTCGCCCCAAGAATAAAATATCAGACTTGCCAGCAACAGTACGGCGTTTTTCCAATGGTTCGGCACAATATAGTAAAACAACAATATAAGAGGCAAAAAAATCCACAAAAAAATCATGGAGCTAAACAGCATGGCTCATCCTCCCTCCTATTCCTTTGGATGCTCCAAAAGATATTGTCCCCATAAATCCGGCCTGCGTTCTTTTGTACGCATCTTAGACTGTTCCCTGCGCCATGCTTCGATATTTTTATGATGGCCAGATAAAAGTATCTGGGGCACTTTTTTTCCCATCCACTCTTCGGGCCTGCTGTATTGGGGATATTCCAAAAGACAATCCTCAAAAGATTCGGTGCTGCCGGATTCTTCATTACTTAAAACCCCCGGCACCATCCTAGAAATGGCGTCAATCATTACCATAGCCGGCAATTCTCCGCCTGTCAGGACGTAATCCCCAATGGAAACGTAATCTGTCACAATCTCTTCCAGCACTCGCTCGTCAATCCCCTCGTAATGTCCGCAAAGGAATATCAGTTCCTCCTCCATGGCCAATTCCTTTGCCATTTTCTGATGGAATGTTTTACCCTGGGGCGTCAGATAAATACATCTGGGCCTTCTTCCGATCCGTTCTGTCACCGACTGAAAGGCGTCGTACACCGGCTGGGCCTGCATCAGCATTCCCGCCCCGCCTCCATAAGGGTAATCATCTACCTTTTGATGTTTATTAGCAGAGAAGTCCCGGATATTTACGGCCTCTAAAGACAAATGCCCCGCCTGTATCGCCCGGCCGATAATGCTAGTATGCAATCCGTCTCGCACCATATCCGGGAACAAGGTCAATACAAAAAATCTCATAATCCCTCCAGCACATGAACCTGCATCCTACGTCCCTTTATATCCACCTGAAGAACGCATTCCTTGATGGCCGGCAGTAAGAGTTCCCCTCCTCCCGGCTTTTCAATTACATATACGTCATTTGCACCGGTGGAAAGCACATCCTTGATCTCACCCAAGGACTTTTCCTGCTCGTCTACAACAGAAATACCGATTAAGTCCGCGATAAAGTATTCGTCCTCCCCGCATTCCACGGCGTTCTCCCTGGTCACATAAAGGGGCATCCCCTTTAAGGGCTCTACCTCATTCATGGTGTCATATCCCCGAAATTTTAAAATAACCAGGTTCTTAAAAAATTTAACCTGGGTAATTTCAAGCTCCTTTTTCTTAGTCCCGGTATCTAAAATTACATGCTTTAATTTCCGAAAACGGCCTGCATCGTCCGTCATGGGAAATACCTTTACTTCCCCACGAACTCCATGGGTATTGGCAATCGCGCCTACCTGCAATAAATCTTCCATGTATATCCCTTCCTGGTTCAGGTTTTCCCAAAACGAAAAGGGGAACTGCACGCAGCCCCCTTTTCGTTTATTACTGAACAATCTCTACAATTACTTTCTTTTCTTCCTTAGCCGCCGCTGCTTTCACAACAGAGCGGATTGCCTTGGCGATGCGTCCCTGCTTGCCGATGACTTTTCCCATATCGGACTGGGCCACCCGAAGCTCCAAGACAATGGCTTTCTCATTCTGGGTCTCTGTAACTACTACCTCCTGGGGAAATTCCACAAGAGCCTTTGCAATTACTTCTACCAATTCTTTCATCACGTCACCTCACGAATCCTATTTCTCGATGCCGGCCGCTTTGAAGATCTTACCTACCATTTCTGTAGGCTGGGCCCCATTTGACAGCCACTTCTTTGCCAGTTCTTCGTTTACATGGAATTCGCTGGGATCTTTCGTAGGATCGTAGGTTCCGATCTCTTCGATAAATCTGCCATCTCTGGGAGATCTGGAATCTGCTACAACGATTCTATAAAAAGGAGCTTTTTTCTGTCCCATTCTTTTCAATCTGATCTTTACCACTTTTCATTCACCTCCTTGAACTTACTATTTATAAAAAATGCACCGCGGCACATTTTTTCTATGAATCATGTTAAAACGGCAGCTTGAAGCGTCCCCTCTTTCCTTTGCCCCCCATCAGTCCCGGCATCTGCTTCATCATCTTTTTGGACTGTTCAAATTGCTTCACCAGACGGTTCACCTCGCTGATATCCACTCCCGCGCCGGCAGCAATCCTGCGCTTGCGGCTTGGATTTAAAACGGCTGGATTTGCCCGTTCCTCCGGGGTCATGGAATAAATAATTCCTTCAATCCTGGCCATTTTTTTCTCGTCAATGGCGTTCTCTAATTCCGCCAGCTGACCGCCCCCGATTCCGGGAAGCATACTTAAAATGCTGGATAAGCCCCCCATCTTCTTCATCTGGTTCATGGATTCCAAATAATCGTCGAAGCCAAATTCAGCTTTCTTCAGCTTCTGCTCCAATGCTTTGGCCTTATCCTCGTCGATTTCTTCCTGGGCTTTTTCAATCAGAGTAAGCACATCCCCCATTCCCAGGATTCTGGAAGCCATCCGGTCGGGATAAAATTGCTCCAAATCGGATAATTTCTCTCCCATACCTACATATAAAATAGGCTTTCCTGTTACGGCACGAATGGAAAGAGCCGCTCCGCCTCTGGTATCCCCGTCTAATTTGGTCAGTACGACGCCGTCAATTCCAATCTGTTCCTGAAAGGTAGAGGCCACATTCACTGCATCCTGTCCGGTCATGGCGTCCACTACCAGAATCGTCTGCGTAACGTCTACATGAGCCTTTATTTCCATCAGCTCTTTCATCATGTCTTCATCCACATGGAGACGCCCCGCCGTATCCAGAATCACCACATTCATTCCGTGCTTTGCAGCATGCTCTATGGCAGCCTTCGCTATATTCACAGGGGAATGCCCGCTTCCCATAGAGAACACTTCCACCCCCTGCTTCTCTCCGTTGATCTGAAGCTGCTGAATGGCCGCCGGACGGTAAATGTCGCAGGCTGCCAAAAGAGGCTTTCTGCCCTTCTGCTTCAGCTTCCCTGCAATCTTGGCGGTGGTGGTTGTCTTACCGGCTCCCTGAAGCCCTGCCATCATAATGACGGTTACTTCATTCCCAGGCTTTAAGGCAAGCTCTGTGGTCTCATCCCCCATCAGGCGAACCATCTCTTCGTTTACTATCTTAACCACCATCTGGCCGGGATTCAGCCCGTTCATCACATCCTGGCCTACGGCCCGTTCCTGGACAGACTTCACAAACTGCTTCACCACTTTGAAATTAACGTCAGCCTCCAAAAGCGCCATCTTAACTTCCTTCAGGGCTGCCTTTACATCCGCCTCTGTGAGAAGCCCCTTGCTCCTTAAAGCTTTAAATACGTTCTGGAGTTTCTCCGATAAACTGTCAAATGCCATGCTATAACTCCTCTAATATCTCCTGAGAAAGCTGCCGGATCCGCTGGCTGGCCGCTTCTGCTTCTTGGGCTTTCTCTGTCAAGGTCAACTGATTAATCTGCTCAATCTTACCCTTAATCTTTTGGAAACGCTCCAATAAATGCAGCTTCTCTTCATATCCCATAAGCAGCCGGTCACAACGCTTCACCAGGTCGTGGACGCCCTGGCGGCTGATGCCTCTCTCCTGAGCAATCTCACCCAGGGATAAATCATTCAATACAAAATCTTCATAGACATTTTTCTGATGCTTTGTTAGCAGTTCTCCATAAAAATCATACAAATATGTCTGCATCACTTTCTTTTCCATGTCTGTCACCTCTGGTATCATACTATATGTTGTTCAAGGTGTCAAGTATTTTTTCTTTACAAACTCTTGTTTGTAATTGTTACAAAAACTCTTTTCGAAGGGCTTCTCCCTCCTCCTTTACATTTGTTTCTCGGATAATTTTCCGAATCGCCAAAATATTTTCGGGCGGCATACTTAATTCATCCACTCCCAAAGTCAGGAATAATTTGGTCAACTCTGGATCTCCTCCCAGCTCCCCGCAAATACCGCACCAGATCTTCTCCCTGTGAGCGCTTTCCACGGTCTGGGCGATCATCCGAAGCACCGCCGGATGACGGGGATCGTAAAAATCCTCCAACCGCTCATTCTGACGGTCAACAGCCAGAGTATACTGGGTCAAATCATTCGTCCCGATACTGAAAAAATCCACCTCTCTGGCAAGGCGTTCACTTATCATAACAGCTGCAGGCGTCTCAATCATAATGCCCTGCTTTGGCTCTCCAAAGGGAAGGCCGTCTTTTTTCAGTTCCTGTTTCACCTCCTCTACTAGTTCCTTGATTCTTGTAATCTCTTTTAAGGAAGTAATCATGGGATACATTATGGCAATATTTCCAAAGACGCTGGCTCGAAACAACGCCCGAAGCTGAGTTTTAAATATCTCCGGCCGAGTCAGGCAGACACGGATCCCCCGAAATCCCATAGCTGGATTTTCCTCCTTGGGAAGTCCAAAATAAGCCGCCTGCTTATCGGCCCCAATATCCAGCGTTCGGATAATTACTCGTTTTTCCCCCATGGTCTTTGCCACTGTCTTATAAATCTTTAGCTGCTCCTCCTCAGTAGGATACGTATCACGCTCCAGATAGAGAAACTCACTGCGAAACAGTCCGATCCCCTCCCCATCATTTTCCAGAACCCTGTCCAGATCTTTATCATTTCCCACATTGGCACACAATAGAACCTTTTTCCCGTCCCGGGTAATCGTTTCCTTTCCCTTCAACGTCTGCAGCAGCTCTCTTTGAGCCAGAAACGTTTTGTACTTCTCCCGCATTTTTCCAAGGGTCTCATGATCCGGATCTACATACAAAAAGCCTGTGTCCCCGTCTACTACCGCCATTTTTCCATGAAGGGAGGAATCCAGGAAAACAGGCGTCCCAACCAATGCGGGAATCCCCATAGTTCTTGCCAGAATCGCCGTATGGGAATTGACGGAGCCATGAACCGTCACAAAGGCCAGCACTTTAGAGGAATGCATCTGAGCCGTCTCGCTGGGAGACAGATCCTCCGCTGCTACAATCACCGGCTCCTTAAAATCAATCTCATCCAACTCCCCGCCAGATAAAATGCGAAGTATGCGTTGGGAAATATCTTGAACATCCGACGCCCGCTCCTTCATATAATCATCGTCCATTGCGGCAAACATTTCCGCAAATTTATCTCTGGTTACAGCCACCGCATATTCCGCATTTACGTTTTGTGTACAGATAATAGTTTCAACGGATTCTGCGTATGCATCGTCTTGAAGCATCATCTGATGAATCTCAAAAATAGCTGCATGAGCGGCCCCCACAGTTTTTATGGCTTCCTCATAAAGTCCTGCCAGCTGGCCGATGGCCCTTCTTTGAGCCTTACGAAACCGCAGGGTTTCCTGATCGGCGTCTTTTACACGTTCCTGCTTTACCTGTTGATTCTTTCTGCCGTATACGTACAGCCTGCCGATGGCAATGCCGTCAAATACGCTCTTTCCCTTATACTGCTTCATCCCACACACCCTTTTGTCAATTTTTGCATTCCCTCTTACAAAAAGTCCCCAACACAACATTTTTCATAGACCGCCTATTTGTTCCAAAACCCACGCAGCATTTCTCCCACTGTCTCCCTTCTGCAAACCTGAAATCCCTGCCACTCTCTGGGAAACAGCCGCTGATACTCCTGCTGCAAAAAACGCTCGTCCAACAGTAAAATAACCCCCTTATCCGCTGCGGTACGAATTACCCGCCCCGCCGACTGCATAACCTTATTCATGCCCGGATAGCGAAAAGCATAATCAAATCCGTCCCCTTCCCGTTCCTCATAATACTGCTTCAAAATCTCCCGTTCTTCACTGATCTGGGGAAGCCCGGTGCCGACAATCACCGCTCCCACCAGCCGTTCCCCCTGAAGATCAATGCCCTCCGCAAAAATACCTCCCATCACACAAAAGCCTGCCAGAGAACCTTCCCGCTCCTCTGAAAATGCCTGCAAAAACGCCTCCCGCTCCTCTTCCCGCATCCCCGGCCGCTGAATCTGAATCTCCATCCCCTCCGGATATTCCATGCAGGCTTCCAACACCTTCTCCAGCATCTTATAAGAAGGAAAGAACACCATATAATTTCCCTTCCTTGCCAAAACCATTTCCCGGATATACGATGCAATGCGTTGAAATTCCTGGCGGTTCCTTCTGGTATATTTGCTGCTGACGTCAGAAGCTACCAAAATCAAGCTTTGCTCCTGGGAAAAAACCGTTTGTGCATATACCGCATAGTTATCGTCCCTGGTGCTCAACAACTTCTTATAATATTGCATCGGCAGCAGCGTGGCCGAAAAGAATACCGCACTCCTGCCTTTATTCAGACAGGATTGCAGATTTACGGCCGGATTTACACAATATAGTTTAATCAGAAACCTGCCGTCCTCCTGGTGGCTGGTATAAATCACATAATTTTCGTCCACCCGTTCATACATATTCAAAAAATGCCGCAGCTCCAGATAAAATTCCAGAACCTTCTTTTTTTCCGGAAAATCTATGTTTTTCTGGAAAAATTCATCCATGACAGCTCCTAAATTTAACAGTTGAAATACCAAACCGCCTACGGTATCCAGCAGCTGGTACTCCTGGCACTCCCGTTTCATTTCCAGCAACAGTTTATTGCATTTCTCCAGACTTCGAGCCACGCTCACAGAATATTCCTTCGTCAGCTTTTTTACTTCTAAAAAGGATTCTTTATAGAGAACCGCACTGTACATCTCCCGGCCCCGTTCCACCAGATTGTGGGCCTCGTCAATAAGGAAAATATAATCCCCCTTCACTCCCTCTGCAAAAAAACGCCTCAAATATACATTGGGATCAAACACATAATTATAATCACAAATAATCACATCCACCCAAAGGGCCGTATCCAGACACAGCTCAAAGGGACAAACCTTAAAAGCTTCCGCCTGCTTACAGAGCCGCTCCCTGGAAATCTCCTTTTCCTTCCTTACCAGGTCAAACACCGCGTCGTTTACCCGGTCATAATGTCCCTTGGCATATGGACAGCTCACAGGGTTACAGTCCATCTCTTGGCAAAGGCACAGCTTTTCCTTGGCCGTAATGGTCAAAACGCTCCCCCGGTATCCCTGCCTTTCCAAAAGGGCAAAAGCCTCTCTGGCCACTGTTCTTGTAATCGTCTTTGCGGTCAAATAAAAAATCTTTTCCCCAAAGCCTTCTCCTACGCCTCGTACAGCAGGAAATACAGTGGAAATGGTTTTCCCCGTCCCGGTAGGCGCCTGGATAAACAACATCTTACTGCGGCAAATGGTACGAGACTCCGCGGCAACCAACTCCTTTTGTCCCTCTCGATAGGAAAAGGGAAAGGGAAGACTCTGAATAGACGCCTGCCGCTCCTGTTTTGCTTGAAATTGGAAGTCAGACCATTTCCGATAGCTCTCTATCAAAGATTCAAACCAATCCGATAGCTCCTGCATGGAATATGTCTCATAAAAATAGCGGATTTCTTCCGTATCCAGATTACAATACGTCATGCGCAGGGTAATCTCCATAAGCTTTTCCTGGCTTCCGTACATATAGCCATAACATTTTGCCTGAGCCAGATGAACCGGCACCGCCTCCGTCAGGCTATGCACATCCTGATAAATTCCCTTGATTTCATCCACTGTCACCTGGCCCTCTTCTATGAGAATTCCATCTGCCCGCCCCTCAATTAAAAGCCTATAAGAGCCCAGATCCAGATCCAGCCCTAGAGGCACTTCTGCATGATAGGAAGCGCCCATCCGCCGCTGAATTTTTCGATGTATCCGGCTTCCCTCCTGCATGGCTTCTTTCTGGGCCGTCCGTCCCCTTCGATTGTCAATGTCTCCGGACCGCAGCACAAATTCCACCAAATTGCGTACGGAAATCCTCACCTGCTCCATGGCCTTCTCCCTTCCTCACATTTCCATACCAGAAAAAAGCACCGCCAAACGACAGTGCTTTTCATAGAGATTTTCTTTTGATTTTCCTTGATTTACAGAAATCATTTCTTATACGTCCATTGCGTTTACATCACCGCATATTTTTTTACTACATTCTCAAAAGTTGGATTCTCACCCCAGTATTTTACTGTGAGCTCCTTGGACAATCCAATGCCCAAAACACCTAACAAAGATTTTGCATCAATCATGACTCTCTCATGGAGAACGTCGATATCAAATTCACATCTTTCAGCTGCATTTACAAACTCTTGAACGTCCTCGGTAGCCATCAGTCTTATTTTCTTCTCTTTCATATCTTTCAATCCTTTCGCTCTACCAATTAATTCCTTTTGCTACTGTGCTTGTGATTATGCCATGTTTTTTTCCTTCTGTCAACCGGGCTTCCAGAATTTTGTAGCATTTCCAGGAAATCTTGACTGACGTCCCAAAAGCTCTTATAATATAGGAAAAGTTTTCACAAAAATACAAAAAAAATAAGGAGTGTTTCGTATGAATTTACTATACTTAGAATGCAGCATGGGCGCTGCAGGGGATATGTTGATGGGGGCGCTATACGAACTTTTAACACCCCAGGAGCAGGAAGCCTTTCGAAACCAGATGAATCACTTAGGATTTAAAGATATATCCTTGTCTGTTTCCCGCCGTCAGAAGTGCGGAATTTTCGGCACCCATATGAAGGTTCTAATCCAGGGAAAAGAAGAAGAGGAACATATGCACAGCCACCACCATTCCCACGAAGAGGAATCTCATAACCATAGTCACCACCACTGCAGTTACAAGGACATGCTGCAGATGATTTCCCAGCTTCCTTTGTCAGACACTGTAAAATCCAACGCACAGGCGGTATATCAGCGAATCGGCAATGCAGAGGCCAAGGCCCATGAATCCACCTTAGAACAAATCCATTTTCATGAGGTTGGAAGCTTAGATGCTCTGATGGATGTGGTAGGATGCTGCTTATTGATAGAGATTCTTAACCCGGATCGGATTTTGGCTTCCCCTGTCCATGTAGGAAGCGGCGCCATACGCTGCGCCCATGGAATCCTCCCGGTTCCTGCTCCCGCCACGGCTGAAATCCTTTCCGGCGTCCCCATATACGGAGGACAAATTTCAGGAGAGCTTTGCACACCTACCGGAGCCGCTCTGCTCCGCCATTTTGCCTCAGACTTTCTTCCTATGCCCCCTATGACTGTCTCAAAAACAGGATACGGTATAGGAACAAGGGATTTCCCGCAGGCCAACTGTGTCCGTGCATTCCTGGGAGACTCCGGGGAAAGCTTGGCAGACGATGAAATCCTTTCCCTTTCCTGTAACTTAGACGATATGACGGGAGAAGCCCTTGGCTTTGCCTTAGAAGAACTCATGCACCACGGAGCCTTAGACGCCTATATCATCCCCATTCTTATGAAAAAGGGACGTCCCGGCCATCTTCTCACCTGCCTCTGTTCCCCAGACAAGGAACGTTCCATGTGTGATTTGATCTTTTTCCATACGACTACCCGGGGCATCCGCATTCAGGAAATCAAGCGCCGGAAATTGTCCGCCAGTTTCAAGCAGCAGGAATCTCCCTACGGCCCCGTTACCATCAAGCAAAATGAAGGTTACGGCGTATGCCGCAGGAAACCGGAATACGAAGATCTGGCTAAGATCGCAAGAAACCAGGATATCAGCTTTCTGGATCTCTCTCAGGAAATATCCTCTTCCTTATAATAAGAACACTGACTACCAGAAAAATACTGATCCATTGGGACGTAGACAGCCCGAACAAGAATCCCCGTTCTGCATCCGCCCGAAGAAATTCCAGGGCAAAACGCAGAATTCCATAAGACAAAAGGTAGAAGCAGGACGCTTCGCCTTTTGTTTTTTTGTCCTTATATTTTACAAATAAGAATATAAATATCGCCAGGTTACAGCCGGCTTCCAATAACTGTACCGGAAAAAATGAGATATCGCCAGGCGCCGACAATGAATGAATAAAATATACGCCCCAGGGCGGTTCCATAGGCAGACCATAACAGCATCCTGCGCAAAAGCATCCTACCCGTCCCAGTGCATGAGCCAAGGGCACCGATGGCACAAGAATTTCCAATAACATTCCTGTTCTCAAATGATACTGCTTTGCATACAGATAAATTCCAGCCAAAGCTCCCAAAATTCCTCCGTAAAATACAAATCCCCCGGTAAATAAAGCTACGAGCGCCTCCTGATTCCCCAGGATCTCTGCTGAATGCTTCAAAATCCAGGACAAATTTGTTAATAAATACAGAAACTTCCCACCGGCAATCGATCCTAATATTCCATAAAAAGACGCATACAAGACATCCTCCCAGGGACACTTATAGATATTTGCCCGAAAAAATGCCGCCAAAATTCCCAGCGCAAGCCCAATTAAAATACAAAGGGCATACATGGAAATCTGGCGGCCAAACACATCAATATAAGGCAGCATTGCTTAACTTGCCATCCATGCCATGGAACCAAGGCATCCAATACACGCCACACATGCTAAAAATCCCAAAGCGCATATCACTACGGCAATGGTAGATAAAACGATTCCGGCTGTAGCCATTCCGCTGGGATTCTCTTTTCTTGCATTGATTCCCAGAACCAGTCCTACAACCCCAAGCACTATGCCCAAAAGCGCCCCTTGCCCAAAGAAAACGCATACGCAGGCTATAATGCCAAGAACCAGCGACGCGATTGCTTTTCCATCTGAATGATTTTGATTCATTTTCTTTTCCTCCTAAACGTAATTTCTACTCCATTATAAACAATATCCTCACCTATTGCAAGAATTAAGTAACTATTACCTTGTCACATCCTTCAACCATTTATAGGTTCGATAGCGATAGATAATCAACGGAAACTTGATATATTCATCTAATAAAATTACTGCAAATACCCCAGGAACGCTGAATTTTAATACAAATGCCGCAATGCTTCCCAGAACTACCGAGCCGCCCCATAGTCCAATAATTTCCAGCACCATACCATATCTGGTGTCCCCGCCTCCCCGGAAAATTCCCACTACAATCAATGTATTGAATGCCTGAAGACATACATAAGCCGCCATTAAAAACATCATAAAGGACAAATACCCCTTTGCCACGGGAGTTAATTCCATCACTGCCAGCACCACCGGACGAACCGCCAAAACGATCAGACTGCCAATCAACCCGCTGATAATTACCAGCTTTACAAAACGCTTTCCGTATTCTTTGGCCAGATCCTTTTTTCCTTCTCCAATGGCTTTCCCCACGGTAATGGCAGTAGCGCTGGCAATTCCAAAAGAAATCACCGTAGAAAGCTGACGTACTACTTGAACAATGGCATTTGCAGAGGCCGCCTCACTGCCCAGCTGACCTAAAATAGCCGCCGTAGCAGACATACCAATCCCCCACAGAACCTCATTTATAATCACCGGGCCGGATATTTTCATAAAATCTTGAAACAACGCCCTGTTTTTTACAAAAAGAAGCTTCAAGCCAAAATTTATCAAGCTGTTTTTCCACTTATTATGGATCAGTACCATAAGGCATTCCGCCAGTCGGGCAATCACAGTTCCCGCTGCGGCGCCCACTACGCCTAATTCCGGAAAGGGCCCAATTCCAAAAATTAAAAATGCATTCACAATAATATTAATGATTAGGGAGGCTCCATATATTACCGTGGATACCACTACCCGCTCCATACTCCGCATAATATTCAAATAAACCGAAGTAAAAGCCATAAGCAGATAAGACAGACATACTGCCCGCAAATAATCAATCCCCAGTATCCGAACTTGTTCATCTGACGTTAAAATCTGCATAATTGCTCCTGGAAAGGCCATAGTAAAAGCCGTAACCCCCAGGCCTATCAAAAGGGAAAACCGTAAGCAGATCCCGGTTATCACTTCTATGGACGTCTGGTCTTTTTTCCCCCAATATTGAGCGCACAAAACAGATGCTCCAGAGGTCAGTCCAAATAAGAACAGGCTAAGAATAAAATTTACCTGTCCTCCCAAAGAAGCCGCTGAAAGCGCCTTTTCCCCCACGCGTCCCAGCATCACTACATCGGCGGACTGTACCGCGACATTCATCAAATTCTGCAATGCCATAGGAACTACAAGTCCCGCAACTCTCTTATAAAACTCTCTTTTCTCGTTCATTCCTTCCTCCTAATAATCCGTAGCAAAGCTTTTTGTCAGGCAAGAAAAAAGAACCTGCAAAACAGATTCGTTAAAATCAGCCCAAGCAATAGAAAGATCTTGGAGCTTTTTCTATTACTATAAATCAAAAACCCCTGCAGTATCCTACAAGGGCTTCGACTCTCTTATTACTTTTCACTATTCCTGAGAATCTTCATCTGCTACCGCAGCAACCGTTCCGGCCACAGAAGCAACCACTGCTACAATCACTGCAATTAATACTACTCCGCCTATTAAAAATACTAACATTTTACCATCTCACCTTATCCTATATTTGTTTTATCATATCACAATATGTCCCAAAAAGAAAGCTATTTTTTATTAAAATAGTTCTTTTAATACTAATAACGAAAAAAGCCTAATTCTTTTTAGAATCAGACCTTCTCAATGCCCTCACAAATTCAAAATTCCCAAGGCTTCTTAAAACAGGGGAAGAGGGATTCGAACCCTGTCAAAAATCGCTGAAACCCGCATAAATACTGGCTTTCTTTAATTTAGTTTTGATTACCTTTGATTACCTTTTGATTACTTTTAATTGTTCGCTCATACAATACATGCTCTGTTAAGCTGCTCTAATTTTTCTCCGTTACTTTGGTTGCTGTAATAATAATACTGTCTCGTAGTCTTTATATCTGCATGTCCCATCTGCTCTGTAATGATGGAATCACTAACCCCATGGTCAATCAAAGTCGTACCATATGTCTTTCTTAGCTTATGCATTGTTCTCACCGGAATGTTTACTGCCGTACATATCCTGTTCAGCTTGTGGTTAAAACCATTTTCAGTTACTCTCTTATGGGTTTTTTCATCCTGGAACAAATACTCCCCAAATGGATTCAGCCTTAATATCTTCTTTACTGTGTCATAAGCTTTATCACTTAATAATAAATACCTATCACCTGCGTCTGATTTCGGAAAGTCTCTTACGCTGATTACTGTTTTTCCGTTGCTGCCCTTGTACTTGACTTCACTTCTCTGCACATGGATAGTTCTTTCATTCTTCCTAATATCAGATTGTTTTAACGCACTTAATTCCCCCGGACGCATACCAGTATAAATCGCAAGCAGTATCCCAAGCTCCCTGATCTTCATTTCTTTCCCGTTTATATACTTCACTATGGCTTTAATCTCATGCTCAGTAAAAACTTCTTTTTCAACACATTTTACTTTTTTCGCAAAAATCTTCTTTGACAGATTCAGATCGCCAAAGAAAGTATGAATGCTTATATCAGAATACTTATGCTTTTTCGCATACTTAAAAATTCCAATTATCAACGTTCTCATTCCGGAGTACGCTTTAGATGTCAGTTGCTTCTTATTAATAGTAGTTTTTATGAAGTCTTCCAAAGCGTCTTCTGTAATGTTCTTTATGTTCGTATTCTCGAACCCATTGTTGAAGAACCTATGAAAGTCTGTCTCGTACCTATCATATGTATTCTTCTCAATCTCTCCATATCTCAGTTTTTCATCTGCCCATTCGTAAAATGTGCTTTTCAGTGTATGGACTTCTCCAAACTGCTTCCAATAACTGGCAACCACATCCTCCAATTTCTTCCTGTCATTCCGTTTTACCAGCCTTCTTTCATCCTTCTTGGATACATCTGGCAGATATGTATACCATCTTCCATCCTGCCCTTGCCAGGTTTTGTACGGATGCTTCTCTAATAATTCCTTTCTTTTATTCATTTCAATCTGCTCTTGCACGTATGATAGATCAATCATACCATTTTCAACAGCATATTTCAATAGTTCTTCATTCATTTTGTATGATGCGAAGGAGCCAGGATATCCTTTTGTGCGCACGGCTCCAGCTCCTTCCTATATATTCTAATCAGTTACTCTTTCCCAAACCAATGTAAGCCAATCTTTATAAAATCATGCCCATTTGATTTCTTTTTAGAAAAATATACGTATTCAGAATCTAGTTGATATGTAATACCGTACAAAACATTCTTAATCACTTGGTATTCTTCTTTTTTAGGCGTTGCTTTATTTTGTAGTTCCCATGTAGAATATTGTCCAGGGCTGCTCAAAACAGAATATAAGTCCCCATGGAACGATTTTGAAAATACCATTCTATTAAATATAGATTCTACCACTGCTTCTTTCCCAGCAGAACTATCAATTCCCGCTTCTAAATATAAAATATTTGCAAGTATATCAATCTCGTCTTTTGTTAGATCAATATTCCATCTATTTAATTCAGAAATTGATACTATATCCTTTGACAGAAATTCTGATTTAATATATCCACAAATTTCATTTAAAACAACATTGCACCACCCTTGATATACACCAATAACTGTAACCTGAGTATTTGGTTCTAACATATAAATAATTTCAGATTCAGTAGTTGGTTTTTCTCTAAAATTTACATAGCAGTTAGTATATACACTATATTCATTAAATTCCACAGATTCTGCCGTTCCACTATATGTATTAATTAAATTGTTTACTGCCCCAGCATATAAATTTTCATATTTGTTTCTAGCAGCAAAGGTATTATTCGCAGGAATTGTCAATGATATCATTGGAATAGTACACATTAATAAAAGTTTACTTTTCTTTGTTGAAATACTCAACAATACATCTCTCCTTTGTTATTTTCCTGTTGATCCAAATCCTCTATTGTCTCTTTTTGTAGTTGATAGTTCATCTACTTCACAAAAATCTGCTATAATATAAGGTAAAATTATTAACTGAGCAATTCTTTGATTTGGTTCAACCGTTTGCATTTTGTCAGAATGATTATGTAAAGCCACCATATATTCTCCTCTATAATCTGAATCACATACACCGACTTTATTTGCAGGAGCTAACCCATATTTAGTTGCAATACCGCTTCTTGGGAATATTGCTCCAAATGTTCCATCTGGTAATTCCATAGATAATCCAGTTCCTATCATTACAGTTTCATGTGGTTTTATAAAAATAGTTTTATCTATACACGCATATAAATCATACCCAGCAGATTTTTCACTTTCTCTTCTTGGAACTATTGCTTTTTTACTTGTTTTTCTAATTTTTATTTTCATTATTAATCATCCTTCTTTATTTTATCTTCACAAAAAATGCATTGTCCCCAATAATAAGTTTTATTTTTTACTTTGCAATGTACTTTTATGTTTGCTTTATCTTTTTCATAAACTGTTGAGTGAATGCACTTTTCACATTCACTCGTTATTATCATATTAATAGTTCATCACCTTCAGGTTTAATCACATTTACTCCACCCACAATCCTTACAAGTATTACATCCCCCTTCAAATATTAAATTTCCTCCACACTGAGGGCATTTTGCAATCATGTTATTGATTTTGTTATTAACTACTTCTATTTTTTCATGTACATCAGTCTCATCCTCATCTTCTACATAAATATCATTTATTGTTTCTTCATACATATCAATAAGAGCGTTACCAATTGCAACAGGACAACTACTTCCTTTCGATGTATCATGTTTAGTAGCTGTTCTGACAGCATATGATGGGCATGTACCGGATGATTTCAGTTGATCTACAATTGAATAAATATCAATTCCACCTCTAGCAGATAATGAAATCATTCTGGAAAGTCCAATCATAAATTGGTTGCATCCTCCGGAACTTCCCTTACTAAAATATGTTTCAAGTAAATCACCATTATTAGGATCAAAAAATGCTTCACAATGCAATGTTCCACATCCTGTATGTAATGTTCTTTTGCGTCCAATACAATTATCATCTGCCTTAATTACCATTCCTCTTGGCAACTCACTGATGGAATATGATTCATTTTTTGTAGTAGAGTCTTTTTTTGAATTTGTGGAAAGAATACCTGTTCTCGCACACCCATCTCTGAATATTGTTACTCCCTTTAATCCTCTTTTCCATGCATAAAGATACAATTTTTCTACATCTTCAACTGTAAAATTATTAGGTACATTTACTGTCGAGGAAATAGATGCATCAATATGACGTTGCCATATAGATTGCATATCAATACGTTCTTTATAATCAAGAGTTTGTGCTGTTACAAAATAATCTGGTAGCTCAGATTCATCTTTCAATCTATGCTTGTCCATATACACTTTTACAATCGGGGTATAGACCTTATAATACTCATCATATCCATGAAGAGATTCTGTTTTTCTTTCATAATAGTTGGCATAAATTGGTTCAATACCACCAGATACACCCAACATAGAAGATAGGGTTCCTGTCGGAGCAATGGTAAGAAGTTGAGAATTTCTTAGTCCATCATTAGATATATAATCTCTATTAAATTGGTCTACATGATTTTTAAAAAACTCTGATTTTAATATTGCATCTTTATTATATTTAGGATATGTGCCATAGTCTTCGGCGAGAAAACTTGATGTTTTTATTGCTTGACATGCCATTTCTTGTCCAATCACATCACAAAGTTCAATTGATTCTTTACTTCCATATCTAATTTCCATTTTAATTAGCATATCTGCAAGCCCGAAAATTCCAAGTCCAATTTGCATCCAGTCTCTAACAGAGTCTCTTTGTTCTTGCAATGGATGCAATGGTAATCCTTCATTTAAGACATTGTTTAATGCAATAATTGCAGTATGCACAGTATTTTTAAAATCGTCAAAATCAAATGTTTTATTTTCTTTTACAAATTCAGATAAATTAATGCTACCGAGTAGACAGCTACCCCCTGCTGGAAGCGGCTCTTCTGCGCCTCACACAACATGTATCATTCATATTTCATATCGTGCGCTAGACTGTCGCATACCTGTAAAACTGTAACCAAGTCCCTCTCGCTCAGTCGTTCACGCTGTATTTAAACTTGCGCCCTGTAGAGCTATGAATCTCGTCCAAGTCAATCAGAGAGGGTTTTAAATCCGCACGTTTATATGGCTAACGGATTAGTTCCGGCGTAATGAAAATTATCGTCACAACTAAGTAAATTCCAGTTTTCGATTCTATCCCAGAACAGCATTCCTGGTTCTGCGTAATTCCAATTCATTTCACATAGTTTATGAAATAATTGATATGCGTCAACTTCTTTTGTAATTGTTTCACCTGTCTCTTCTCTTGTAAAACTAAGAGTAAAAGGTTTATGTTGCTGTACCGCTTCCATAAATTTATCTGTAATACGAATAGAAATATTTGCCTTTGTACATTTATCAAGATCAGATTTTAAATTAATAAATTCTTCTAAGTCTGGATGTTCACATGCTATAGACAGCATCAGTGCTCCCCTACGGCCATTCTGAGATATTAAACCAGTAATCATAGAATACATATCCATAAAACTAACAGAACCACTTGACTTTTCTGCAGCATTATTTACTTTTGCACCATTTGGAGCTAATTTAGAAATATCAACTCCACATCCTCCGCCATAGCTAAATGTCCTAGCTAATTTTTTTGCACAATCAAATATGCTTTCAAGATTATCTTCTGGAGGCGACATAACATAACAATTACTATAACTAATCTTCTTTCCCATTTTTTCTAAGCCACGGTTGGATAAAATTCTTCCACCAAAAAGAAATTTCTTATCTCTAATTAATTGTTTTACATTATCATCTTCTCCTGACACTCTATCAAGCCACTCATCAAATGTTTCATTATTATACCTATACTTCTTATTCCAAATATCTACTCCAAGTTTATTGTCATACCCTAACCATTCTTGTATTGTCAATAAATAATCCTCCTCATTATCTGCTATTTTTCTATCCGTATAATCATTAAATAATAGAATTATTTTTACAATCTTGCACATAAATAATTAATATTATTATTTTTTATTAAACTTTATCTACCTTCCATTTTTTAATGTCATTATAAAAATCCTCTTTTAAATATAATTCTTTAGTTTCAATAGAAACCAATAAACATTCTAAGAGACTTAAACTAAATATACCAAGAATACTTCTTCCGTTAATTATCCGGTTTCCCTGTCTAACGTCTATAGCACAATTTTCATATTTATTACAAATATTCACAAGCTCATTCACGTTCTCAATTGTATTTAATTTTATTTTCATAGTTCGCCTCTCTGCTTAAACATCTGTATATCTCCAAAACATCCGTTTTATATGTATTTTACAGAATGCCTCTTCTACTGAGATTTTATTCTTTTTACAGTATTCATCAACATACTTCTTAAATTTAGAATTATAGTGATATTCATTTTTAATTAAACTCATAATAATTATGTCTCCCAAATTTCTATTTAACTACACAATTTTCTATTTATGATATACGTTTTTTATTTGTATCTATCAACATAATATCTGTAGATATAGTCAACTGCTTTTTTCATCGCACCTTCCCCAGTTTCGATCCTATCAATCTGTTCAATTTTCCAAGGATGAATATTTTTTACTTCCGCTTCATCTTCTAAGAAGCCAATCACAGGTTTACCACTAATAAACGCATACAAAATCTCATCGCTGGTTCCAAGTGAATTATGTAAGTCTTTTAGGTTTACAAGTACAATGTCTGATTCTCTGACCATTCTAAGATCGAACCTCATAACTTCAGTTTCAGTTTGATGATAATTCTTTCCAATCTGATAGAAATCTATGGGTGAAACCATTGTGATGTAATCATATAATTTTTTAACATATTCTTTTGCTTCTTCTCTCCATTCCTTTGGATAGTTATGTTGCTCTGTGTTGAAATAACATGACATTGCGCCGCCAAGATATACAGTTCTATTCATTATTTATAACCTCCTGGATAAATTTTTTTGCTTTACTGTTTAGTTCTTCTTTTGTTCCATTATTGTCAATAATAAAATCATAGTTGTAATTAAAAACATTTTCATCAGCAATATTTGAAGTAATCCGTTTAACTGTATTTCTAATAACCAAGATGGTTTTTGCTCCAAACGCTTTTACTGCCCTAGTTATTTCTTCTGGTTCTCTAATATGTAAAAACAAAAAATTACTTTCTTCATTCTTCATAAATTCAGTTACTTTACTTTTCATACTTTTAAATGGCATATCACAATATTCACTTGTTAATATTTTCAAATCAGATAAAAACTTTCTGTCCTTTTCTGATTTTTTACCATCCCATCCTATCTCTTTTGCAATTTCTTTTACTTTATCCACTGAAGAAAAATTGATTACAGTATGAAATTTTTTAAGTGTATCATTTAACTCAATAGATACTAATTCTACAAAAGTATCTTTTCCAACTCCTCCAGACCCATTGATTATAAAAACATGCTTATCCAAAAGTATATACTCACCTCCTATAAAAAATCTTTTCAAAGTCATGATGTGTTACCAGCTCATGTTCAATTGTGGACTTCCATAATCAAGAACCCCCCCCCTAAAAAAACAATGATCATATATACTCAATTCTCCTTTTTCTGTACTCTTTCGCAAGATTTTTTCTCTGGACAATAGCCAATATAGTCACATTTGGGAACAAACAAGTTATCTACAATCCATGCCCATTCATCAGAGACTTTATATAATGCAGTACAAATATCTCCAAATAATTTTCTGTATTCGTGATATGCCCGACTACACATACGCTGATGTGACATATCTACGAGGTTACGCAAATTTCGCTTATCAACAATTTTTGTAGTCATTCCAAGCGGAAGTAATAATGCTGAATCTTCTCTTGGTGTTCCTATATCTTCTAATTCAATAAGAGCTTTATTGATTTGATGAATTGCTTCAGTATAAATTTCATATCTTTTTTCATCATTTCTAATACTTTCAGGAACAATATAATTGAATCCATGCTCATAATCTATGTATCTTGTACTTGCTTGCAAACGTGTAGGCGATCCTCCCAAATGCGTATACCATTCACGGATGACTCTAGCAGAATATCCATCAATAATCATTTCTACATTCACATATTCAAGTGTTCTCCCATGATTAGATGTAATGCAATCAATTCCACGTCTATAATTTTTTAAATCATCTGTAACATCCGCTCCCCAACACACTCCTGCTCTTTTACCAATCAAAGTGATTGGATTTTTAGTTGTTTCCTCTAAAATAATTATACTTCCCACATTTACACCTCAAACTTTCTCATATCTTCTATAAACGATGAAATAACACTTTCATTAGAAGTAATAGCTTGTACCTCTATGACTTTTCCTTGAGTGATTGCAAAAACACCAATGCTTGATTTCGCATCAATGACATTCTTACCATCATATAAATTAATATCACATTCATATCTTGAGCACACTTTAATAAAATCACTCACCATTTCTGATGTTGATAGTTTGATTTTTAACTTATTCACTTTTACCTCCTTGGGTATTAAAATTGAATTTTATTTGATGTGTTTATGAGTTACATTTATTACTTCTCTATTAGAAATTTTTTAGAATTTAAATTTAATCAATCGTAGCTTATACTCTTACCAATTTCTCTTAATCCTACATAGATTGGGAACTGTAAACTTTCAAGTCCTGTTTTCTTATCTTTACTGATTTCTTTGTATTTAACCTCAATAACTCTACCTATAAGATTATCTCTGTCTTCCCAGAACTTTCTTCTAGTTTCATCATCAAATCCCGATCCAACATTAACAGTATTGTCTTTATACTGAACTACTAACGCTCCGAGTGTCCCTTTTAATCTTCCATCACCTTCTAATACTTTTATAATAGGAAGATCCATGGTATAAAATCTTTTAATTTTGATAAGGTCAGTAGTGCGCTTACATTTGTATGTAGCATCCTTATTGAGCATAAGTCCTTCCCAATCATGCTTAACAGCATAATCAAGCCATTTCATAATTTGCGTTTGATCAGTACCTTCATATACCATAGTAACTACTTCTACATTATCTAATCCCTTTTCTTCGATTGTTTTTCGTAGCCCATTTAACATTTCTCTACGCACTTTATATTTTTCATTTGAATGTCCATCTTTTAATTCTGACTCAGGAAAATAATCGAAAATAACAAATTTAATTTCTTCCTTAGATTCTGCATCAGAATTAATAATTCCTGTTCCGATTCTAAAGTTTTCTCCATCAGAAAGGTTATCTATGTTCTTGCGCATAAGTTCTCCATCATAAAACCATCCGATACCTAATTGATTAAAATCAGATATTATATGTTGCATACCAGTAAATTCTTTACCTTGTCTGCTAATAAGCTTATTGTGATAAAATGAGCCACGATTTCCATTAAGTTTTTGGCTAAGGGAAAACCATTCATTATGTTTCAATTTGAGTTTTTCATATGAAGAGCCTAACTGCACTTCCCAAGTATCAATTAATCCAGAAATGCATTTATTTACCAATTTTTCATCAGCACCTAATCTAAATTTCTTTGTAATCATCTGCTCATAAAAATCTCTATCATTTTCATGTCCAGATAAAAATATCTGAATCTCATAAATATCTTCGTCTTTTCCAGTATTGTTTTTCCGAAGATACTCCATAACATCTTCAAAGGTACTATGTACACATAAATAATATGGTGCTAATTCGGAACTTGGAGTTACTTTCTTTTTTATTTTCTTCGAACTAATTCCTGTTACAATACTGCCATCCAGTAAAAACTTTAAACACCTTTTAAATAATTCATTTTCCTTATTTGCTGTAATAATTGCTTTTTTGTCATTTAGACTACTTGTCTCCTGAATCTGCTTAAATAATTTAATTACTTCTACCAATCACATTCTCCTTCCTTTGAACACACATTCTATTGTTCTTATAGTCCGATCCACACTCTATTATCGTCACAGAAATCATAAAATCCTCTCAAATTAAAATTAAGATTATCTTCTTCCTCATAATAAT
>CAMNQH010000002.1 GCA_946549035.1 uncultured Lachnospiraceae bacterium | reverse complement strand
ATTACCATGTCTGTTCTCACTTGTCAACAACTTTTTTCATTTTTTTACATTTTTTCTTTTTACTGGATAGTTCCTATTATATGGTCTCCCAAGAAAAAAGCTCCCCCGCGTCGCGCGGTGGAACTTTATATTAACACCTTTTTTTTAACCTGTCAACACTTTTTGGACAAGTTTTTATATTTTTTTCCATTCCTTATGAGCCTTCTCGAATCAAATGCCAGTCGACCCAAGGCTTTACTATAATCCAAACATATAATGAAAGAAATATAATATTATATTATTTTGATATAACCAGGACAAAATCGCACTTTCCTGAATATACCCCAAAAGCATCTGACCAAAATGACTGGTGCAGGCAATCGCAACAAAAAACATCAAAAGCCAGATCAAAAGCAATCCCTGGAGCAAGCCCATCACAGCCCCCAATGCACGATTTACGCCTTTAACCACCGGGAGTCGGGTCACAACATCCAAAAGGCCTATCACCAGCCGCAGCACAATAGAGCAAAGGAAATATGTCACAAAAAAAACAATTCCCCGAAGAATCCAGTCCGCAAGATAGGAGCCTGCCTGTTGATAAAGCCCGTTTTCCTCCACAGTATGAGACACCGTATCTTTGGCTTTCTCCAAAATTTGTTCCACCCATTCCTCCGGAATCGGAAGTCCTCCTGCCAACTCTGGATGAACGCCTCCCGGCACTTCCCATTCCTCTCCATGATGATCCATGGTATCTTCCATAGCAAAGCGGATTCTTTTGGTACATGTTTCCTCTAAGTCTTGATAAATATTAGTATGTTCCTTTAGGAATTCCGTAATGTGAGGGGTCGCCCAGGACACCAGTATAATCAAAAACACCATAGAGACCAGAGAAAGAGCGATTCGGACAAATCCGCGCCAATACCCGATAACTGCAGAACTAATTAAAATCAACAACACCGCTATCAAAAAAACGTTCATTACTGTCTCATCTCCTGTAGTATGCTATTTCAATATTACTTTATCTGTCGTTCCGTCCATGAGAAAAATATATCTTCTCCCAATTGCATGGATAACCTTATAAATATTTTTTTCGAAGTTATAATGAAACCGCTGCGTCCCCCGTAATGTATAAATCGTACATTCCAGATTATTGCGAATACACACTTCGTCATTCCCCAAAAATTCAATGGCGTCATATTCCATAGAAAACTCAAAGGTACGAATCTTTTTTCCGTTAAAATCATATATTTGCGCTGCATATGACTGCTGGCTGTTTTCTTTTTCAAATACCAGACCAATATAGTGATGGTTATAAAAAATACTTCTGATTTCCTGCCCGATCTCCATCTCCTTCTTTACCACCGGCTTCTGACTGCCTTCATAAATAATCAGTTTGGTATCCCCAAAGGCCACCGCTATGTCATTTGTAACAAATTCAATTTTGGGAATTACTACGTCACTGTATGGATAGCTGCTTACAATATTATCAATCTCATTCTGCCCCACAGAGCCGAAATTGTAAAAGGCCACTGTCGTCTTCACATTCCCTTCGTTGGGATCTAACATGGCAACCGCCATTTTCTTTCCGTCATTAGAAATGCTGATGTCCAAGGGATAACCGCTGTTTTTGCTGTTTAGCTCCCCTTCCGCCAAAAAATTGCCTTCTTTATCGTATAGCTGAATGTATCCTGTCCCCTCCTCTTCCATTAGTACCGTTACCATCCCCTGGTTCGCTACATGCACTTGCCGGATCGGACGATTCGTATGAATCTCTCCACAGGGGCCGGATACATCCATAATATAAATTGTTTTGCCGTTTTGTTCTGCAATCGCCACATACCCCTCGCAGATATCCAATATGGGCGACTGCATCTCATAGGTCTGATTCCAAATCAGACGATTCCTGGCATCTATATAGAATGCTCCGTCATTGCTGTACTTTAATATATTTCCATTAAATTCTGCAAACATTGTGCCGGCCGAATCTTCCCGTTCTGCTGACTCCAACACCTGAAAATCCCCATATACTTTCGTCTCATATATGTAATAAAGGCTTCCGGCTGCAATCAAAGCCAAAACAGCGAGAAATAAAATAATTCTGACGATTTTTCTTCTATGTTTTCGAATTTTCTTCTCTAACTGTTCTACTTCTTCTCCGGCCAGGCGATATGTTTTTTTTGGCACACTGCATTCCTCCGATGTAATTCCATAAACCATAGATTTTTCTATTATATCCCATTTCCACGTTTTAGGGAAGTACCAGTTTTTGTCCTGCAAAAATTTTATCCACATCTGTAATTCCGTTTATTTCACACAACTTGTCCAGCATGGCGGTGGTGTTATATATTTTTTTGCAAATCAATTCCAACTTGTCTCCAGGCTGAACAATATAATATCCTTGGTCTAAATATGCTTGAGCGGCTGTTGTTTGAGCTTCCCCCTCTGGCGATTCCTCTCCTTGACCATCGGAAGTCTCTCCTTCCTGACCCTCGGAGGCCTCTCCTTCTTGGCCATCGGAAGTCTCCCCTTTCTGGCTATCCGGCCCCTGCGTCACTTGGGTTTCCCCTTCCTGGCCCTCTGGCTCCTTGGGTTCTCCCTGATCTGTAGCAGCAGCTTCCCCTTGATTTTCTTCTCCTTTCGGCTGATTTCCTGTTTCTGTACTTTGTTCCTGATCCGTCGGGGATTGAGGATTCTCGTCTGCACCGGCTGGCTGTTCTTCCTTTTGGTTTTCCTCTCCCTGATTTGCTGCCGTCTGCTGTTCCCCCTCTGATTCTGGCTGTTGTTCCTTCTTCTCCTCTTGCTGCGTCACCTCTCCGGGTATGGATGTTACCACAAGATCCGTGCCTTTAACGTCTTCCTGTTGTTTTGCGTTTGAATCCCCAGAAATCACAGAAAGCACTTGTTCCACTTGCTGCATTTTTTCATAATTATTAACGGTTGTAATGCCAATCACGCACAAAATTACCATTGCCGCTGCCGCCGCCATATACAGCAGCGGACTCATACGACGCTGAGGAAGAGGAGCCTTCTTGCCCTGCAGCATACTCCGGTATTTTCGAATCGCCTCGTCCGCAGACATTTTTCCTGCAGCAGCATTCTTCTCCTCTTTTTGATCTGAATAAAAAAAGGCTTCCGGCTGATTCTCTGTCTCCTCTTCCTTTTTTTCCAAGAAAGATGATTTTTCCTTCTCGCTGATTTCCTGAACAGACGCCGGCTCTTGTGACGTCTCTCCCGGCACTGATTGGGAAAGCAATCTTCCCTGTTCCGGAATTTTTATAAAATCTTCCTGCAGGTTTTTGGGTGCATCCGGATAAATACGGGTTTCTATTCCTCCTTCCCGTTCTCTTGCCTGTTCTCGAATACTTACCATATATTCCTGCATAGGCAAATTTTTTTCATAATAAATATAATATCCTTCCTTTTTTTGCAAAATTCCTTGCTCATACGCAAAGAACAGATCCTCTCCTTCCGATGGTTCCGACAAAAAGAGCACCTTATCCCTTCCTGCAAAATATTTTCGGTGAGCGGCTTCTATCGCCGGGGAAAGTTCTAAGGGAAAACCTGCGGCTCCCAAAAACCACCCCACGATATCCTGACCGTCAAAATACTGTTTGATTTCTTTGTATATGTATTCCCAACAGCTTTCATCAAACAAAATTCCTTCCTCTCGGAAAATGAAATCTTCACAGAGAATCGCGCTGCTGATAAAAGTATAACGTATATCTTGGGAAACCTCGCTTTTCCCCAAAAGAACTGCCGCCCGTTTCTGCTTTCCTCCCTCAAAGGCTGCCGAATGAAGAAAGGTATATACATAATCTTCCATATAAATTTTATGCCTGCCTCGGGGGCTTCCGATCTGACGTATATTTTTAGGCGGTTTTACAATTACGGTTCCGCCGTCTTTTGCAGAGTCCTTATAAATGATTTCAATCATTATTTTCACCCTTTCTGATTCTTTGCCCCATACTATAGCATAGCATGTCTTATTTTTTTGGAAATTCCTGTCACGGCATTTTATAATTTTTCGACAGCAGGCAACAAAAAAGCTGCCACCTTTTGGTGACAGCTCATGAATTTCTTGTTATTATATATACGCTTTTACTTTTTTGTAAATATTTTCTGCATCCAGTCCATACTTTTGAATCAGCTCTACTGCAGGTCCCGACTCTCCAAACACATCCTGAATGCCAATTTTCATAACTTGGGTGGGGGCTTTTTCACATAGCACATCACAAACTGCACTTCCCAGTCCCCCAATGACGGAATGCTCTTCAACGGTTACCACCTTTTTTGTTTTCGCTGCCGAAGCTAAAACCAGCGCTTCATCCAAAGGTTTGATCGTATGGATATTTAGCACTTCCGCATCTATTCCATCTTCTTCCAGCATCCGGGCAGCCCCCAGCGCCTCATATACACAAAGGCCTGTGGCAATAATCGTTACATCCTTGCCCTCCTTCAATACGATGCCTTTTCCTATTTCAAATTCATACTTATTTTCATCATTGATCACTGGGATCGCAAGCCTTCCAAATCTCAAATATACGGGCCCGTCATATTCATAAGCCGCTTTTACAGCCGCTCTTGCTTCCACATCATCACAGGGGTTAATCACTACCATCCCCGGTATCATACGCATCAGGGCAATATCTTCATTGCACTGATGAGACGCTCCGTCCTCGCCTACTGAAATACCGGCATGGCTGGCGCCAATTTTTACATTCAAATGGGGATATCCAATGGAATTACGCACCTGTTCAAACGCCCGTCCAGCCGCAAACATGGCAAAGGAACTCATGAAAGGCACTTTGCCGCAAGCAGCGAAGCCTGCTGCAATACCGGTCATGTTAGCCTCTGCAATACCGCAGTCAAAAAAACGTTCCGGAAATGCTTTTTTGAACATACCGGTCTTTGTGGCCCCGGCCAGATCTGCATCCAGTACTACCAATTCTTCGTGTATTTTTCCCAGTTCAACCAAAGCATTACCGTAGCTCTCTCTTGTTGCAATCTTCTTTACTTCTGACATAATGCTTCACCTGCCTTTTCCAATTCTTCCATCGCCGCCTTATATTGTTCTTCGTTGGGTGCACTGCCGTGCCAGGAGGCTTGATTCTCCATAAAGGAGACGCCTTTTCCTTTTACGGTATTGGCGATGATTGCCGTAGGCATTCCTTTTATTTTCCGTGCTTCCCTGAACGCCCCCCGAATAGCATCGAAATCATGTCCGTCAATGGTGATCACATGGAAATTGAACGCTTCAAATTTTTTGTCAATTGGATAGGGTGAACAAACCTCTTCAATTTTGCCGTCAATCTGCAGGCCGTTGTTATCTACAATAAGCACCAGATTATCCAGTTTGCGGTGTCCTGCGAACATAGATGCTTCCCAAATCTGGCCTTCCTGAATCTCCCCGTCGCCAGCCAGCGCATACACCCGGTAATTCTGATTATCCAGCTTACCTGCCGCGGCCATTCCCACTGCTGCGGAAAATCCTTGCCCCAAAGAACCGGTGGACATATCAACCCCGGGAATGCACTTCATGTCCGGATGTCCCTGCAGGTAGGAACCCACATGACGCAAGGAGGACAGATCCGCCACCGGAAAGAATCCACGGTGGGCTAAGGCTGCGTACAGTCCAGGAGCCACATGCCCTTTGGATAAAACAAAGCGATCTCTGTCCGGCTTTCTGGGATGTACAGGATCCACGTTCATCTCTTCAAAATAGAGATAGGTAAAGATGTCCGCCGCTGAAAGAGAGCCCCCCGGATGCCCTGACTTTGCGCTGTAGACAGCAGTTACAATTCCTTTGCGGATTTCATTGGCTATTTTTTGAAGCTGTAAATTCTCCATTCTCTTCTCCTTCTCATTCCCCGAAAACGGCCCTATAGTCTGCCTGGAATTTAACAATCCCCTGATCTGTCAGCGGATGCTTCGTCATCTGTTCGATTACGCTGTACGGAACGGTGGCAATATCTGCTCCGGCCAGCGCGCAGTCAATTACATGAATCGGATTGCGGATGCTTGCCGCGATAATTTGTGTCTCAATGCCGTGTATGGCAAACATATCTGCAATAGTTTTGATTAATTCTACTCCCGGCATGTTGATATCATCTAATCTTCCTACAAAAGGAGATACATAGGTAGCCCCGGCTCTTGCTGCCAAAAGCGCCTGGTTCGCATTGAAAATCAATGTAACGTTTGTCTTAATTCCTTCTGCCGTCAATACCTTTACAGCCTTTAAGCCCTCTGCTGTCATAGGGATCTTCACCACCATATTGGGATGGATCTTGGCAATCTCCCTGCCCTCTGCAATCATGCCTTCGGCGTCAACCGTGGTAGCTTTCACTTCCCCGCTGATGGGCCCGTCCACAACGGATGCAATCTCTGAGATCACTTCCTTGAAATCCCTGCCTTCTTTCGCAATCAGGGACGGATTGGTAGTCACTCCACATATAACGCCCATATCATTTGCTTTTTTGATGTCTTCTACTTTCGCTGTATCAATGAAAAACTCCATATGTTTTCCTCCTTTTTGCCATATTTAGCTATAGAATAACACTTGTCTCTCTTTCTGTCCAGCCCCATTTTTCCTAATTGCAGCCGGATTCCCTTATGCCTCCCGCTGTAAACGCGGCAAAGGGAATGCATTTCAGGCATCCCCTTTATAGTTCCACGCGCCCTTCCAGGGCTCGTAAAAGCGTCATCTCATCAATATATTCCAAATCCCCGCCTACAGGAACGCCGCTGGCAATCCGGGACACCTTAATCCCGGTTGGCTTAATCAGCTTACTGATATACATAGCCGTGGTTTCACCTTCCAGGCTGGAGTTCGTAGCAATAATCACTTCGTCCACCTCTCCCTGAAGCCGCTGCATCAGCTCTTTCAGCTTAATGTCATTTGGCCCGATTCCCAGCATAGGAGATATAGCCCCATGGAGTACATGATATACGCCCTGGTATTTCTGGGTTTTTTCATATGCCGCCAGATCTCGGGTATCCTCCACCACCATAATCAGTTTCTGATCTCGCTGAGAGCTGCTGCAAATCGGGCAAAGCTCTTCGTCTGTCAATGTGTAGCATTGACGGCAATACCGTACATTCCGCCTGGCGTCAATAATAGCGTCCGAAAGCTGCTCTACATGCTCTAAGGGCATATTCAAAATATGAAAAGCCAGCCGCTGGGCAGATTTGCTTCCAATCCCCGGCAAGCCGGACAGCTCCTCAATCAGCTTACTGATCTGTCTGCTATAGTATCCCATGTTCCGCCTCTAAAACGGAAAGCCGCCGCCCAGGCCCCCGGTAATTTTGGACATGGATTTTGAAGAAAATTCCTCAACTTCCCGAAGCGCTTCATTTGCAGCAGCCATAATTAAATCTTCTAACATTTCAATGTCGTCGGGATCCACCACTTCTTCGGAAATCTTCACTTTTAAAATTTCCTTCTTACCGGATACTGTAACTTCCACTGCTCCGCCGCCTGACGACGCCGTAATTTCTTTTTCTTCCAGCTCTCTGGTGGCCTCCTCCATCTGTTTCTGCATCTTTTGTGCCTGTTTCATCAGGTTGTTCATATTTCCCGGCATACCGCCTGGAAAACCGCCTCTTTTTGCCATTACAGCATCCTCCTTAATCATCTTCTATCACAAGATCCATATGGATCATTTTCTCAATATCCACATAGGCATCCGAAAAATTCTGCCTGGATTCATTTTTTAAAATTTGTATTTCAACTTCTCTCCCGGTTTTGGCAGAAATAGCGTTGGAAATCTCCTGCCGGTGTTCCTGGGTATTCACATAACTTTCCGCCAATTCATCTTCAAAAAGAATCAGCAGCTCATTGTCCTTGCCAAGGCTTAGCCTTGCTCCTTTTAGAAACGTGCGAAGACTGCCCGACATACTTTGAATGATAGAACGCCAATTTGTTACTACTTGCTGTACTTCTTCCGGAATCGCTTTAGGCAAAACGCTTTTGCCTGATATCGTGGGAGTATCGGACTCTCCCTGAGGCTCTCCGTCAGTACCCTTCTCGTCTTGAGCATCTGAATTCTTTTCTCTATAGCTGATAACACCCTGCTCCAGCTTGCGTTCCAGATCGTCGATTCGGGCGGTCAACGCTTCCAGATTCTCCTCCATCTGAGGCCTGCAAAGCTTAATCAGCGCTATCTCAATCAATATCCGCTTTTGGGAAGCATACCGTATCTGATTGGAAAGCTGAGAAAATATATGAATATATCGCATCAGCTCTTTGCTTGTCAGCACGGACGCCGTTTCTCTCATCTCTTTTAGGTTTTCACTGGAAACATCCAGCACCTCTTCCATATCATCAGAACTTTTCAGAAGCAGAAGGTTCCGAAGATACCAGGTAAAATCTGTTACAAACTGCCCTGGTTCTCTGCCCTGTATCATCATCTCTTCCAGCGCCGCAATCAATCCGGCGATATCTCGCTCTGCAATCAAACGCAGCATCTGGCCAAATACCTGGCTATCCACCGCCCCCAACACGTCAAGTACTTTGTCATATGTCAGCTCCTGCCCCAGATAAAAGGCGATGCACCGGTCTAAAAGGCTGATAGCATCACGCATGGAGCCGTCCCCGGCCTTTGCAATATAACGAATCGCTTTATCCTGAGCCTGTACCTGTTCTGCCAAGACAAGCTCCATCAGACGTTTCGAAATGGTGTCAATGGTAATCCGGCGAAAATCATATCTCTGACACCTGGAAAGAATTGTAACAGGAATCTTATGGGCTTCTGTGGTAGCAAGAATAAATATTACATAAGACGGCGGTTCCTCCAGGGTCTTCAATAGCGCATTAAAAGCTCCCATGGATAGCATATGAACCTCATCTATAATGTATACTTTATACTTTCCCTCCGCCGGAGAGTAAGCCACCTCTTCCCGGATCTCCCGAATATTGTCCACGCCATTATTAGAAGCCGCATCAATTTCTATTACATTCATGGAATTCCCCTCCTGTATGGCTTTGCAGGAGGGGCATGTGCCGCAGGGACTTCCGTCTACGGGCTGACTGCAGTTGACGGCCTTTGCAAAGATTTTTGCAATGGTCGTTTTCCCGGTTCCCCGGGTGCCGCAGAACAGGTAAGCGTGCCCGATACGGTCTGCTTTTATCTGGTTACACAACGTCGTTACAATATGTTCCTGCCCTTTTACGTCTTCAAATTCCTGGGGCCGAAACTTTCGGTACAATGCGGTATATGCCATATCAATCCCCGAAGCTGATGCCGATCAGCTTTGCTTCCTGCACCATCTTAGAATCCGGCTCCACCATCTTAAGCTTGCCTGCTACGTCCTGCAAGGGCACCTTCTTTGTCTCGCCGTTGATCATACCTACCATATAACCGTAATCATCCTTCAGAATCAGCTTGCCTGCTGCAGCGCCTAATCTGGTGCAAAGCACCCGGTCATAGGGACAGGGGCTCCCGCCTCTTTGGGTATGTCCCGGCACTGTCACGCGAACCTCAGAACCGGTCCGCTCCTGAATCCTTGCCGCAATCTCATAAGATACAGAAGGATATTTGCGATTTTTTAATTTCTCTTTATACTCTTTCTTGGACAGCTTCGCATCTTCTTTGGAAATAGCCCCCTCTGCCACTGCTAGAATTGTAAATCCTTTTCCAGCCTGGCTTCTGCGCTGAATCGCTTTCACAACTTTTTCAATATCATAGGGAATCTCCGGCAGCAGAATGATATCGGCCCCTGCCGCTACTCCTGCGTACAGTGTCAGCCAGCCCACCTTATGGCCCATAACTTCTACTATAAAAACCCGGTTATGAGACGCCGCTGTGGTATGGATACAGTCAATCGCTTCTGTGGCAATATTAATAGCGCTTTGGAATCCGAAGGTCACATCGGTTCCCCAGATATCATTATCTATGGTCTTTGGCAGGTGTATTATATTTAAGCCCTCTTCCCGTAACAGATTGGCCGTTTTTTGCGTACCGTTTCCTCCCAGAATCACCAAACAGTCCAGACGAAGCTTATGATAAGTATGCTTCATGGCTTCTACCTTGTCCAGCCCGTTCTCATCCGGAGTACGCATCAGCTTAAAGGGCTGTCTGGAGGTTCCTAAAATCGTTCCTCCCATAGTCAAGATACCGGAAAAATCTTTTGCCGTCAGCAGGCGGTAATTCCCGTATATCAGGCCCTTATAACCTTCGTAAAATCCATAAACCTCCAACTCGTCCAGGTTGCTGCTCAATGATTTTACCACGCCCCGCATAGCAGCATTCAGCGCCTGACAGTCGCCGCCGCTTGTCAACATTCCGATTCGTTTCATCTGCTCACGTCCTTTTTTATTTTATTTTAATCTTATCATATACCATTTCTTATGGATTCCGCAAGATTTTTCATTGCTTTTTTGAAAAAAGATTGTTATAATGTAGAATGTCTTATGGAGATGTACCCAAGTGGCTGAAGGGTCCGGATTCGAAATCCGGTAGGTCGGTTCGCCGGCGCGAGGGTTCAAATCCCTCCATCTCCGGTTTATAAAAACCCGCCGGCGGCAGACGCCGTTTGCGGGTTTTCTGTTAGTATAAAAGGCAGGAAACAAAAAATGATACCCTCAGTGGATAAAGGGTACAGTTCCTTTATTTCCAAAGCTCCAGCATGGAAGTTCCAATCGCTCCACTGGGAAGTTCTACTCCAAAGTTCTCTGCTATGGAAGCCCCGATATCGGCAAAGGTATCACGCTGCGGCATCTGCCCGCTTCCTGTCATTTTCTTTGAGTACGCAAGCAGCGGCACTTTCTCTCTGGTATGGTCCGTTCCCATGTAGGTGGGATCGTTTCCATGATCTGCCGTCAATACAAGCAGGTCGTCTTCTCTCAGTACCTTCAGCAGCTCTCCCAGTTTCTCATCAAATTGCTCCAGCTCCCTGGCATATCCCTCCGGATCTCTTCGGTGCCCCCAAAGAGCGTCAAAATCCACCAGATTGACAAAGCACAGCCCCGTAAATTCTTTATTCTCGGCCACGTTTATGGTTTGCTCCATGCCCTCAACGGAGCTTTTGGATTTTTCAGCTTCCGTGATGCCTTCTCCCACAAAAATATCATTGATTTTCCCAATGGAATACACGGTATACCCTGCGTCCTTAAGTGCGTTCAAAACCGTTTTTCCATGAGGCTTCAACGCATAATCATGGCGATTCGAGGTTCGTTTGAATTCTCCTTTTTTCTTGCCCACATACGGTCTTGCAATCACACGGCCCACCTTCCATGTATCCTTCATGGTAATATCCCGGGCAATCTCACAGCAGCGATACAGCTCCTCCAATCCAAAGGTCTCTTCATTCCCACAGATCTGAAGTACGGAATCCGCAGAGGTATAGACGATCATATGGCCCGTAGCAATCTCTTCTTCGCCCAATTCCTCTATAATTTCCGTACCGCTGGCGCTTTTATTTCCGATTACCTTACGCCCTGTGCGTTTTTCCAATTCTTGAATTAATTCCGGCGGAAACCCGGTATCCGTAAACGTAACAAACGGCTTTTCGGTCTTTAACCCCATCATCTCCCAATGTCCGGTCATAGTATCTTTTCCGGTACTTTGTTCCCTCATGACAGCAATATAAGCCTTTGGCTTCTCAACAGCTTCCATATTCGCCAGGGGCCTGAGATTAGCCAAGCCCAGCTTTTGCAGATTTGGCAGCGACATTCCCGGAACTGCCTGGGCAATATGCCCCATAGTATCTGCTCCTTCATCTCCGTAATCTGCTGCATCCTCCATAGGCCCTGCCCCATAGGAATCCAGAACAATCAAAAACACACGTTTATACTTTTGAAATTCTTTCATTGCAACCTCCTCTACCTCTTGAATTATCCTTATTATATCGGCATAGCTCCCATTTGACAATAAAAAAGAACCGTTTCCGGTTCTTTTTTATCTCCCGGGACGATGGTTTTGTCCGGGAGCTCTTATATTTTTAAAATTTTTAGCAAACACCCTGGGCTAACATAGCCTCCGCCACCTTCTCAAAGCCTGCTATATTAGCTCCTGCCACATAATCTCCTTCTTTGCCGTAGCGTTTGGCTGCATCATCCAGATTGTGGAAAATATTCACCATAATACCCTTTAACTTGCTGTCTACTTCTTCAAACGTCCAGCTTAAGCGTTCGCTGTTCTGGGACATTTCCAACGCGGAAGTAGCTACGCCCCCTGCATTGGCAGCTTTGCCTGGTGCAAACAAAACGCCATTCTTCTGAAGATATTCTGTAGCATCCATAGTTGTGGGCATATTAGCGCCTTCGGCAACGGCAAGGCAGCCGTTGGCAACCAGAGCCTTGGCATCTTCTATAAACAACTCGTTCTGGGTAGCGCAGGGAAGGGCAATATCGCATTTTACCGTCCATACGCCTCTTCCTTCATGATATTCGGAATTAGGCCTGTAATTCTTGTACTCTGTCAAACGGGCACGTTTTACTTCCTTAATCTCTTTCAAAGCGTCTATATCAATTCCTTCCGAATCATATACCCAGCCGTTGGAATCAGAGCAGGTTACCACCTTCGCTCCCATCTGCTGCGCCTTTTGGGCTGCATAAATGGCAACATTTCCCGAACCGGAAATAGCCACAGTCTTTCCTGCCATATCGTGTCCGTTGCATTTGAGCATTTCCTGGGTCAGATACAAAAGTCCGTATCCGGTAGCCTCTGTCCTTGCCAGAGAACCGCCGTATGATAAGCCCTTGCCAGTAAGAACCCCTTCATAAACGCTCTTGATTTTTTTATATTGGCCGAACATATAGCCAATCTCTCTGGCTCCTGTGCCAATGTCTCCAGCCGGAACATCCGTATCAGCGCCGATATATTTGCAAAGCTCCGTCATAAAGCTCTGGCAAAATGCCATTACCTCCCGATCTGATTTTCCCTTGGGATCAAAATCAGAACCGCCCTTGCCGCCTCCGATGGGAAGTCCGGTCAAGGAATTCTTAAAAATCTGTTCAAAGCCAAGGAACTTGATAATTCCAAGATTAACAGAAGGGTGAAGCCTCAATCCTCCCTTATAGGGTCCAATACTGTTATTAAACTGTACACGATAGCCTGTATTTACCTGCACCTGACCCTGGTCATCCACCCAGGGAACGCGGAATTTGAACTGACGATCCGGCTCTACCAGCCGCTCCAGCAAAGCTTCTCTGCGGTACTTCTCTTCATTTGCTTCAATTACCGGTCTTAAGGAATCCAAAACCTCCTTAACTGCCTGATGAAATTCTGGTTCCGCCGGATTCTTCTTTACCACATTTTCATATACCTGATCTACATAGCTCATGGCTTCACGTCTCCTCTCTCAATACCTACACTTTTTTCTTCCATCCCATTTTAGTACGAAATGCAGGATTTTGCAATCACTTTTTCTTAATTTCTTATTTTTTTTCTATTTTCATTGCACAAAAATATCTTTTTTGCAAGTTTTATATGGTGTAAATTCATTTTTCCACAAAAATCATTCCTGCTTTTCACTTTCTGTCTCTACCATCACAACTCGGGAATCCCCTTTTATCGCCTGGTTCACGACTGCCTGGGACAATTTCTTAAAATTTCCCCCGGAGCTGGAAGCGCCAGACAAAATTTCAACTTCAGGCGCCTGATCAACCCCTGTGAGCTGAGCCGCATAATATCTGGTATATTCATTTGGGTACGTACCGGTAACAGACTTCATCTGATTCATATATACATTGTCCCAGCTCTTAATAAAACCACTGGCATTTTCCGCATTATATTCCGTGTCGATAATTTCTCCGCCTTTGACTGTAATTGTCACATATTCTCTCCAGCCATGGGAAAATTCCGACATCTGGGCCGTATAGGATCCATCCTTAAGCTCCTGGTTTTTTTTCGTTTCCTGGCAGCCTGCTGTCATTAAAATGCATGTTATCAAAACAACTGCCATCACCCATTTTTTCATCTGCACAACCTCCAGTCTTACTTCTATTGAAAACGAAATTTCTCCAAAATCTCTTTTAGTTTCTTTGACTCCATGTCCAGCTCCACGCTGATATCCGCTGTGTTTTCCGCACATTGAAGATTTTGTTGAGTTATATTGGTGATATCTTCCATCTTATCCACAATCTCTTCTAAAGATGCCTCCTGTATATCCACCGTTTCTGAAAGACAGACGGAAATCTCCGTCACGGCGTCGGAGCCCTTTTGGATAGCCTCCAGAGACTCTGACGCCTGGGTAGTCAAACGAACGCCCTGATTGATTAATGCGCTGGCTGTCTCGATCATTTCCACCGTACTCTTAGCCGCTTCCTCGCTCTGGCTCGCCAAATCCCGTACCTCCTGGGCAACTACTGAAAATCCCTTTCCGGCCTCTCCTGCTCTGGCAGCTTCCACAGACGCATTCAAAGCCAGAATCTTCGTCTGCTGGGAAATCCCTTCTATCAGCTTGCTGATTTTTGTAATATCCTCCGCGTTACGGTCAATGGCGGACATTGCTTCCCGCAGCTGTTCCATCTTCCGGTTTCCGTCCGCAATCTGTTGTGCAATTTCAGCCGCCCTCTGGCTGGTCTGTCTTGTATTCTCCGTCACATTTCCAAGATTATCCCGGATACTTTTTACCTCTGTATTGAGACTGTCCATGGCGTCCGTCTGATTCATAACGGCCTGATGCAGCTCTTCTGACTGGCTTCCCATACTTTCCGCCGTCTCCATCAAGTGGTAGGATGTATCGCTAATCTGCTTCATCACCTGGTTCAGAGAGTTGATAATATTGGTTAAAGTTTCTTTTACGACTACAAAATCTCCCTGATAATTCCCATTCGCCGATACATTCAGATTGCCCTCTGAAATACTGTCTAACACTCTGCGAATTTCCATCAGGTAATCATTGATACTTCCAATCGTAGATTTTAAGGAAAGGGTCAAAACCTGCACTTCATCTCCAGAATTTTTACTTACAATTTCCGAAGTCAAGTCTCCCTTCGCCAATCCGTCCATCCGTGCAATCGCTTTTTTCAGCTGAGTGGAAATCACCGTTGTAATTCCCCAGAATACCACCAGTGCCCCGGCCAAAACAACTGCCGCCGCCACAAGGGTAAATAAAAGCGCCCGGTTCGTAGATTCCATATAATCCGACTTGGGTACTTCAACGGCAAAAGACCAATGGGTTCCTCTGACGGGGCAGAAAGCCACATATGCGTCCTGTCCATTTACAAGTCCTTGAGAAACTCCGGTCTCCCGGGATACCATACGGTCAAAGATATCATGGGCCGATTCTTCCGTATCCATCTGAAAAATGTTGGGACATTCCCGGACCACGTCCGAGCTGGGATGTCCTACTACAGTTCCCTCATCGTTAATCATAATGGCCACACCGCTTTTTCCTACACGGATTTCACCCAGAACATCGCTTAATATGTCATATTTATAGATACCCACAAGGTATGCCTGGGTCTCGCCCTCCGCCTTTATGGGCATCCCTACAGGTATTCCTATGTATTCTTCAAAAATTTCCGGATCCGAAATCGTAAGGTTATCCGTCTCTGCAAGCAACTCAAACCAGGAGGATTCCGCCAGATTCTGATACGTCTCTCCATCTACGGCTATGGCCGCTCCATCCGTTCCATAAACACCAATGCCGTAAAATTCATATGTGTTCCGCACCTCTGATAAAGCCGCCGCTTTATCCTCCTTTGACGCAGCAGGGTCCGCAAGCCTGCCGTCTAAAACCAATCCCATCATCCGGTCCGCCATCAAATGGATATTGGATTCTACCGCCTTTGCGGATTCCTTTGCCATAGGCTGCAACACATCCATCAAAATAGATTCCGTCAGATTATGCATGGCAAAAGTCAGTACACCGCTGAATACAAGCATCACAGTTACAATCGCTGCCACTGTGGTAATCATGATTTTCGTCCGGATGCTTCTCTTGGTTTTGATCATGTTGTTCTTCTTCGGTTTCTTTTTCTGTTTCATTTTCCTTTCCCCTTTATTGCATTGATGCTCCTTATTATAGATCCTTTTTATCTATTTGTACATAAGAAAAGAGCTGGACTGAACCTAAAAATGGTTTCAGACCAGCTTTTTACTTTTTATACTTTATTTTACAGACGCATGGCTGCATAATAGGCCGTATTCATGGCCTGGTAGATCTGTCCTACATTATTGCAGTCTCCCACGATATAATATTCGTCCACCAGCTCCGCCATCTGATCCACCTGTTCATACGGCGACGAAAAGCCCAGTGCGCATACTACAGAATCTGCTTCCACCAAGAATTCTTCGCCATCCCGTTCACAAAGTACGCCCTCTGGCACAATTTCTTTTACCTTGGTATTCAAATAAATTTCTGCGGATTCTTCAATCTTATGAGTCAATGCGCCTCGGTAGAAATTATTCACCTCTTCCACCAGAACGCTCTTCATCTCAATGACAGCGCATTCTCTTCCTTCATGATGGAAGGAAATCGCCGCCTCGCCGCCTACAAAGCCGCCGCCCATAATGGCCACCTTTTTTCCAAGCTGCGCCGGGTTTAGCTCTGCATCGCAGGCCATAACCACATTGGGGGAATCTATGCCTTTGATCGGCGGACGAAGCTCATTGGAACCAATGGCAATAAACAGTGCATCGGGATTATATTCCTGTATGTATTCCGGCGTAACTTCCGTATTCAGAATCACCTTTACTCCGGCCTCCCGCACACGTTTTTCCAAAACTCTGCACAGTTTTGCAATATCTTCTTTGAAATACGCCGCCCCAGCCGGGTGCAGATTACCGCCCAGTTTATCTGCCTTTTCTACCAGAGTTACCTCATGTCCCCGCCGGGCTGCAACAATGGCCGCTTCCATTCCGGCCGGCCCGCCGCCTGCCACTAGCACCCGTTTTTTATATTCCGGTTCTTTCCGGAGATATTTCTCCGCCAGCTGCTGTCCCATGGTGGGATTCACGGCACATTTCACGGTCTCGCTTTTGGTGCCTTCTCCGAAGCATTCATAACAGCGCAGACAAGGAGTAATATCATCCGCTCTTCCTTCCAATGCTTTCTTGGGAAGGTAAGGATCCGCCAAAAGTCCCCGGGCGATTTCCACAATATCCGCCTGCCCGGAAGCAATAATTTCTTCCATCTGAGCCGGATCGTTCAAAGAACCTACACAGGCCACCGGCTTTGTCACATGCTTTTTAAATTCCGCCGCCAGATATACGTTTACCCCTCTCGGATAAAAGGCATAGGGATGGGTACGGCAGAACATATCGGGATCCTCATGGTTTCCACAAGAGACATTAAACAAATCTACTTTATCGTCCACCAGCTTGGCTACCTCTATGCACTGTTCCATATTCATTCCCATATCTGTCATATCATCGCCGGAAATACGAATTTCGATTGGGAATCTGGGACCAACCGCTTTGCGGACCTCATCTAAGGCCAGCATCAAAAACCGGGCCCTATTCTCCAAAGATCCGCCGAATTCATCGGTTCTTTGATTCATCTTCGGAGACAGGAACTGGGAGAACAGCCAGCCATGGGCCGCATGTACCTGAACCATGTCAAATCCGCAGTCCTTACAGAGCTTTGCCGCTTTGCCGTAAGACGCAATGATCTCATAGATCATCTCATTTGGCATTTCAAACACTTCTCCCATGGAAGTCATTTCATGGCTTGGGCCATAGGCCACTTCGCAGGCAGTATGCTCTCCTCCTACGCTGGCAAGGCCGCCGTACTTTCCTCCGTGAGAAAGCTGAATATTGGCATATGCGCCGGCATTATGTATATCCCGGGCCACTGGAGCCATCTCCTGGCGCACTCCAAAATGGTCTAACTCCACCTGCTTGTTATGGGATTTTCCTGTCTTAGAGTGTACGATTGCTTCTCCGTAGGTTACTACGGCTGCTCCTCCTTTGGCTTTTTCTTCCAGATAAGCCCGCATTTCCGGTGTAAAAAACCCTTCCGTGGTAATCATGCTGGGGCTTGTGGGAGCAGCGATGATTCTATTTTTTAATCGGATATTCCCGATTCTGATTGGGGAAAAGAGGTTGGGATACAGCTCTTTTCCTCTGCAGCTTTTTGCACCCATATATTTCACCTATTCACTCTTTCCTGCGTTGTTATTTTTTCAGCTTCCAGAGATATTTGCGAGGCTCGCCCTTCAGATATGCGATAACCTCGTCCCCCATCATGGTACCGGACCAGTTGTCCACATCTGTGGTCAGGCCAGCCATATGAGGCGTACATAATACGTTGCGCATAGACAAAAGAGGATGGTTTGCGGGAACCGGCTCCTGCCAGTACACGTCAATGGCTGCTCCTGCAATCGTCTTATTCTGAAGAGCTTCTACAAAATCCTTCTGGTCGATGACTGCTGCTCTTGCCGTATTGATGACATAAGCGCTGGGCTTCATTTTGGAGAACCAGTCCTTATTTACAATCCCTTTGGTAGCGGGAACTACCGGCAAATGAAGGCTGATGATATCGCTTTCTGCCAACATAGTATCCAAATCTACAGCCTTGGCCCCGTCTGCTTCGATTTTCTCTGCTGCAAGGTACGGATCGTAAGCCAGAATTTCCATACCGAACGCCTTGGCACGAACAGCCACTTCCCGGCCGATAGCGCCATATCCGGCAATCCCCAGCTTCTTTCCGTAAAGTTCAAAGCCGATGCCATAGTCTGTATAAGGGTGATTTTCATCCAACGGTCCCCAAATCACATTCTTTACATCGGGAATATTGTAAACGTCTTCTACCTCTGCCCCCAGATGCTCGCCCTTTTGAAGTCCGGTGCTGCTTAATGCCAGTCTTCTTGCTGCCGCAATCATAAGGCCTATATTGAATTCGGCTACCGCCACACGGTTTCTGCCAGGTGTATAGGAAAGCTCTAATCCTGCATCGGCAATCGCGTCGTAATCAACAGTCGCCGGAGTACCCTTGGCTACGCCTAAAAACTTCATTCCAGACTGAGCCCATGCTGTAATGGTGTCTGCACCTGCATTTTCATCTCCCAGGACAACAATTTCGAATCCCATGCATTCTTCTTTGGTCATATCTTCCGTCACATTTCCTTTGCCGTGTTTTAATTCACCGCAAATGGTCACGTCGCATTGTTCTTTGATATATTCCATCTGCTTCTCCGGAATCGGAGTACACAGCGCTAATTTTTTCTTCATTCTCAAATTCCTCCTATAATTTTTATTTTTTCTCTTGTCGTCCCATTCTGCTCCAAATAATCGCCATAACCGCCGAAGTAGCCACTGCCGCTGCAATCATAACGGTAAACGCATTTTTTGTGCTCTCTTCCCCCAACGCCAAACGTGACGATGTATTCAAAACCACCGGGGATACCAACTGGCCGAAATTCATCATGCAGGAAAATACTGCCGTAGCGATGGTAACAGAAGCCGGAGGCACTGAGCTTGTCAGTTCCACAGAGGCCTGGGGAACAAAAATTCCCTGGGACAAACCGCAAAACATGCTTCCAATGCCAAGCAGGACAAAGCTGCCTGGAAACAGAACAATCAAGACTCCCCCTATGCCCAGAAAGGACATGGCCATAGGAAGGGTATATTGCTTTGTCCTCTGAACCACCAGTCCCAATATCAATCCTATGATCAGCTGGGAGGCGGAAAAGATTCCGGAAAGCGTTCCGGAGACCCCAGAATCTGTAGTGAGATTCTGGCTTACATGCATGGCAATATTCGTGGTATAAGCGGAGACGAACAAGGTCTCCAACAGCATAAACACAGACAGGCGAACCACCGCCCGGTTTAAGGTAATCTTATTTTCACCGGACAGTTTTACTTTTCCGGTATCCGGCAGACATACGAAAATCAATATCATAGATAAAAAGCCCGCCACATTTAACAGACAGGAATACTGGAATCCCATCCGCCCAAGAAACCCTCCTGCCGCATTTACCAGAATCAGGCTTGCGCCGATGGCCGCCGACTGGATTCCCATAGCCGCCACCCGCTCCTGTCCTTCAAAAAATTCCGCCACCACGGAAGTATTCATAACAAGAGCGATTCCCAGCCCTACGCCGTAAAAGGCCCTGGAAAAAAACAACATTTCAAAACTATCTGACAAAAAAGGCAGAACGCCTGCCACACCCGCAATGAAGCATCCTGCCAGCAATAACTTTTTCTTGCTGATCTTTACCACCAGCCAGCCGGAAATGACGGCCATCACCATAGACGGCAGAGACGGCACCGTTACCAGAAGCTGTATCATGGTAGGGCTGGCCTTTGGATACATGGTCTGTATCTCTCCCAATACCGGGGAAACGCAATATTGCAGCCCCTGAATCAGGGAGATACAGACAATGGTGATTAATATACGGGCTTTTTTTGCATTCTTCATCTATTCCCTCTAAAATGCTTTATTCAAAATCTCTAAAACATCTTCCTTGGTAACGCCCTGACGAGGATTAAAGTTTAAAACCGGCTCTTTTAAAACATCTTCTGCCAGCATATCAAAGTCCTTCTTCTCAATGCCCTGTTGAGATAACGTTTTAATGCCAAGCTCCTTTGTCATAGCCAGCAAATCTTTGGACAAAAGATATTGAACTTCTTCCAGATTTCCGCTTACGGGAAGGCCGATGGCTTTTGCCATGCCCACCATTTTCTCAGGACAGCTCTTGGCATTATATTCCATAACATAAGGAAGCACCGTTGCATTTGCCATACCGTGGGCTAACCCGAAGTGGGCGCTTAAGGTATGGGCGATGCCGTGAACCAGTCCCAGGTTCGCATTGGAAAATGCAAAACCGCCGATGATGCAGCCCAGCATCATTTGTTCCCTTGCTTCCATATCAGATCCGTCCTTTACGGCTCTTGGAAGATATTTCCTGAAAATCTTCAATGCTTCCAGGGAATTATACGCAGTCAGGGGTGTCGCCATATTGGAAATATAGCTTTCCACCGCATGGGTGATAGCGTCCATTCCTGTGGCGGCCGTTACGCCTGCCGGCATGGTTTTTGTGAATTCCGGATCGCAGATAACATCGGAAGCCACGATTTTATTATCAATGATTACATATTTGATTACTTTTTCCGTATCAATCAAAGCGCTTACATTGGTAATCTCGCTGCTTGTTCCGGCAGTGGTGGGAATTGCAATCAGGGGAAGGCAGTCATTTTTTACCATATTCATCCCGCCGTACTCTCCGATTTTACCGGGGTTTGTCATCAGCACGTTAATGGCTTTTGCCAAATCAATGCTGCTGCCACCGCCTACTGCCACGAAGCCGTCTGCCCCTGCCTCTTTCGCAATGGCTGCCGCTTCTTCTACTACTTCGTTGGTGGGATTGGGAATTACGCCGTCAAATACCGTAACCGTAACGCCTGCTTTCGTCACCTGTTCCATTACCTGTTCAGAGATACCGGCCGCTTTTACGCCCTGGTCATATACTACCATAACATGTTTCATGCCATAGCTTTTAATCATGTCCGGAAGCTGGCTTACCGCCCCTCTTCCGAACACAATATTGCTTTTTACAAAAAAGTTGTAGCTCATGTTGTCTCTCCTTATACTGCCTGATCTGCTGCGATCAATGCCAGCATCTTGTCAATCGCTTCCTTGGGCATGGGCTGATATACTCCTGCTACCTTTGCATAGTAAGCGATCTGTGCCATTTCTTCGGTATAAACGGCTGCCGCCATGGCTGCTTTCATGTTCTTTCCTACGCTGAACATACCATGATTCTTAATCAATACAGTACGGCCAGTCTCTCCCAGACACTCTACCACTTTATCTGCCACATCATTGGTTCCCGGCATACAGAAGGGAACGATGCCTACCGGATAGAATTCACACTGAGGCGGTGTGGTAGGAAGTAATTCATCAGACATGGCTGCGATCGTTGCAAACATGCCGTGGGTATGTACTGTTGCACGAACGTCGCTTCTTGCCCGCATAGCCGCCGTATGCATAGGAACCTCAGATGAGGGCTTGAAGGGGCCGTCCAGCCATTTTCCATTCATATCCACGATAGCAATCTGGTCTGCCGTCATGCCTTTGTAAGAAATTCCGCTGGGGGTAATAGCTACTACATCCTCATTGTCGTCTCTCAAAGCAATGTTTCCGGATGTTCCATGAATCAAACCGTCTTCAACGGCCTCAAGGATTGCGTCCAAAACGATTTTTCTGATATTTTCGTATTTCATGATGAATACCTCCTGTATGAATTGTGTTTTCTTATCTTGGCTTTATCTTAATACAAAATTCCCTGATCCTCAAATTCACTTTTTCCTCTTTAAAGCGGAAACATTTTCTGGTACACTAAAAAAGAAAAACAAAATATCCCATTGTTATATTGAATGATTACATAACAGGAGCATTCCATGAAAACATTATCTCTGTCTCTTCGCCAGCAAAAGCTTTTAGGTCTTATCCAGCGGAGCCATTCCCATATCACTGGAGCTGAGCTTGCCAGGCAGCTTGGCGTGTCCCCCCGCACCATCCGCAACGACATCGCGGATTTAAATCAAAGCCTTCTTCCTTTTGAAGCGCAGATCTTGTCGGAAAAAAGCAAAGGATATCTTTTTTATTGTGAAAATCCCGACACATTTCCTGTGCTGGCCAAAAATGACATCAATTTTCTCACGAAGGAAGACCGGGTGCGTTATTTGGCTTTTCAGCTCTGCTTATCTGATATTCCTATCAACTTGTTCGACCTGGAAGAAGAGATGGCAGTAAGCCACACCACTTTAAACAACGATCTGCATTTATTAAAGATGCACTATGTTCAGTCAACGCCATATATCCGCCTGTCCCATCAAAAAGACCATATTGAATTTGAAAAAGATGAAAAGAAGCGGCGCACCATTCTAAACCGCCTGTTCTATGTGGACTGGGACTATGAAGGGCGAAGCAATGCCTACTATGGCTATCACTTTCTGGACAGCGACGTATTGAATCTGATTATGGAGGAGATCCCCAGGCACCTTCAGCGTTATCAGATCCAGATGGAAGACACAAACCTGGTCTCTTTGAATCTGGCGGTGGCCATTATGTACCACCGGGTTACGGCAGGCCACGGGCTTCCCAAAGCCCCCGCCCTTCCCAAGCAGGATACGGCTGCCATGTACGCTGCCAAAGACTTGATGGACGCCTTGGAGCTGCAGCTTCACTGTGCCTTCTGCCAGGAGGAGAGGGACAGCATCTATCAAAATATTGCTTCCGGCCACCTTCTGGAAGCAGACAAGCTGAATTTTCAAACGGCGCCTCAATATTTCGGACCTATCACCATCGAAATGGCCCGCCATTACTTAAATTCCCTTCAGGAGGTATTCGGCACAGATTTTTCTAACGATGAGGATTTTTACATTACCCTGCTGCAATATATCCGCAGCCTCCAGCTTCCATTCCTCAGCCTGAATACCCAGGGGAACATAGACATTGCCAAGGAAAATCTAATGGTAGAATTTGAATTCGCTTATTTATTTCAGGAATCGGCTCAGCAATATCTGGGATATTACGTGGACCAGTCCGAGCTCTTATACCTGGCCTACTGCATTTCCGGAGCACTGGAATACTACTACTTTCATCATCCGGAATACAAATTAAAAACGGTAATCTGTTCCCAGTTAAATCTCACAGCACTATGGTCCCTGAAACGAAAAGTACTGGGGGCTTTTACAAACTACATTCATGTAAGCGGATTGCTGCCTGTAAACCAGAAAAGCGCCTATGATTTCTCTCAAACAGACCTGGTACTTGCCACTGTCCGAAAGCAAATCACAGACGCCCCAGACACGGACACCTTGTATATTTCTTCTTTTTTTCATGCCGGAGACATCCGCCAAATGGAATCCTACCTTCATAACCAGCGCATTCGCCGGCTGTCCGGTTTTCATCCTTTTCAGTTTCGGAAGCTGCTTCGGCAAGCCTGCTGGCATGAAAACCAAGAGGGCGGCTCCTACTTTACCATAATTGAATCCTTGGCTTCTGATTTTATAAGGGATCATCTTACGGATTCGGCCTTTACACAAGATATTCTGCGGAGAGAAGCCACTTCCTCCTTCGCATTTCGCCCCGGCGTCCTGTTCCTATACTCTCTGGTCCCGGCGTCGAAAACACGCTTGTCCGTTATGACGCTAAAGCACCGCATGGTGTGGAATTCTCATAAAATCCGTATCATACTAATGGCGTCCTTCCAAAAGGGAGACGCCCCCATGCTGCTGGGCTTGCTGCATTTGATTTATGACGTTTACTACGATGTAGATGCATTGATGAAGTTAAAAACAAAAAAAGATCTGATAGCTTACTACGAAAAGGATTAAACATATATGAACACAAAAGAACGATTCGACAGTATTCAACTGATGCGAGGGCTGGCGGCAATCTGCGTCGTAATTACTCATTTTGAAATCATTGGAGAAAAATGCTACGGCAGCTTCGGCGTAGATTTATTTTTTTGTATCAGCGGCTTTATTATGATGCATGTAACAGAAGAAGGTTCCTCACGTTTCTTTGCGAAGCGCCTGATCCGTGTGATTCCCTTGTATTGGATGGTAACCATTTTTACTGCTGCCCTGGGGCTTGTGCTTCCTCAGCTATTCCATAATTTTACATTTTCCGGGGAAGCTTTCATCAAATCCCTTCTGTTTATTCCCTACTTTAACAATGGCGGCATTGTCCCCATTGTGGGAGTTGCATGGTCCTTATCCTATGAACTGTTTTTCTATTTTATATTTTATATTTGCGCCAAAATAAACCTTAAGCGTCGAGCTCTGCTGACCACTCTATGCTTTGGCTTGCTGATTCTGGCAGGAACGCTGATAAATACGGAAGCATCAGCGATTTTATCTGTGGTAACCAGTCCTATGCTGTTGGAATTTTCTTTCGGAATGGCGGCATATGAAATTGGAAAGCGCCTGATGACAGCAGAAAAAAAGAAATGGCAGGAAGTATTGGCTGCCGTCTCCGCCGTTTTACTGTTCGCCTTTCTGTGGCTGGCAAACGGATACCGCCCCACCCGTATCTTGATATGGGGGATTCCGTCCATGCTGTTTTTTCTATGCGTACTGTTCGCCCTGCACCAGCGTCCAGTTCCAAGGTTTTTTTCCTTTTTGGGGGATATCAGTTATTCCATTTATCTGGTGCACGCGTTTCCTATGAATTTTGCGGAACTGTTTATCCGGGATTGGGGAATCCAGGGATTGTGCTGTGAACTGCTGGGGCTGACTCTTACGATTGCGGGGGCGGGCGCATCCTGGTATTTGATAGAACAGAATTTTGGGAAATGGATCCGGAGGAGGGTGCTGAGATGCTAGGGTCCGTATAAGTAACATTGGAACTAGCAGATAACCCCTCCCCTTGCTTTAAAATCATCTCTTTGTTGGTTACCCCTATTATTTGTGGGGTATAATAAAATACACCTATTATGGCGTATCTTGGCCTTCATCATTCATATGTTTTCTACAATATTTTGAAATTTCTTCCACATATGTCAATATATCATTATCATAACGTTCTTTCTCGTCTATTGCCTTTGCCATCTGATTCATGTTCTCTATAAATATTCTCAATAACAATACAATAAATTTAATGAAAGATATAACAGAAAGTACTACTAAAGTCAAAATCATTCGACTGCTTATTTTATTTATCGGAATAAAAATTGCACATCCTGCACACATCAGATTCTCGCTCATCCCAACCATTGCAACTTTGATAATCCGCCTATCTAGTTTTCTAACTAACAGCTCCCTGCTTATGCTTATTTCTGACGTTGCGAGAATTGTTATGACAGCAATATAAACCCCTATTGTAATTGCAAAAAAAGAGGCTGCTCCATTTAATCTATCTGGCGTAAGATATGACTTGAGAAATATATCTATCGGAACTTCCCACAAATCAAAATACTTGCATATGAAAATAACAATAAATACTATAGAAAACATGACAGCTATTATTATTTCTTCTCTTAAGTCTTTCAAAAACTCCGAAATAGTCGTTCTCAATTCACTACGCCTCCTTCCAATCATATATTTTATTCCCTATTCAACCTCATTGTTCCAATTCGCTACGATTTGAATTTCCTCTATATCACATTGTCTAATGTTTTCAAAATACATCCTCTTAGCCCTCACAATTTCTGTCACCTTCTCCTCCACTGCCGCATTTACGTTATCTATTAACACTTGTGGCGATACCTGATTTCCAGTACAACTACAATTATAAGATAGTAGTATCTGAGTTTGCTTTAATCTTGCTCTATCTAATACCTGATCTTTTCCATTTTTATATCTCACTGTAATCTCTTTCACAAAATCTTCATTAATATTTAACCTCTCTAATAAGAATAATAAGTTTTCCAAATTTAAAGATGCTCCCTTGCCTTTATCATTTCCCAATCCTAACGTCAACGACAATGTTTTGCTATCTCCTTCATCTTTCGCTATTTCTGCGATTCCTCTTACTGCAGAAAGCAATGTTCTAGGTTGATTCCTATTGACTTCATTAATGTAAAAATTATTTAACGGCTGCCATAAATCTAGTTGTAACGTAATGCTTCTTACAATTTCAGCCCTTCTAATCGCTTCAATTCCTGTATTGTGCATTATCGGTTCGATTTTCACAAACAATCCTGTATCCTGCGAAAGAAATGTATTCAAATACTCCTCAATATCTTTAACAGACGGCCCTTCTTTATTCGTTGTAAGTATCATGACGTTATATTCATCATCATACCCCAGAGAATTAACATCATATAATTGTATTGGCACTTCTTCTAGCTGATGTTCCTCATTTTCCCAATAAGGATTTTTATTTTTTAATTTTCCAAAAGGTATTACAAGCTGCCGATGTGTTGCTGTATAATAAAATGGAAATAATCTTATACGCTTACCGTTCATTTCTCGAACAAAAGTCTTATCTTCTTCACTCAATATCATTCTTTGCTCTATGCTATCAAAAAATTCACGGACCGAATAATTAGTAATCCCCAAATCATTATTCAAAGATATAAAATAAAATTCAACCTTTTTTGCCATAATCTCTTCCTCCACCTCAATAGATTTGTCCTAATAATATACCAGTATATGGCAATTATCAACAAATTTTACTATCCCGGTGAATATATTTTATATTATAGAACATTTGTTCTCGTTTGTCTATTGGCAAACTTAACAAAAAAGGAGCATATCACTTCTGACAGCCCCTTTTCATTCCATTCTCAATATTACTACTTAAACTCGCCTACAATTTTTTTCAGCTCCACCAAATCCGAATCCAAATGCTGATACATCTTTAAGTACATAGGATACAGAGCGTCGTATGCCTTTGCCCACGCTTCATCCGGCTGAATCACTTCTTTCACGGTAATCATCTTATCAATGGCCGCGTTCAAATCCGGGAAAACTCCTACTGCATTTCCCACAATCAAGGCGTCTCCAAAAGGCACGTCCCCGGCGCCTTCGTCCAGTACGTATACCGGCATTTTCAGCATGGAAGCTTTAATCTTAGACCAAGTCAGACTCTTGGCTCCGCCGCCGGTAATCCGCAGACAGTCTGCCACAGCCCCTGATTCTTTTACCGTCTCCATTACATGGCGCAGTGCAAACGCCGTTCCTTCAAAGACTGCCCGTACCAGATCTTCTCGCTTGGTGTCTAGGGACATGCCGATAAACATCCCTCTGGCATGAGAGTTCCAAAGGGGCGCCCGCTCTCCCAAAAGATAGGGGAAAAACATGACTCCATTGCTTCCTGCCGGAACCTCTAAGGCTTCTTTGTTTAAATACTCATAAACATTTATTCCGGCTTCCTCAGCCTTCACGAAATCTTCTTTTCCCAAAGTATCTAAGTACCATTTGATGGCTGCCCCGCTGGTATTAATGGGAGCGTCAAAGACATAAGGCATTCCGGAAACGGCGCAAGGCTTTGTGACTACCGGCACATCCGGAGCGCTCTTTACAGGGCTTCCCACAAACACCAAAGATGTGGTTCCGGAAGATTCCCCCGCTTCTCCTAAGCGACTCAATCCGGTGGCATACATAGACGCCATAGCGTCGCTGGCCCCGGCCACCACAGGAATTCCTTCTGCCAGTCCTGTTTCCGCCGCCGCTTCTTTTGTAACATGGCCAATGATCTCATTTACCGCCTTAGGCTCCGGCAAAAGCTTATTTAAGTCTACCCCAATAACTTCCGCAATCTCCTGGGACCATTTCATGGAATCAATATCCAGGCACTGGCATCTGGAGGCCTGGTCCACGTCCATGGAAAATACCCCTGTCAGTTTATAGTTCAAATAGGAACTGGCCTGAAGCACACAGGCTGTCTTCGCGAAAAGCTCCGGCTTATGGCGTTTGAACCACAAAATCTTATTGGGTAAAAACGCCACATCCGGCTGTCCCCCGATAATTTTTACAAAATGCTCATAGCCCAGGGTCTCTTCTATTTCATGCAGCTCTCCCGCAGAGCGAGAATCCATCCAAATCATAGCGTTTTGCAAAGGATTTCCTTCTGCGTCCACCGGGAGCATGGTAACCGTCTGAGAGCTGATGCAGATCCCCTTTATGGAGGACACCACTCCTGGCCCTGCGCTTTGTGTTATTTCTTTAAAAATCTCTACGGCATTTGCCCACCAGTGGCAAGCGTCCTGCTCCACGTGATTTGCCTCAGGCAGCAGCAGTTTGTTCCCCCGGGAAGCCTGCGCTACCACGGTTCCGTCCTCTCTTAATATAATGGCTTTTATATTGGTAGTTCCCAGATCCATGCCTAGCAGATAACTGGGTGATGTCGTCTCTCCCATATGTACCCTTCCTTTCTTTTTGTTTTAACCTATTATGAACTATGGTAGCAAAATCCGGCTATTTCCTCAAAAGGCTTTTTGCCGTTAAGAAATGGAAATATTCTGTTTGAACCTCCCTGGCGGATTTCCTATACTGGAACCAGAAAAACAAATACGAAAGGGGTAACCTGATATGAAAATGAAAGCAGCCTTAATGTACGGCCCAAACGACATTCGCGTAGAAGAAACCGACAAACCCCAATGCCCCAAGGACGGATTGATTATCAAAATCATGTCTGTGGGGTTGTGCGGCTCCGATATCCGTAACCTGACCACAGATTCCAGAAAAGGGGCTTATCCTTTTATCTATGGACATGAAATCGTAGGCTTTGTAGATGAAATCGGCCCGGAACAGACGAAATACAAGGTGGGAGACCGTCTCTTCTTATTCCCAGGAACTTATTGTATGGAATGTGATGAATGCATCAGCGGGCACAGCGAAAACTGCTCCAATAAGGAAGTAAGCGCTCTGGCCGGAACCGGCGGATTCGCTCAATACGTGGCCGTAAAAGGAGAAAAAATCCGCAGAGGCGGAATCTATGAGATTCCCGACGACGTGTCCTTCGACGCCGCCAGCCTGGGCGAGCCTCTCACCTCTGTATTTGCCTGCCTGGAAAATGTTGATGTAAAATATCCCGACACGCTGGTTATCATCGGCGCCGGCCCCATTGGCTGCTTTATGGCGCAGCTAGCCAAAATCCGGGGAGCCCAAAAAGTTATTATGATTGATATCAACCAGAAACGCCTTGATATGGCTATGGATTTCGGTGTAGATATTACCGTAAACAGCTCCAATGAGGATCCCATTGAAGCAATCAAAAAGCTCACCGGCGGCAAGGGCGCTGATAAAGTGATCTCCGCAACTCCGGTAAACGCTACGCAGACCCAGAGTATCCATATGGTGAAGAAAGGCGGACTGGTGGTATTCTTCGGCGGTGTGCCCAAGGGTTCCATGACAGAATTAGACTGTAATCTGATCCACTACAACAATATCTGGATCAAAGGACACTTCGGCGCTTCCTACAATCAGTCGAAACGGGCATTTGCACTGGCCATTTCCCCCAACTTCCCCACGGAACGGTTTGTAACCCACATTCTTCCCCTGGATCAGATCAACGAAGGAATCCAGCTGACCAAAACCGGGGAAGCCATCAAAGTTGTGCTGCATCCTTGGGATTAAAGCATTATGAAAAAAATTGTTTTTCTGGACATTGACGGCACCATTCGGGATTTTGACGGCTACATTCCAGAGTCTGCAAAAACGGCTGTTGCGGCTGCAAGAAGCAACGGTCATAAGGTGTGCATTTGTACAGGACGGCCCCTTTGCCATATTGAACCCAGAATCCTCGCCATGGATTTTGACGGGATTGTTTCCGGGTCTGGCAGCTATGTTACATACCAGGGAACCTATGTCCGCCATAAGTATATTACCCAGTTCACATACCTTACCCTTTGCAATGAACTGGCGGCGCAGGACTGCGTCCTGGAACTGCATACCTATCAGGCGGCCTACCTGCTTCGGCAAAGTCTAAAAGACTATGAAACGGTGGGGCAGACCATACAGGAGTCTCTGGGCCGTGAAGCGCAAAAGCTCACGGTCCCCCCGACACTCATAGACTCCTTTCTGGATGTTTACAAAATTGAAAAAATCCTGTATTTCAGCCGGAAACTGTCTACGGATGCTTTAAAGGAAAAGTGGGGAACCAGCTTCTATATCGTCCCCACCAGTATCCCCTGCGGCCCTTATTTTGCAGGGGAAATTACCCCAACCACCGTGGACAAGGGGGAAGGAATCCGGGCCATTTTGAAAGCCGGAAATTTTACCCCTGAGGATGTAATCGCCATAGGCGACAGCGACAATGATGTGGAAATGCTTCGAATGGCCGGCCGGGGAATTGCCATGGGCAATGGGAATATGGCCGCAAAAAAAGCCGCAGATTATACTACGGCTCCCTTGAGAGAGGACGGGCTGTATCAGGCATTTTTACGGGAGGGGCTTCTTTAAGCCCCTCCCTGTCTCTGTCACTTTCCATACACTATTATAGTTTTGGGAGAAATCTGATCTGCTTCATAAAACAATCTCGCAGCCGCTATAGAGCCTGCCCAGTCTATCTCCCATCACCGATTCCATCAGCTCCATGGCCGGCCCTCCGGTACAATGACCTGTATAAAAAATTGTCTTCATCTGATTCAGCTCTTTTGCCGTATCCAGAATCACTTGTTTTTCCTGGAGGGTATATTCTGTCCGTTTCATCAGATGAAATCCGCTAATCACAACGTCCGGCACGGTTTGAAATAATTCCTGGTAACGATCAAGTATATTTAATATTCCATTATGAGCGCACCCGGATATCAAGATATGCTTCTCATCCTCACGAATTACCAGGTATTGTTCATGGGCAAAATCTTCCTGCACCTGCTTCCCATTCTCTATCTTGGACAACGCCAAATTACTCTGAGGATAACATCTTCTTCCTGTAACGTTAGAAAATAAAAAAAGCTCTTCGTCTATTTCGGTATCCCCATTTAAAAATACCGCCTGGGGCAACTCTAAAATTTTCTTATCCACTCCAATATACTTATCGCCATGGTAATAATCCCCTCCGGCCGTTTGCTGCATATAAATCCTAGCATGAGCATTTATTTCAGAAAACGCTAAAATTCCCCCGGAATGGTCGTAATGTCCATGACTTAAAACTACCGTATCTATTTTTTCCAAATCCACGCCCAAGCTGCAGGCGTTTTCCAGAAAACCGGGGGAAGCCCCCGTGTCTGCAAGAATTCTGTGTTTTCCAGTCTCAATATAGACGGACAGTCCATGCTCGCAAACATATTGGGGGTTCCCGGAGGTATTTTCTATCAGGGTTAAAATCCGTATCATCAGCAGGTGGCTCCGCCAACTACGGTTTTCTCCAAAATTTTACTCTTGTCAATCTTACTGTTAAGCAATTTATCCTGGACGTAATCGAATCCCAGTCTGGCAATGGTATCTGCAAAGCGTTCTCCTGACTGACCTTCATCCCGGAAGAATAAGACGGCGCGTTCTACCAAATCCACAACTTCCTCTTCTGAGGTAAAAATCTTATCCAGCGGACGGCCTCCTGCCACTTTCTTGCCCCAACGGCCTCCGATATAGACCTTATAACCTACCCCGGACTCATTTACGGCCCCAAAGGGACATTTGGAAATGCAACGGCCGCAATGATTACAATTCTCCTCCGGTATCCGGATCTTGCCATCCTCCATCTGAGCCACATGAATGGGACAAGCGTTCTCCACCTGACATACTTTACAGCCCCGGCATTTGGACAGATCAATTTCCGGTACGCGCTGGCCAATGATGCCAAGGTCATTGAGATCCGGTTTCACACAGTTGTTGGGACAGCCTCCCACAGCAATTTTGAACTTGTGGGGCAGGGCCACATCATGATACCCTGTATAATAAATGTCATGCAGCTTCTTAGACAAATCGAAGGTGTCAATGAGTCCATATTGGCAGGTGGTTCCTTTACAAGACACCACCGGACGTACTTTAGAGCCTGTGCCTCCGGTTTCAAGACCCACTTCTTCCAAAAATTCACGCAGCTCCTCAATCTTGTCATAAGGAACTCCCTGAATCTCCAGGGTAAGTCTTGTGGTCATAGTGACCTCCCCGGAGCCGAATTTTGCCGCCGCCTCTGCAATCTTGATCTGCTCTTCTGCCGTAATTTTACCGTTTCTGGTGATGACTCTCACGTTAAAAATATCGTCGTACCGTTTATCCTGAAGGCACCCAAGTCCTTTCACCCGTTTGATTTCTTCTGGAGAAAGCTTTTTACCGTCTCTTGGAACCTTTACTTCATTAAAGGTAACTCCTCCCTCCAGAACAAGGGTATTGGTATAACCAAGGGCCTTCAAACGGTTCTGCAGGAAATATCCCCGCTTGCCTTTTGCACACACCAAGAGCAGCTTGGCTGATTTTTCCAAGCCTTCTATGGGCTCCGTCACGGACGCTAATTCTATCCAGCGGGCATTGGGAATAGCAGGAGCCGGCTGCACGTCAAGCACCGTATATCCCTCGGCAGCTCCCTTCTTATATTCTGCCGGACTCATGCTCTCTAACACTCCGTCTAATTTGTTCTCCAGAATGTAACAGGCTGTCACAAAGGGATGAATCGCCGTGGAAAAAGGAGGCGCATAGGCAAAATCCAGCGTATCAAAATCATCCAGCTTCATTTCTCTGGAAATTCCGGTAACTGCAATATCCACCATTTTATCTACTGCACCGGCACCCAGTACCTGAATCCCCAAAAGTCTGCGGCTTTCTTTTTCTGCCGTCAGTTTAACGATAAAGGAAGACGCCCCCGGATAATAATGAGCCTTGTCGTCCAAGACACAGACAACGGAGGCCGCATCAAAGCCTGCCGCCTTGGCCTGTTCTTCCGTAAGCCCTGTCCTGCCGCCATTTAGTGTGGGAAGAATACGCACAACGCCTGTTCCAAGGCATCCTCCATAACCATTCCCCAGTCCATACATGCCCTTGGCCATAGCTCTTGCCGCCAAATTAGCCGTGGATCCCATAGCGGACCATTGGGCTGCCCCTGTCAAGGCATGTTTTACTACCGCGCAATCTCCTACTGCGTAAATATCCGGAAGGTTCGTCTTAAGCTTCTCATCTACGATAATCGTTCCCCGAAACATTTCAAGGCCGCTGTCTGTCAAAAATTCCGTACAGGGACGCACTCCGATTGCCAGAATTACCAAATCCGCAGGAATGCTGCCATTGTCTGTCATGACCCCTTCTGCACACTGTGTGCCCGTAATTCCGGTCAGGCTTACCGAAGTAAGCACCCGCATTCCAGCCGCTTTGATTTGACGCTTTGCATAGTAGGCCATCTCTTCGTCAAACGCGTTTGGCATAATCTGGGAAGCCGCGTCAATCACAGTCACTTCCAGCCCTTGGGCCATCAGGTTTTCCGCCACCTCAAGACCGATAAATCCAGCGCCGCATACAACGGCCCTGCGGCAATGCTCTTTCTCTATGTAATCCCGCACCGCTACTGCATCGTCCGGCGTACGGACACAAAATACGCCCGGCAAATCCTTTCCTTCCACCGGAGGCACAAAAGGCGCGGCTCCTGTGGCAATAATCAGCTTATCGTAGGTTTCCGTAAATGTTTCCCCCGTCATAGGCCGGATCGTTACCTGCTTTTCTTTGCTGTCAACCTTAATGGCTTCGCAGCCTGTATTCACCCAAACGCCTGTAAGTCCGGCGTACTTTGCCGGAGAATTCACAATCAATTCCTCTCTGGTGCCGATATCTCCCCCAATATAGTAAGGAAGCCCGCATCCAGCATAGGAAATATCTGTGCTTTTTGTGAATACTTTTACTTCCGCCTCCCTGTCACAACGTTTTAATTTGGCGGCTGCTTTGGTTCCTGCTGCAACGCCGCCCAAAACTATGTATTTCATTACATCATCCTCCTTCGACTTATGAAAATATTATACGTTTTGCATAAGGAAATTTCAAGAAGCTGTTTTGTTTTTCAATTTTTACTTTATCACCTTGACAGAAGTTATCTTATATGATAACTTGTGGTAAGAAAAGGAGATGGGATTAAAATTTTTGAATTAGACTTTTACATGAAGGAAAATGGCAAAGTTCCAGTGCGAGACTTTTTATATACGCTCGCCCCCAAGCTAAGAGCCAAAGCATTTAGGGATATTGAATTATTAAAAAAGCTGGGAAATGAATTAAAAGAACCATATGTCAAGCCAATAAAGGGTAAAGAGAATAAAGGTTTGTTTGAGTTACGAATAAAATTTTCAAACGACATTGCTAGAATATTTTACTTTACATATTATAACAATAAATTTGTGTTACTGCACGGCTTTATAAAAAAGACTGTGAAAACATCTGAAAATGAGATTAAAAAAGCAAGAAAATACATGGAAGATTATAAGAGGAGGACTAAAGCATGACTAACCCAGGGATATCTTTTGAAAAAATAAAAGACGATATGCTAAAAGACAACGATTTCAAGACAGAATATGAGAAATTAAAACCCCGGTATGAGGCTATTGAGCAAATCATAAAGATCAGAAAAGAACAGAATATAACTCAATCTGAACTTGCCAAAAGAATAGGCACACAAAAGAGCAATATTTCACGACTGGAAAGCGGCAATTATAATCCAAGTTTAGATTTTCTTTCGAAAATAGCTGAATCACTGGGAAAAAGTTTGAGTGTGCAAATAAAATAACTGGAGGCTAACAAGCAGCGTGTATAAATTAATATAAATTTTTCGACTTTCTTAGTTGACCGTGGTATTTCTTGTAAAAAATATAATAGCCCTGCAGAAACCAAACACCGTTTCTACAGGGCTGTCATTCATTCTTTTTTTATTCTTCCACAAACTCTGCAGCTTCCATTCCGGCAATACGTCCGGTATTCACTGCGTATCCCATGGAATTGCCGGGCAGCAGGAACATATAGCTGTCGTTATAGATATTACAGGAATCTGCTCCCGCGCAGTATAATCCGGGAATCGGCATAAAATCTGCTCCGCAGGCTTCACAGTTCTCATTGATGCGGACGCCGCCTACGGTGCCGTATCCACCTGCTCGTACTCTGGTGGCATAGAAGGGTCCTTTGTGAACCGCCTTCAAATACTTCTTCTGCTTGAAGAATTCTTCATCCACGCTGTCGCAGAAATCGTTATATTCATCTATGGTATCTGCCAGTGTCTCGGGATCAATTCCCATCATCTCAGCCAGCTCTTCAACAGTATCTGCTATGTAGAAGGAATCGTTTCCATTCTCCTGAGCCATTTTTACTCCGTCATAGAAGTCGGATACGTCTGTCTCTGTACGAACCATACTTACCACATCTACACCATTTCGAATATAATTCTTCACAATGGAAGTGTCTACAATACTATAACATACCCGGTCTTTCTGATTGGATACCACATTGGAAAGATAGGTGGCATTCTGCATATACTCCTCGTTCATCACCCGCTTACCGAACTGATTTACCAACAGGTTGGGCTGGATAAATACATTAGGGATGCACTGGGGCAGATCGTCAATCCCTTCAATATTTGCCGCCATCTCGATACGAACCGGCACATGGTCCGCTCCTGCTTCCCAAGCCATCCGAAGGCCGTCTCCCACAATCCCCGGAATGGCAAAGTTAAACATATCCTTACCGAAGGTAAATCCTGTTTCTTCCTTAATCATCTCCGGATTGCAGCCTGCTCCGCCAGTACAGATGATTGCAGCCTTGCAGTCCACCTTTATTTCTTCGCCGCTCTTATCGACTCCCATAACGCCGCATACGCAGCCCTCTTCGTCTTTTAAAATCTTAGTTGCAGGCGTTTCCAGAAGGAAGGTAACTCCCAGCTCCAACGCTTTTTCATAGAGAGCCTTATTCATAAAGGAAGCCGCTCTCGGGCCGATACCCTTGTCTGTCTTTACAATATGCCAGGTTGCTTCTGACTGGGGGAAATAGCGATATGCGCCTTCAAATTCCACGCCCATATCCTCTAACCATTCAATGGTCTCACCGGACTGTTCAAAATAGCGCTTTACCAATCTCGCGTCTACCTGATAGTGGGTATACTCCATAAACATGTTAAAGGCTTTTTCCACAGAAATGTCTATCATCTGAGCCTTCTGATATTTGGTGCCGATCCCCAGAGGCCCCATGCCCATATTGGCGGCTCCGCCTACTGCTGCCGCTTTCTCCAATACAATGACGCTGGCGCCGTCCTCCGCCGCCTGCACTGCCGCAGACAGCCCTGTGGGACCAGCCGCGATGACACAAATCTGCGCTTCGTAGTTTTTCATTTCTATCCTCTCCTTTTTTATTTTATTCCATCTTCGTCCTGTCTTTTCTTTCTATATTTTATCACAGCATCCTTGACCAAAACCATGACATATGTCATACTGAAAGTAATATTTTATATTTGTTTACTTAAGGTAAAAAGCAACCATATTTTATGAGGTGCAACATGGAAATTATTCAAAATGAAAAACGGCTGAACCGGCTGATGCTCCAATATAATCTCCCCGGCCGTTTTCGCTATTATGAGGAATACAAGCCCTATTTCCATCTGGTGCGGTTTGCCAAGCATGAGATTATCTATCAAAAGCAAGGCCAACGGCAGTATCTGCTTTTTTTTATAACCGGAAAAATCAAGGTGTGCTGCGACATGAGCAACGGCAGATCTCTCCTTGTCTGCTTCTATACCTCTTTCCAGCTTCTGGGAGACTTGGAATTCCATGAAATCGATACTTCCACCACCACCATTACGGCTGTGGAACCCTGCATCTGCATTGCCTTGCGCATTACCTCCATTCGCAAACGGCTTTTGGAGGACAATCTTTTTCTTCAGTTCCTTTCCCGCTCTCTGGCAGACAAACTCACCAGAGTCAGCAGGAATAATTCTATCAATCTTCTCTATCCCCTGGAAAGCAGGCTGGCCAGTTATATCTACCAAGTGAGTGAAAACAATTATTTCTGCGAGAACCTGACCCAGCTTTCCGAGCTTTTAGGCACCAGCTACCGTCATCTGCTGCGGGTTATGAAAGAATTTGTCTCTCAGGGAATCCTGGAAAAATACCCCAAGGGATATGTCATTAAGGATTCCTGGAGATTGATGGAGCTGGCGGAGGATTTATATTTAACGTAAAGAAAGGAAATTAAAACTTAAGGCTGATCTCCTGTTCCATACAGTCTCTGGAATTTCCGCCCACGTAGAAGATAAACTCACCGTCTTCCAGCAAATATTCCATTTCATCATTATAAAATCCCAGATCCTTCTTCTCCACCGACAGCAATACTTTCTTTGCCTCTCCGGGAGATAGCCGCACCTTTTGAAACCCTTTCAGTTCTTTTACCGGGCGCACCAGAGAACCTGTTACATCCCGAACATACAGCTGCACCGTCTCTTCTCCGCCATAGCTTCCCTCATTGCGTACCGTAACCTGAGCCAAAACAGCGGTTTCTGTTTCTTTTAACTGGAAACCCTCATAGCGGTACTCTGTATAGCTTAACCCATAGCCGAAGGGATACAGGGGCGCCAAAGGAGCATCCAGATACCGGGAGGTAAATTTGCTTTTTCCTGCCGGACGCCCGGTACTGGGGTGATTATAATAACGGGGGCACTGTCCTGTAACCGCCGGGAAGGTACAGGATAGCTTGCCGCTGGGATTGTACGCGCCAAACAGTACGTCCGCCACAGCATGACCCATCTCAATGCCCAACTGCCAGCATTCCAAAATGGCGGGCACATGTTCCTGCTCCCAGGCCAGCGCCAAGGGACGACCGTTCATCAAAACAGCTACGACCGGCTTCCCAGTAGCCAAAGCTTCCTTCAAAAGCTCCTGCTGCTGCCCCGGCAGTGTAAGATCCGACCGGGACGCAGCTTCCCCGCTCATAGCAGAAGTCTCTCCCACTACTGCTACGATCACATCCGCGTCTTCTGCGGCCTCCATAAGAGCTTCCTTACAAAAATCAGATTCTGGCCCACAACATGTTTGATATGTAACAGACGCCCCTGCATCCTTTAATCCCTGATAAATGGATACACAATCCTTTTCACGTCCCCCCAGGGACCATGCTCCCAACACTTCCATCGGCATATCCGCCAATTCTCCCACCAGGGCGATTTTCTGGTCTTTTCTTAATGGAAGAACCTGTTCATTTTTTAAGAGAACAATCGAACGCTTTGCCGTCTCCAACGCCGCTTCTTTATGCTCTTTTGGCAATTCTTCATACCGTTTCATCTCTTCTTCTGATACGTAAGGACGCTCAAACAGTCCCAAAGCCATTTTTACGGAAAGCACACGCCGCACCGCTTCATTGAGGGTCTCTATGGAAACCGTTTTGTCTTCCACCTGGGTCTCCAGATGGTTGTGGTAGGCATGGGAATTCATATCCATATCCATTCCTGCCTCGATTGCCTTTTTGGACGCATCCGCCAAATCAGCGGCAATTCCGTGAGCCACACATTCTTTAATGGCCGTAGCGTCGCTTACCACAAATCCTTCAAACCCGTAATCTTTCTTTAAAACCTTCCGCAACAGGTATGGATTCACCGTACAGGGTACGCCGTTGTAATCGTTGAAGGCCGCCATCACCGTCATAGCTCCCTCCTCCACCGCCGCTTTGACAGGGGGCAGGTATCCGTTATGAAGCATGGAATGAGCCATGGATACCGTGTTATAATCCTGCCCTGATTCCACCGCTCCATAAGCGGCAAAGTGTTTGAGACAGGCAGCGATATGCTCTTGCCCTCCCGGTTCTTTTCCCTGGAAGCCCCGCACCTTGGCTCTGGAATAAACGCCGGCCAAATACGGATCCTCCCCAGGGGATTCACTGATTCTGCCCCAGCGGGCATCACGAGCAATATCCACCATAGGAGCAAACGTCCAGCGTATGTTATGAGAACTGGCTTCCTTTGCCGCAATGGAAGCAGAAGCTTCAAACAGCTCTTGATTCCAGGTACACGCTTCCCCCAGAGGAATGGGAAAAACCGTCTGAAACCCATGAATCACATCAAATCCAATCAACAGCGGAATCCCCAGGCGGCTCTCTTCCACAGCAATTCGCTGAAGCTCGTTTGCTTTTTCAGGGTCATCCAGTAAAAAAGAGCCAATCCTTCCTTCTCGAATTTCCTCTTCATGAAAATCCCGTTCTGCTCCCTCCATCATTTGCCCAAACTCTTCATTGGTAATGCGGCCCTCCGTCAGCATTTCAATCAGCTCTTCAAAAGATACGTCAAATCCCCCCACAATAGAAGGGGAAAGCTGATGAAGCTGCCCTACCTTCTCAGCCACTGTCATTTTCTTTAACAATTCCTCTACTTTAAGGGCCTGCTCTTCCCTTAATGTAAACTTTGCCATAACGTTCTCCTTTCTCATATTTACACAGTCAATAATTCTGCGCGATACAATACGATATAATCTTTGCATGATACAAACATCTTCTCGTCCCCGTTTAATATGCGCCTTGGTCTAAAACCGTCACTCTCCCACGCTCCTTCTTCCAGACGAATCAGCTCCGCCGTTTTCCCGCTTCCCATTTTACTGTGAAATGTAATGCTGCACATAGTCCCGGCAATTAAAAATACATGGTCCTCTAACTGGAATATAACGCCGCCTGCCTCCGGCTTTCCCGGTTCCTTTCTTTTATAGTCAAACTGAACATCATATCCTCTGGCCCGCACCACGGTTCCCTGTTCTCTGGGATCTTTCCGTATAAAAGCGTAGACGTCCCCGGCGGGACGAAGACGGTAGTACAAGGGAAGCAGCTTTGTAATCAACTCGTAGCTTCGTTTTAAATACTCTGCCGACCCCTCTACTTCAAAGGCAGCCGGATCAATATTCAAAGCGGCCATGACTTCCGGCGGAATCCGGTCTATTTTTTCCGGTTCCATGGAAAGCTCTTCAATTCCGAAAGGTGAGAATCCAATGCCATGACATCCAAATACTGCATACAAAGCATTAACGGCACAAGCAGCATCCTTACGCACCTCTGGAACAAACAGGGGATTATTCTGTTTTGTATACATATCCATTGTCTCTGGCACCATAGGAACATAAATATCCGGCGCCAATGTAAACAAAGACGGCGCCATGAATTTCCACATTCGAAACATTTTTCGAACAGGACCGCCGCTTGGATATATACCCGCCCGCCAAGGAAACTGCTCCAGCCAGGCATTGGTATACATGGGCAGAGGATACTCCTTCTTGCCGGCTTCAGCAATTTCTTCCACTGCCTTTGCAAATGCCCAGGCCATAAAATATTCTCCTGCATCTTCTCCAAAGGCTCCTTGCCAAGTACCCGACAAGTTAAATTCCTCCCTCACCTCCTTTGGCATTTCCGCCGAAAAGACTTCCTGGGCTGTGGGGCTATAATCCCTCTCAGAGCCCAGCAACCCAATCTCATTTTCTACCTGAACCATAATTACCCTTTGGCTGCTGTCTTGTTCCTTCAGATAAGCCATCAAACGGGCAAATGCCTCTCGGTCCCGCTCCACGGCTTCTTTGCAAAAAGGAGATATGGTTGGAATCTCTCCTCCCTTTTCTTTTTTGCAATGAAAATACTTCTTTCTGTCCCGCTTCATCCAAATGGGAACATACATGGACTCCGCATTTTTCCATAATCCAAACCACAGAAGCACCAGTCTGACGTTTTCCCTCAGGGCCTGCTCCAGCAAATAGTCCACGGTGGAAAAATCAAACGCCCCTAATTCCGGTTCGATGCATTCCCAATATACCGGAGCCACTACTGTGTTGATTTCAAGATCCCTTAGATAAGGCCAGACTTCCTCTTCCATGTACGCTTCCCCGGACGCAGCAGAATTGTGAATTTCTCCCCCTAGGATTACATAAGGCTCTCCTTCTACAAAAAGTGTGTGATATCCCTGAAACATTTTTACCTCTGGCAGCTGTTTTATTTTCATACTGTATCCTCCTTGCTTTTTTTCCGTTATATTGATATAGTAATATCATATCAATTTCTTTTTTCTTGGTAAATCACAAGTTTTTAATGTTTATATTAAAATTTTAAGGAGGATCTGCCATGCATACATCTCCTCATATCTCCTCTGTCCAGGAACCTTTGACCTTCACCGGACATTCCAGGAAATATCCAAGCCTCCCTTTGGCTCTGGACGGGTTGGGCTTGTACCATCTCCAGGAACATGTGGACCGTCCGGGCATGGAGTTCTGGCAATGGATCCAGTGTATCAAGGGACGAGGCGTCCTGCTGCTGGCGGAAAGCTCCTATCCGGTAGAAGAGGGCTCCGGTATCCTGCTGCCAGCCCAATGTCCTCATACTTACTACGGTCTGACAAAAGTCTGGTATACCAGCTTTCTCTGTATTGGAGGCCCCCTTCTTGGGCCCCTGATGGAGCTTTTGGAATTTACACATCCGGGAGTCTATCATTTATCCAACCCGGAGCATATCTTAAATTTGGAGCAGGAAATTTTTCAACTCTATCTGGAAAATGAAACACGCAGCGCACCGGAAATCAGCAAGCTCCTCTACCGCCTTTTACTGGAGCTTGCTGCAGATGCCAGACACTCTCACTCCTCTCTGTCCTCCTTGGAAGACGACCGGGTTCACACGGCTATCCGCTATATGCAAAAGCATTATGGAGAACCTATTGGGCTTTCAGAAATTGCCTCCCAGGTGCGTCTGTCCCGAGAATATTTCTGTCAGCTTTTTAAAAAAGCCACCGACAGCACGGTTTTGGAATATCTCACCCAAATCCGCCTCTCGGAGGCCAAAACACTGCTGCTGAAATGCCCGGATAAAACCATCGGGGAAATTTCCCGGCTCTGTGGCTTTGATACGCCCAGCTACTTCTGCGCCGTATTTAAAAAGCATGAACATATGACGCCGCTGCAGTTTTGCCAGGCTCGGAAATGAAGTACATGTGTTAAGAAAATGAAAAATGTTTCTGTAAAGGAGTTCTTTCTTATGATTTATACCGCAGCTTATCCATCCCCCATAGGAACTCTGTTCTTAGCCGAAAAAAATCACGCCTTATGCGGACTTTGGATAGAGGGTCAAAAATACTATCTGTCTTCCATACAAGAAAAAATGGAATCCAAAGAGGATTCCAAAATTCTTATGCTTACCAAAGAATGGCTTAACCGCTATTTTGCAGGGGAACGTCCCTGCTGCACCCAACTGCCCTTAGCTCCCTTTGGCAGCGAATTCCGCCAAAAGGTATGGGATATCCTATGTCAAATTCCCTATGGGGAAACTACCACTTACAAAGCAATCGCCCAGGAGCTTGCAACACAAAACGCTCTTTCTCATATGTCTCCCCAGGCTGTGGGCGGCGCCGTGGGACACAATCCCATTTCCATTATCATCCCCTGTCACCGAGTCATCGGGACGAATGGAAGCCTTACCGGATACGCCGGAGGCATCGAAAAAAAGCGTTGGCTTCTGGAGCATGAAGGCGTTTATGAGAAATAACTCCTTTTTCGGAAAAAACCGTCTATTCCAGCAACGTAATTTTATAATTGAGCCGCCGAGCTAGGCTCCAACGAATCATCCCTGCCCAATGAACACGTTTTTCCCTTCAAAAGCAAATCCATATTTCCGAATCCGTTCTTTGGGAATACCTGCTTCCACAAGGGAGGCTTCATACTGTTTTTCCTCAATTTGAATCAATGCTTTTTCCACCGTTTTTTCAAGATTTTCTTCCCGTTTTGGATTATGCACTTTAAATTCCATAATAATTGCATCCTCCTTTAATTCCCGGGGCCTTAACATTACGTCATAACGCCCAAAACCGCTTTCCCGGTTTGAGGTAATTTCATACCGATTCTGCAGTTCTACAATCAGTCCCAATACAAACCCATGATAAAAACGCTCCGGTTCAGCGCTTTCTCCGGATGCACTTCCTGTATCAAAGAAGCTAAATGTTTTTTGGGAAACTCGGTTGATATATCCATTCATGGCATCCAAATCCCCCTGCAACAAAGCCTGGACAAAACCATTATAATCGGACGCCGTTTTACCAAACCAACTTCGAACCATTCCCCGGAACATCACCTTCACCTCAAAGTTGGTCAATTCTAATTCATACTCCGGAAGAATCATATCCCATCTATCGCTAAATTCCTGACATGCAACCACCTTCAAATACCCGATAGCCAAAAGCAAACTCCATACCGCCTCTTCCTCCTGATCAAGCTGATCGTAAACAATCTGTTCATCTACTGGGGCCCTCAGCCGCCCTCCCATCAGCAGTTTTTCAAAAGCAAGTTTCATATCCTTGCTTCCTTCCCGCAGCAATTTCCCCACCAGGCTGTTACCGCTGGTATTTGCCCAATAGGCGGCAAATTTCTTTTTATCCAAGTAATTCAAAATAGACCAAGGATTATAGATATCCTGTAAGTCCCCGAATGCAAAACCATCGTACCAAAATCTTACCTCTTCCTTATTGGCAAGCCCGAATTCATCCATTGCTGCAAATACTTCTTTCTCCGTAAATCCAAAACATCCTGCATATTTCTGTGACGTTGTAGCCACTACCTCTAAATTATTTAAATCAGAAAATACGGATTCCTTACTAACCCTGGTAATTCCTGTCATCAACCCCCGCTCCAGCCATGGATTCGTTTTAAAAGAAGCATGAAACAAGCTCCTGATAAATCCTGCAAATTCCTCCCAATACCCATTTATATAGGCTTCTTGCATGGGAGTATCGTATTCATCCAAAAGAAGAATTACTTTTTTTCCATAGTAGCGATATAAATAGCTGGAAAGCTGATAAATAGCCATAGCTGCATCCCCTGCCTCCATGTCTACATCCACCCGATGAAAAAAATCTTTGTCCTTCTCCTCCAAAACGCCGCTTTCCAGCAAAAAATGGTTCTCCACATACAGGTTCACCAGCAGCTGGCATATTTTTCGTTTTGCCCCTTTATAGGTCTGTTCTTTTACATTGGCAAAGGACAGACTGATTACCGGATAGCTTCCCTGGAGTGCACGATAGGAGTCCTCGTTCCACACCGAAAGGCCTTCAAACAAACTGCTTTCCTTGGCATACCGTATAGAAAAGAAATGTTCTATCATACTTACCGCCAGTGTTTTTCCAAAACGCCGGGGACGGGCTAAAAGCGTTACCTCATCACTCCTATCCCAACTGTACGTGCCATCCGGCGCTCCTTCCTTTACCGCTGCTTCATTTCCTGATACAAAAACCAGTCAAAAGACGCCTCATTCCCGCTCTCTGTCCCATTACCACTGGCAAACATTCCAAGCAATGTGCCTACCATTCCGCCTACTTTTTCTGGATTGATCCGCTTTGCGTCTCCATGTTCGTACAAGGGAACTAACGCTTCCATGTTCTTCCCATAATAAAATCCATAATCCTGCCCTCGGGCACAAAGCTTTAACACCACTTCCTCCTCCGCCCAGGGCGTTTGAGCCAGCACCGTCTCATGAGTTACGCTGGTAAAGCCTGGCAAATAGGGGGGAATTTCAAAATCCGCCGTCACAAGTACCAGCCGAAGCAGCTGTACGCCTTTCTCCTGCACCCGTTCCAGACGGAATTGATGATTACTTGCCTGGAGTACGGCCAAGCCGGCGCTTTCCTTTCCTTCTGGCAAAAAACGCATCTGTAAAGCCGCTTTAAAGTCCACATGACGCTGCCTTCTGCCCAAAAAACTCACGCAATTATCGTATATTTTTTCCGATTCCATGCTTAAGGGCAACAGGGGCGCAGACAAAGAGCGCCTCAGGCATCTCAGCTTCAGGCTGCTGTCCGAGATACGATAAAAATCCTCATAAGGCGTACCCCAGAAGCTCCAGTAAAGCGCAAGCCTTTTTATATCAAATCCATCCCATTCTGGCTCCGGTTCATATTCCGTCCAGGTAAGATCCCTGGCAGCCGGATATTCCCAGTCAATTTTCCCGCTTTCAGGGCTAAATACCGGCCATCCCCGCTCCCAGACAACGGGACAAATATAAGTCTCCCTGCCCAGGTTCTTATGAATCCCTTCGATTGTCCTGGAGGCCAAAAGCACTGCATACCATTCCCCGGCAGAAGTCTCCACCAAATCCGCGTGACCCGCATTGGCAATGGGATAGGTAAACCCAAACTGCCGATGGGTCATAACCGGATTGGCCGGATTCCCCTCATACCAGCCCTTCAGCTCCTTACTCCTGGCCACTGTGACCGCATGGTAATGCTCCGTGCCACCCTCTGCAATCACCAGATAATAATACTCCCCTACCTTATAAATATGGGGAGCTTCCGGGGAGGCGGCATGGCGCAGAGCCGAATCCCAAATGGCAGCAGGCTCTCCTACTGTCTTCATTTTCTCAACGTCAAATTCACAAATCCAGATGCCTCGCTCCATGGCGCCGTCCGCCCGTTTTACCACATCCCCGGTTCCAATCACATAAGCCTTTCCATCCTCGTCAAAAAATAACGACGCGTCAATTCCCGGAACGTCTGTCAGCCAAAAAGGCTTCGACCAAGGCCCGGCCGGATCTGTTGCGGTAACAATAAAATTGCCCTGATCGCAAAAATTGGCGTTTATGATATAAAACGTGCCTTTATGATAGCGAATCGTAGGGGCCATCACTCCTCCGGCATAAATATTAGCCTCCACATGAAATCCATTTTCCCGGTGCATCGCATATCCTAATTGTTCCCAGTTTGCCAAATCCTTGCTATGAAATACAGGAATTCCCGGATATAGTTCAAAACTGGAGCAGACCATATAAAAATCCTCTCCCACCCGGCAAATCGAAGGATCCGGATAGAATCCCGGCAAAATGGGGTTCCTAATCTTAGGCTTATTCATTTCACTTTTCTCCTTTTTTCCAAAAATCTCCTATATGAAGCAGGGGAAGAAGCACGCCTCCCGCACTGTTGCCCAAAGTCACAATCACCAAATATAAAAACGCCTTGGGAGACCATGCATGAGCCAGGGAAAAGTAAAACATATTGGCAACGCAATGTTCAAATCCAGACAAGATGAACACTCCCACGCATAAAAATAAAATCAGAGGATTCTTCGTTTTTTTATACCCATCCACTGCGCCATACATAAGAATCCCGCAAAATATCCCCAGTAAAAACATGCTTCCGGGGCTGTCAGACATTTTCCCCTGGCAAATACCCCGGGCATCTTCTGCGATATTTCCGATTCTGGTACATAGCAGAGCTTTGGCCCCAAGAAACGTTCCAGCCAGATTTCCCAGCCAAACCACCAGCAAAAAGGGAAGATATCCCCTGCCCTGCTCCGGGAGATACCCAATTTTCCCTGTATAGAGATTCAGGCCGCTGGTAACAATCAAATATAATCCCACGGTAAACAACAACGCCCCCAGAATCCGGTTTTCCATGGATAAGTAAACCGTTCCGCCTATTGCAATGGCAATTCCGGCCCCGGCTGCAAGTAAAAATGTTTCCACATATTTCTTCATTTGCTTCTTTCTCTCCTTCTGAAGCTATTGTAACATGCTTAAACACTCATTTACAACCGGCAATTATTTTTATCGGCTCTGACTCTCCTTCACATAAATCTGGATCGCCTCTCCTGCAAATTCTCCGGTTCCAGCTCCTCCTACCCGGTCAATCTGCTCCGTCATGGCTCCGCCTCCGGCATACATCTGCCCCAGGCCCGCCAATATTTCCATGCTGCAAGGATAAAAATGCACTTCGATATACTCCTGCAGCCTTTGAACCTGATTTTGCACCTTTAAAGAGGCCGGATCGTATGACCGCATGTCTCCAAATTCTCGAAACAACTTCATAAATTCCTGCTCTATGTCCTGCTCCTGTTCCTTGGTCCACTTCCCGGCACGTTTTTGAAATTCCTTATACTCCGGGGTATTCCCCCAGGTTGCTTTGGCCTGCCGCGCATATTCATCCATTTTACTTGTATCAAATGCTGAAAAATCCAATGTCTTCACTCCTATCATCTGAATTCCACGGGCGAAGGTAATCAAATGATCCAGATGCTCCCGTTTGAGGGTCAACAGTTCAATCTGCTGCTCCAATGCCCGGTTTCGGTCAAAGTCAGGGGCATCCAGAATTTGTTTGATTTCTTTTAAAGAAAATTCCAATTCACGGAACAATAAAATCTGCTGAAGCTTTTCCAAAGCCGTATCGTCATACAGCCGGTAACCGGATGCGGAATAGTCTGCTGGGGGCAGCAGTCCGATCTTGTCGTAATATTGCAAAGTGCGTATACTCACTCCTGTCAGCTTGCTCACTTCATGTACCGTTCTCATGCTTCTCTCCTCCTCCCATAATATTATCTTAAACTATAACGTAAGGTAGGAGTCAATACATTGTTTGCAAAAATTTTTTAGTTGAAATACTTCCAAGCAAAGCAAAAGCCTCCCCCCAAACCAGGATTCCTCCTAAAATCAGACAAAGAACCCCTTTTTTTTCCAGTCTCAAATACTCCAGCTCCAGAGTCCCTTTTTCCGTCCTGGCAATTAGCTCCAGTTCTTTGGATTTCTCCTGGAGGTTTTTTATCCAGCCTGAAAAGTCAGACCATTTTCCCGGAATCAGCTCCTGTATCCAGGAAAGTCCCCCTACCAAATCCCATCGCAGCAGAGAGCCGTTCAGGCCATGACGCATCAAAAATTCTTCCCCCAAAGCTTTTATGGGCTGCCGCCACATACGCTGCAATGTAATTCGGCGAAACCCTTCCTGCCCGCTTCCAACTCCCTGGACAATAATCAAACGTTTGGGAGAGGAAAAGACTCCCCGTATCACTCTTTTTTTCCCTTCTGCCAGGATAGTCATTCCTTCCGCCCTGGGGCTGCCGAACAGTTCCACGGCCGTATCCGCATCCATAAGACATCCCTCCAAATCTTCCCGCGGCAGGTTCTTCCCATAGGGTAGAAGCAATTCTGAGGGGCCAGAAATACACAGCAAACTGGCCCATGTACTTTTTCCTGTTTCTTCCGCCTGAACCCTTTCATCTTTTTCTTCCTTCCAGGCCGTAAAGGATACTTCCTCTCCCTGCGTCCGTTCCAGTTCTCTCATCATTTCCATCGTGTTTTCATCCACGGGCTCCTGCAATAACAGCGTTACATGCTCCGCATACTGCCCGGCCCGGTTTGACATTATCTTTCCCTTCCAAATTGCAGCTACGGCCAGAGCCAGGCAGAACACCCACAGTATCTGCCCGGCATATTTTTTCATAATTCCCGCAGGCGTACGCGATCGCCTGCCTGAATCAATCCGTCACTGTCTGTAACCACCTGGGAGCTCTCTGAAAGCAGTTCTGATGTAACTGCCGCATACTGGCCGTTTTGTTCCTCTACCGTCACATCTGCACGGCGAACTGTCAGCTGCGTACCCAGTACTGTTTCCTCTTCTTCCAATACATAAACGAAATTCTTTCCGTTTTCGGAATGAATCGCTCCAATGGGCAGCGTCATGGGATAAGTATCCGATTGTTTTACTGCCTCCAGGGATGCCGTATCCCCTATGGACAAGATTCCCTGCTCCAACAAAACGGTTACGGTAACCATTTCCTTTTCTCCATCCGGTTCCATAGTCAGCACTTGAAGATCCGAATGTTTTTTCCCGCCTGCTTGTAAGCTTACGCCGTCTCCTGTTGCAAGGTATTTTGCATCCTCTTCTTCGATTTGGGCGACATAGCGCATCCCGGAAGTAATATCCGCCATGGTAAAGGCCGCCGTATCCGTTGTACGCTGTCCGGTTACAATATTCATCTGGGTAATGACGCCGTCCACCGGAGCAAGAATAGAGCCTCCGTTTTCTTTCAGTTCCTTTAACTTATGCTGCTCTTTTAATTTATCCTCTATAGTAATCCCATTGATCTGGGAAGTATTGTCTATTGTGCCGCCTGTTTTGGCATCCTCTATGCGGCGGGCCGCTTCCGTCCTGGCTTTTTCCTGGCTCCGTAAAGCTTCTTCAAATGCACGGTAGGCCAGGCGCGCTGCTTCTTCCAGGGCGGCCCGCTCTATCTCTGCCTGATTTTGCTGAGCTTCACTATTGGTTTCAGCAGCATCCGGTTCTCCGTCAGATTCCTGATCAGGCTCGCTGTGATCATCCGGTACGGCGTCCGGAGCTACACCCACGCCTTCTATATCTTCAAAACTATCCTGCTGGTTCTTTATGTCCGGTTTTTCCAACTCTGGTATTGCAACGTCGTCTGGAGCTTTCACAGGCTCCTGAGACAAGGCTTCCTGTCTCTGGTCAAAGGCCGACAGCGCATCCTGGGCCCGGCGCAAATCCTCTTCCGCCTGAGCCACCAGATTTCCCTGCTCTTCCATAGTCCTGTTATAATCCTCCTGGGCCCGCTGCCGTTCCATGTCCCTTCCCTGCTGTTCTTTGGCCGCGACGCTCCCTGCCGCTTCATTTTGCAGCTTTAGGATTTGGATCTCATGCTCCAGCTTTTCAATTTCCTCTTCTATACTTTCAGGCTCCAATAAGGCCAGCATATCTCCTTGACGCACCGTCTCCCCAATGCTGACATAAATCGTCTTTACCAGAATATCCGGCTGGGTCCAAACTGCCAGCTCCCGGTTCTTTTCCACGGTTCCTTGTCCCCTTACAATATGCTCAATCTTCCTGGGAGCCGGCGTCTCAACTTCCACCTGAACCACCGAAAAAGATGCGGCTCCCCTGGATATCACCGTAAACGCCATCATTACTATTAGCAAGGCCGCAAACCCCTTCAAAGCCCCGCTTTTCCAGTTCCGCTTTTTATCCTCTATTACATTGCTTTTCTCTTCTATCGCCGCCTGATGCCTGGCATACATAAACCCGGACAGACGCTCTCTTACACTCCATTTTCTTCTATTCAAAATTTCTCACTCCTGCTCGAAAGACGGTGCAAGCCGGCAACTATATCCGGCCCTTTCTTTTTGCCCGCATTATTCTTTTATTGCCGCAGCTGTAATCCCCTGCTCCAGATAATCGGATCCGGCCAAAAATACCAAAAGCGCCGGCAGCAGCGTCACCATGGAAGCACAAAGAGCGAATCCCGCCTTCTCCATACTGATTTGGGGCAAATACAAGGAAAGGGGCCAAAGGCTTTTTGTCTTTAAAAATGTGACCGGCTGCTCAATCAAATTCCAGCACTCCAAAAACTGTAGTACCATGGCTGAAATAATCCCCGAAGAACCCAGAGGAATTCCCATTCGCCAAAAAATCTGAAATTCCCCCGCTCCGTCGCATCTGGCTGCTTCTATGATGGCATCCGGGATTCCGGAAAAAAATCGATACATGATAAATACGGAGAAGGTAGAAAAGACCCCCGGCAAAATAACCGCCCACAACGTATCCATGATACCCAGCATATCCAAAACAAGATATTCCGAAAGCATAGTTACCTGAAACGGCATCATCATAAGCACGATATACAACATGTAAACCGCTTTTTTTCCCGGAAAGGAATAATGCGCCAGACCCCAGGCCGAAGGCATTCCAACCAATAGCTGTCCCAAAAGAGTCCCTGCCGTAATTTTCATGGAATTCCAAAACATCTGGAAAAATTCCGGCGAATCAAAGAATACTTCTACCAAATGCTTTAAAGTGGGATACATAGGAAACAGCTTCCATACTGCGTAGCCGTCCCCTCCCCTGAGCACCGGACGAATGCATTCTTCCATCTCGTTGCTTCCCATCAGGCTGCCTCCCATCAAAAATACAACAGGCCCCAAAGACAAGAAAGCCATTGCTAAGAGCACCCCCAGGCAAACCGCTCTTTGTATTCTTTTTCCCATATGCATACACGCCTTATATTCCTGTTTTTCCATGTAACCCTCACTTTTGATCCCAGCTTTTTTGCAGCAGGCAGACCAGGAAAAATATAACCGCCGCCATGGTTACCGCCCCGGAGGCCATTTTATCCACCGAAAGCTCCCGAAACCAATTTTGAAACAAATGCTGCAGCAAATAAATATCATCCTGAGGATAATTCCCGGCCACCAGATACGCTTCTCGAAATACCTTGAAGGAATTCAAAAAGGAAATCACTACAATGGTAAATGCAGCGGGGCGGATCCCCGGCAACGTAATATAGAAAAAGCACCGCCATTCTCCCGCCCCGTCTACCCGGGCCGCTTCATACACCTGTTTTGGCACCATGGAAAGTCCGGCAATCCAAAGCACCACATCGTACCCTAAATTTTTCCAAATATAGCTAAATACCAGTACCCCAAAAGACGCTCCTGTGTTCATCCAATCGATACCAGACTGCCCCGCCGCCGTCAAAATACCGTTTAAAATACCCCGGCCGTCAAACAACAGTTTCCACAAGAGTACCACGCTGGCCGCCGGAATGGCCAGAGGAATCAGGTACGCTCCTTTCAAAAAGCCGGACCATGCTTCCAGCTTCTGCAGAAGCACTGCAATCCCCAGGGAAATTACCAAAAGCAGCGGCAGGCATACGGCGGCAAACCGCAGTGTATTTTTTGCCGCCATTAAAAACGCCTGATTTCCAAAAATCATCTGATAGTTGGCCAATCCCACAAACTTTCCCCCTACCGCCTGGGTAAAGGAACGCCGTACCACATCCAGAAAGGGAATCAAGTAAAATACCGATACTCCCAAAAATCCCGGTAATAAAAACAACCATCCCGTATACTTTTTCCAGCCCATCCCGTCATTCTTTCCTTTGCAATTACTCTGACAAATACAGCTTTACCTTTTGCATAATTCTGTCCGCGGCTTCCTTCGGAGTCCCGTCTCCGCCTAAGCACTTTATCCCTTCCTCAATGACTAATTCCTGAATCACCCTGTCCGTCAGTATAGGACGTTTCAGGCTTTCCAACTGTTTTAGCAGCGTATTTGCCTGTTCTTCTGTGAGAACCTTTACATCTACTCCCGCAGCCGTTCCGTCGAGACGGCTGGTGCCTATGGCATATTCCTTTTGATTTTTCAGATGCTCCTGATACGCCGCTCGGTTCACCGGAAATCCGTCTGAGGAAGCAGTCTGGCACTCTTTTCCCAAAAGCCCTTTTACAAATGCCCGAGCCTGTTGGTTCTCTGCGCTTTGAGCGGCAATCCCCACAGAAACATAAGGAACGAAGGAACTGTTATCTGCTTCTCCAAAAATCTCATATGCGCCGCCTATTTGAGCTTCCGTAGCATAAATCTGCTGTACGTCGCGAACAGAGCTTATCGTCCCTATGCCGGCGTATCCCATCAAGATCAGCCGGAAATTTGCCACGGTAGACGCCGCGCCGCCCATCCCGCCTAATCGAAACGTATAATTTTCCACTTGATCGTTGTATTCCTCCTGGGAGTACGTATCCAAATCAAAATATTCTTTTGCTGCCTTTAGGTATGCTTCCAGCTTCTCTGCATCCAGGCTGCCGTCTTCTTTGCGCCACCCTGCACTGTCGGCATAGTACAGCTCATGGAGCAGTCCTGAGGCGCTCATAGGAGTTAAAACATGCGTATCTGGATCAGACGACTTCTTTCCTTTTGCATACTCCAAAAAGGCTTCCAGGCTGTTTTTGGCTCCCACAGCCTCCGCTTCCCCTTCCACTACAGAAAACCCGAACCGGCTTGGCATTTCATAGATGCTTCCGTCCCGGATATAGGCTTCTTTGATATTTTCAAACAAACCGTCCTCTTCTTCTACTTCTTCCACCAAATCCTTCATATCTGCAAGAATTCCTTTTTCTATATAGCTTTCTACAGGAATCCCGTCTAAAATCAGCACATCCGGCCCGTTTCCGGCCATTATGTCCGTACTTAAGGTTCGCAGTGCGTCCTCCGCCGTAATGCCGTCATTGTCGGTTAATCCAATGGTTTTCTTTACAAACACGTCCGGATTCTGTTTCTGAAAATAGGAAATCGCCTGCTGCAAAGTAACAGAATCCTCCAGGGCATAGACCTTTAACTGCTTCTCGGGCACCGCCGAAGCCTGAGAGTCATAGATATAACGATACAGCCTGGGTACGCCCAGAGAATCGGAGCCCAACACCAGATAAGTAGATTCGTCTATGGTCAAAGCCTGCTGGAAACTCAAACTGGAATCTCCCAAAGATACCAAAGCCCCATTGATTAATTGTTCATTCACGCTGCCTCCCATTTGGTGGAAAAACAGCCCTTCATGGTTTACATAGATGGTACTGTCAGCTTCTGCGCCTGCCGTAAATAAGTAGGGATAGGAATTTTCCCCGCCGAGAGGCTCCTGGCTGCTGTCCGTTACCTGTCTAAGAGTCTCATCCTTTTTTATTTCTCCCGTACCTGCATCGATACGATATACGCCGGAACCCATAACCGTCACAATATCATTGCCTGCTATGCCAAAGTAGTACGCCTCTTCCGACATATTTTTTGTAATCTCTTCCACGGTTCCCTGCTTGGCGTCCGCCCGGTACAGTACTCCTTTGATATCCAGGACAATGAGCGTCCCATCCTCTGTATACCCCGCCTGCTGTATTTGATTTTTTTTCTCTCCCTCAGCTCCCGGCAAAGCCAGGCTTCCGGCAGTTGCCGCACCCTCCGGCGTAACCTGGACGAGTTCTTCCCCATAAGGATCCATCAATACAGCTCCGCCGTCGGGAGCAATAGCGGCCCTAGACACATAAAAGAGCTCCATCCCCTGGACTTCCTTACTATCCCAGCTATCCCCCAAATCCTTGGTATTCATTATATAGTACTGCATGCTGTTGACGTTATAGCCCACCACTGAGATACTCCCGTCCGACAGCTTCCCCGCCGCCAGTACACGATCCGTCTCTTTGGGCAGTGTCAGCTCTGTTTCTAAAAACCGTCCTTTCCCGCCGTAGTTATCGGAAAACGCATCCTCGCTACTGCCTTCCAAACCGTCTTGTCCCTCTGTTTTCTGCGTACCTCCTCCCGATCCATTTCCCACATCTTTTTTCGTATCTTTACATCCGGCAAATCCCACTGCTGTCAAAGCCAGCGCCAAGATTAATCCGATTGCTCTTGTTCCTTTTCTCATAGTGCGCCTCCTTTCTTTTTCTCCCTTATTGTAACAGTTCCGCCTTAAAATTTTCTTGAAAACAATCTTTAATTATTTTTTTCATTTCAAGATTATTTTAAGAAAATTGTGATAAAATGAGCATACATAGAAGGAGGATGTTATGAGAATCTTATTGGTGGAAGACGATGAAAAACTCTGCGAAACCTTACGGTTCCAACTGGAAAAAGAACGCCATCAGGTAGAAATCTGCCACGACGGCAGGGACGGTCTGGATCTATTTGTACAGGACGCTTATGATCTGGTGCTGTTAGACCGGATGCTGCCTACCATGAACGGTCTGTTAGTACTGCAAAAAGCCAGAAAACAGGGCGTCTCCACGCCTGTCATATTAATCACCGCTTTGGGAGAGCTGTACGACCGGGTGGAAGGGTTGGATAACGGGGCGGACGATTATCTGGTAAAACCCTTTGCATTTGAGGAACTCTCTGCCCGCATCCGTTCTCTTGGACGGCGCAGCGGCGTCTTTGAGGAACATGAGGCTCATCTCTACGGGGATATTTCCTACACGGGGGACTTACGGGAATTAACTGGGCCGAAAGGCTCCGTGATGCTCTCCGGCAGGGAGGGACGCCTCTTGGAAGTATTTTTGCAAAGCCCTCAGTCCGTTTTACGCCGTATGGTGATTCTTTCTCGGGTATGGGGCGCGGACGCACAGGTAGAGGAAGGAAATCTGGATACTTATATCCACTTCCTTCGAAAGCGGTTAAAACAATCCGGCAGCCGATTATCCCTAAAAACCATTCGCGGCGTAGGATATATGTTGGAGGATCCCCATGTTTCGTAAGCTTCACCGACAGCTGGCCCTTTTTAGCACACTTGTTACAGGAACTATTTTTTCTGTTTTATGCCTGATTTGTCTCCTTTTCGCTCAAAACAGCATCCGCCAAAACAATTATGCATCTTTCTTAAAGGAACAAAGTACGTTAGTGGCCAACCTCCAAAGTGAACAGGCCATCTCTCATCAATGGCTGAATCAGATGCAGGAAGATCATCATCTTACCATCTATCTTTACGATAACGGCGCCCCCTTATATTATCAGGTTCTGCGGCAGTATCACCCTGGCGGCCCAGAGGATAGCCTTGCTGCATCTGCCCGGCAGATTGCCAGAGATACTTACGGGCTGGACATTTTTCAGAATTCCTCCACGCTCTTGATTCGCCATGAAGAATTCCCCTTGCGTTTTTCCAACAGGAACTATTATGTTTCTGCGGGAACACTGCCTCGGGGAAACGGCCACCTGGGATTTTTGATTTTGTATTCTCTGGACGATGAGGCACGGCAGGTTGCCTGGCTGCGCATCGCCGTCTTGTTGGCAGACGGAATCGCAATCCTGCTGCTGTTTGTGTTTTCCTGGTTGTTTACCGGACATTTGATAAAACCTCTGGAGGAAAATCGAAAACAACAAAGCCAGTTTATTGCCTCCGCCTCCCACGAGCTGCGCTCCCCTCTGGCCGTCATTCTTTCCGGTACGGAATCCATAGAAAAAGCAGACACTCCGGCCCAGGCACAACGCTTTCTGGATCTCATCCGCTCGGAGGGCCAGAGAATGCAGCATCTTATTTCAGATATGCTGTTATTAGCCAGCTCTGATTCCCATGCCCTTCGTCTCCAAACCCAGATTCTTCAGCCGGATGAGCTTCTGCTGGAATGCTACGATGCTTACGCTGCCCTGGCCAGGGAACGGCAATTATCCTTCCGGCTTCTGCTGCCGGAATCCGACCTGCCGGACTGTATCTGGGATGAACAGCGCATTCGGCAGCTTTTGTCTATTTTGTTGGATAACGCTTTCGCTTACACGCCTCCTGGTATGGGAATCCTGCTCTTTCTTTTTTACCCGGATCGTGATTTTAGCAGAAGCGACGATAAAAACAGCATATTTTTAGGGGTGGCAAATCAGGGAGACAGCATCCCGCCGGAAGAAAAGAAACTGATTTTCCAACGCTTTTACCGTTCCCAGACCTCCCGGACGGAAAAAGAACATTTTGGCCTGGGGCTGTGCATTGCAAAGGAAATCGTTCTGGCTCACCAGGGAGAAATTTGGGTAGAAGATCTCATAGAACTCTCCAAACGCTTTGCTTCAGATTCTAATTACCAGGGTATTCCGGATTTTTGCAAAAAAAATTCCGGCGGCTCTGCATTCTTAGCAAAGCTGCCGGTAAAACTTATGAGTTCTTAATTATTTTTCAAAATCAAATCCGGACCAAACAGGTACGCCTGTATAGGTCTTAGCCTCCTCTTCACCAGAAAGCACACGGATAGCACCGGAGGCCATAGCCTCCATTTCAAACTCGCCGGGATATGCGCTGACAGGCGCGATCCATTCACATGCTTCTTTAATCTGAGCCACAAGCCCTTTGTTATACACCATACCGCCCCCCAGCAAAATGCCGTCCACCTTGCCGTGAAGCACAGCAGCCATGGAGCCGATGCATTTATTGATCTGATAAATCATGGTATCCCATACCATCTTTGCGTAAGCGTCCCCTGCTTCTGCACGGTTGCTTACTTCCAGTGCGTCTGAGGTGCCAAGATGGCTTACCAGGCCGCCGGAACGGGTACATACGCTCTTAACCTCTTTCAGGTCTTTGCCGGCTGCATAGCGAAGCAAATCTGCTACTGCAACAGAACCGCTTCTGGTGGGAGCCATGGGGCCTTCTCCCCCTACGATATCATATCCGTCCACCATCTTGCCATCCCGGTGAGCCGACACGGAAATGCCGCCTCCGATATGGCAGACAACGTAATTCTGCTCCTCATACTTTTTCCCCTGGGACTGGGCATGGCGAATCGCCGTTTCCTTCAAGTTCAGGGCATGTAAATGTATCACCCGGTTTACGCCTTTAATACCGGTAAGCCTTGCCAAATCCTGCAGTTCATCCACATCCGGAGGATTCACTACGAACGCCGGACAGTTGTACTCTTTCGCAAATTCTTTCGCAAGCTGGGGGCCAAGCTGTGCCGGATGCTGCACACCGTTGGCGCCCCGTGTTGCATGATCTAACAATGTATCATCAATGGTATAGGTGCCGCCTTCCATAGCAAGAAGTCCGCCGCCCCGTCCAACACAGGCAGAAATTCCTTCCAGAGATACGTGATCCTCTTTCAGAAGGTTTAAAATGGTTTCTTTCCGATAGGGCATCTGTGCGGAAATCCCGTCAAATTCAGCCAATTTATTAGCATCATGGGACACATTTTTGGAAAACAAAACCGTTTCGTCTTCAATCAAAGCTATCTTTGTCGAAGTAGAACCGGGATTAATGGCAAAAATTTTATAACTCATGTTCACTGCTCCTCCTTTTTATCAGGGCGTCTTTTTATACAGGACGCTTCATAACCTATGGCCTCTGCAATGGCAATAGCATACTCGCCTTCATTGCTGATGGAAATTAAAATATCGTCAACGCCTGCTTTTTTCAAAAATTCTTTCAGCCCGCCCTCCAGTACAACCTGAGGGCGTCCATCGGAAAGCCTTTTTGTCTCTACGATTCTGAAATCAAACGCCTTTTCATCCGCCAAATGGGCTACCGCCTTAAATACAGCTTCTTTTACCGCAAATCTTCCTGCATAAAACACATAAGGATCCTGGGCGGATTTCGCATCCTCCCTCTCAATATCGGTAAAGGAGCGCCTTACAAAGGCGCCCTTTGTCCTTTGGTCAAGATCTCGTAGCTCTGAAATCTTGACCATATCTATTCCTACTCCCCGGACGTTACCCATTCTTCTTGCTTCCGGCCGCCCGAACGGCTGAAATTACTACGTTTCCTTTAATTTCAGAAACAGGCGCCCCTCTGGAGCAATCGCAGACTACTTTGTTGAAGCCTTGAAGCATGGGACCATATGCATTTGCATGTCCAAACTGCTGAATTAATTTCACGCTGACATTACCCACGTTCAAATCCGGCCAGATAACAACGTTTGCCTTTCCGGCCACTTTGCTTTCCCGCTTCACCTTCTTCTCTGCAACTGCAGGAACAATGGCGGCGTCCAGCTGAAACTCTCCGTCAATGGCAAGATCCGGACGGGCTTCCTGGGCAATCTTAAGAGCCTCTGTAACTTTATCAATCAATTCTCCCTGGCCGCTGCCCAAGGTAGAGTAGCAAACCATGGCGCATCTGGGTTCCCAATCAAGCAAAGCCGCTACCGTATCGCAGGCAGAAATGGCAATGCTGGCCAGCTGTTCTGCATTGGGATTTGTGCATACAGCGCTGTCGCCTACCGCAAGAAGCGTTCCCTCGCTGCCTTCAAAGCCCGGAATATCGCACAGGCCAATGCTGGAAATCGTACTGATTCCCGGCTTTAAGCCAATAATCATCTGTCCGGCCAAAAGCACGTCTCCTGTGGTATTGTCAATACCTGCAAAGGTAACGTCTGCTTCCTCCACAGCCTGCATGACCATGGAATAATACAAAGGATCCTCCATCCGCCGTCCCAGAGCCTTTTCTTTCAGGCGCGTATCAGGCAGAGCCACATATTTTGCAATTAACTCACTCTTATAAGCTTCCTCATGGATATCTACAATCGTAAATACGCTCTCTTCGTAGCCTCTTTCTCCCGCAAGCCGTTTGAGTTCTTCTGCATCGCCTACCAGCACAGGAATGATATAACCGTCCTTTCCTGTCTCGTAAGCCGCCTGCATCATCTTTTCATTGGCTGCCTCCGGAAATGCTACCTTCTGAGGATTCTGCTTTGCTTTTTCATAAAGCTGATCTAAAATACTCATGTATCCCTTCCTCCAAGGTTCTAATCATTTTCAGGTTCCCTGTTTTTACAGCTCTTCTTCTACCAGATCCACAAACTCTTTGATGGTTGCGCAAGCGCTTGCGTCTGCCAGCATTAAGGTTGCATCCAGTTCATTTTCTACTTCTGCTACCAATGCCACCATCTGCACGGATGCTCCGGCCAGGTCCTCTTTAAAGGATGTTTCCATAGAAAGGTCGCCTACCTCTTTCTTGTAGGATGCTGCTACTAATTCCAATACCTTTGCTTCTAATTCTTTTCTGTCCATGATTCTATTCTCCTTTATATTGATAATTTGTTTTTTACTTATGCTTCGTCCAAATCAAATACAACTGTCTTAAAGCCGCCTTCTCTCTGGAAAATAGAGGCGTGGCAATTTACAGGAAGCTGATCCTGCAGCTCGGTCCGTTTCTTTTTGTTGATTCCCCGGACAACTGCATTCAGTCTTGTGCCTTCTTCCAATTCCACTTCGCCGTATGCAAATTTCCCAAGGTTCTTATATTCCGGTTTGGAAGAAAGAGCCGCCGGCATTACGATAGAGTGCATTTTTGCCTTTCCGCTGATCTCATACCACTCTGTCTCCAGATTTCCGCAAGCATTGCAGGCATATACCGGAGGGAATTCTACATTCCCGCATTTGGGGCATTTACGGCCCATAATTTTTCCTTCTTCAAGGTTTAAGTAAAACTGCTCAACAACCTTTTCCAATTTGATACTCATGTTCCGCTCCTCCTTAATCATCAATTCTTCTGACTACTACCGCTGCAACGTTCTGAGCTCCGCCGTAACCTCTAAGCATTGCTGTCTTAGGCTGAATTTTTACCTGATGGTCCCCGCATTCGCCCCAAATCTGCTTACAGCACTCATACATATCCGCAAGACCGGACGCCGCATGAGCATGGCCAAAGGAGGTACGTCCGCCGTTGGAATTGATGGGTCTGTCTCCGTCCCATGCAGTACGTCCTTCACAGATATATTTCCAGCCTTCTCCATAGGGCAGATAGCCTGCAATCTCCGCCGATACAAGGTGAGAAGTAATAATAAAGTCATTGGCATAGAACAGATCCAAATCCTCTCCTGTCAATCCGGTAAGCTCATAGACCTGACGAACCGCTTCTTCTGTGGCCCGTACTTCAAAATGAGGCGTAGTTGCTTCACACGCCGCGCTGCCGATTCCAAGAACTTCAATGGGCTTGTGCTTTAAATTCTTCGCAATCTGGGGAATCATTTCTGTTGCACAGACAATCGCTGCCGCCGCGCCGTCACATTTCAGCTCAATGCCCCCCGCCCTAAGGAAATCTCCCATTCTGGGGTTAAAAGCCGAATTCATATATTCGTCTAACGTCATGCCTGCTTCTTCTGCTAAGGATTCATAAGTCTTTCTCTCTATGGCAAGGGGATTCACGGAGGCATTTCTTCTGTTGTTAATGCACATCCAGTTCAGGGTATCGTTCATCTGCTCTGCCGTGATGCCGCGGGTACGCACGTACCATTCTGCAGCGTCGTCATAGATCAGCTCCTGCCCGGCCATCAGGCTTCGTGTATATGTACGGTCATATAACCAGCTTGTAGTCTTTAAGAACTTATCCATGGTCATTTTATCACGTTTATAAGGATGCTTTGGTGTTTCCACACTATCAGCAGGAGAAGGCGTACTATCACCGAATTCTACGGCTCCAGTCAGAACACAATTATATTTGCCGGACGCAACGGCGTTTACTGCCTGTTCAATGGCAAGATAACCGGTACAACATGCTTCCGAATGATGGATGGAACCTTTTCCTTTCATACCGAACCAATTTCCGATCTGAATGTTGGGAGTCAAATAGTTGGATCCGTTTAAGGGGCTTGCCTGCCCATGGAAATAATAATCCACATCCTGGGGATTCACACCGGCGTCTTCCATTGCTTTTAACGCCGCATAACCGAACATTTCTCCCTCTGTCAATCCATCTGTTTCAGGATTGTCAACCGTGTACATAAAAGGCGTACAACCAACGCCGATGATGGACACGCTTCTGTTGTACTTGTTAATTTTTGTCTGATTCATAAGGCTTCTCCTTTCATTTCCGCTCCATATTCAGCTCTTTGCTTGATCTCTTTTTTAGTATAATATAACATGAACCGAAATCCATCGTGCAGAAGCACAAAAATTTTTTTCATTTTTTGTGGAAGAAACAAAAAGAGAATCCTGCCTTTCGGATTCTCTTTTGAAAACGTATGTTATTATTCTAATATCAACTGTACGCATCCATACATTCCTGCATCATTGCCCAAAGTCGCCAAGGCAAACTCTGTCACTTTGCAGGAGCTGAAGGCTTCTTCCTGATAAGCCTTCTTTACGGCGTCCAAAAGGGGCTGCCCCGCCTTGGACACACCGCCGCCGATTACATAGATCTGAGGATCCACTACACAGGAAATTTTACTCAGGCCTCTTCCCAATATGGAAGCGAACTTCCCTACCACTTCCGCTGCTACAGCGTCGTTGGCTTTGTAAGCGTCAAACACATCCTTTGCCGTAATCTCCGAGATTTGATCCAAAGCCGTCGTTGTATGCTCCTTAGAAAGGGCCTGTTTTGCAAGGCGTACCAGCCCGGTAGCGGAAGCATACTGCTCCAGGCATCCCTTCCTGCCGCAGCCGCAGCTTTCGGTTTCGTGGGGATTCATGGTCAGGTGGCCAATCTCGCCGCCTGCCCCGTGGGCTCCCGCTACAACCTTGCCGCCAACAATAATCCCGCCGCCGACTCCGGTTCCCAGCGTAACCATAACTACGTCTTCATAGCCTTTGCCGCCGCCCTGCCACATCTCGCCCAGAGCCGCCACATTGGCGTCGTTCCCGGCTTTCACAAGCATGCCGTCCATTTTTTCAGATAAATCCTTTGCTACGCTTACATGGCCCCAGCCAAGATTCACGCAAACGGCCACGTCCCCTTTCGCGTCCACAGGCCCCGGGATTCCGATTCCGATTCCCTGAACGTCCTGAGCCGCAATCTGTTTTTCCGCCATTTTTCCCTTTAATGCAGCCGCTACATTGTCCAGAATATTCTTTCCATTGTCGCTGACGTCCGTAGGAATCTCCCATTTTTCAATCAAAACTCCCGTGGTCTCAAACAACCCGATTTTGCAAGTGGTTCCTCCTACGTCTACGCCAAAGCCATATTTTTTCATCTCTCTCCTCGTCCTTTCCTAATCTGCCTTCCCGGCCATTTTTATATCAATAAAAGCTTCCTTTTATTTTCGGATTCTTCCGGTAAATGTATCCACCTTCACTTGAATTAGGGAAACAATGGAAACCAACCGCTCGGTAAATGCAAACTCCCGATTGGAATATTGTCTCATTAAACGCTCCATCGCTTGGATTTTCTCCTGAGGCTCTTCCAGGATCCTGGCGGTTCCAGTACCAGCCACACTGGCGAACTTGAACACAAATTGACAAGGCATTTTGCCCTCCACCAGCTCGTGATCGCAATCCACCGCAAAGCCGATTCTGCCATTCTTCTTCAGCAAGTCTATCTTCTTGCCCTCCAGCGCCCCGTGAAGATAGAATGTCAGCTCCCCGTCTTCCCAGGTATATCCGTAATTCATAGGAATCACGTAAATATCCTCGCCGTCATGTATCCCAATATGTATCACCTGACAACGGCGTATTATTTCTATCAGTTCTTCTTTGTCTGTTACCAAACGATCCTGTCTCGACATAATCTCCTCCTAGGATGGATTGGAAAATTCCTTCTTCCAGATGTATTTTGCAAACGCACTCTATCGTACTTTACGTTTCATCTCCATAATTTTGACAAATTCCGGCACTGCCTCCATCACCACCGCCGTGCGCTTTCCTTCCTGATTCACTACCAGAGTATAAATATTCCCTTCCTTATCTCTCCGGCAAAAATATTTCGTGTTCTGCTGGGGCTCTATTTTCTTTACCATATATTCCACATCTTCCAATCGGATGGACATTTTTTTCTTCCGTCTGGCCTTATTAAAAATAGCCGCCACATCCAAATCCCCGTCAAAATAGCAAAATTCATATTCTACAAATGCATGGGTCTGCATCCAGGAATATAAAATTGCCAGTAAGGCCGCGCCTACTACCGCAAATAACCGATTCGTCAAAATAAAAAACAGAAACAGCGCCACCGCAGCGGCAAGGCTTACAATCCGGCCAAGCTTATGGCCCATTCCTTCTCCGCATACCGCCATCCATTCCATTGGTTTCTCATTCATGTCCCGTTACTCTCCTTTTCATTTATCGTTTTCACCAAGAAGATACAAAAGCATCTTCCTAGCTTCGTCCTGGTTCACCCCGGTATAGGGAATTCCGGCCATCACCCCTTCTCCGTAATACCCGTCCTGTTCTAAGGGATTCCCCTTAGGCAGCCGAACCCCGCACACAAATTCTTCTCCGGTATCCTGTGCCCTGGCCGTATAAAAATCGTCCTGGTATTTCTCTACCAGCTCTTTGGGCAGCACCGTATCAATCTCTAAAAGCCCGTTTCCGGAACCGAACAGCTGAAAAACCGTCTCATCCCCAATTAACAGGTCAATCTCTCCTACTATGCTCATTGCCAAAAGCGCCTGAAACGCCATGGCGCTGCTTTGACTGGCATTATTGGCATCCATATACAACGTGGAATTCACCCCAATGGTTTCATCCTTGGGATCGTGGCCATACTCCTTCAGATAGCGGTCAAAGGTATCCTCCCCTTCCACACTCAAAGGATAGGAATTCACCATTGTCACATTTAAAATGCTGTCTGGCCCCGGAGCAACCAGCTTATAAATAATATAAATCACAAGCCCTGTCACCAATGCAATAATCAGCAATGCCAGCTTATAATATTCCCAGATATGTTCCAGCTTCTCTCCTATTGTCATGGTTTGAAATGTTTTTTTCTGTGTCTCCATGGTATTGGCCTTTCTGAACGTTTGATGATTCCATACTAAACTGTTTATGGAATACTTGTCAACATTTTAACAGAAGTTTATGATTTTTTTATGAAATCTGACCTAAGGCTGCTTTATTTTATCTCATGTGTCCTAAGGTAGCGGTTGCCAGTTTCAGATTATTTGTATATAATAAAGCCTAAGACATTGTTTTATAAGGCGTACAAACAAATATCTCTCTCTTTTTATCGCAGTTTTTGTGAAAACACACAATGCCCTGAAAGGAGCTTCTTTTTATGGAAATACACGAACTTCTGGCGCGCTTAGAGGATTTTCCTTTGTCTCTCATGGGAAAAAAAGACCCCACCGCCGATATTTATTCTTTGCACTTTTATACCCCCGGTTCTACGGCCTTTGAAGCCAACATTTTATATTTCTGCCCGGCTGCTAAAATGCCGCCGCCGGAATATCCTCATACCTTACAGCTTCTTTGCTACGGCCGCGGACTAAACGCTTCCTCTTACCAAAATACTCCCCTTAACATCCTTTATTATGACAGCGACGCCCCCATCGAGCCTTTATTCAACCAAGTGCAGGCCATGGTCACTCACCTGCAGCGGGCCAATGCCGGACTTCATCTGTTTGCCAACGCATTTTTCTCCGACCAGGGGCTGCAATATATGGCTGATATCGCATACGAGGTATTCGGAAACCCTGTATTTGTTGTGGATTCCAGTTTCAAATACTTGGCGATTTCTTCCGCTTTTTCTCCCAACAATACGATTTTTGAAGAAGAGCTTGCATCCGGCTATATCTTAGAATCCGGCATCCGCTCCATTCGGGAAGCAAATCTGGACGAAAAAATCCGCAGCTCCAATACTCCCTACTACTTCCGCACCCCGCTTCATGGAACCGGTATGCTCATCGCCCCCGTCAAAATCCATGGAATTGAAGTAGCCAAGGTAATGTTATATGAATCCTTAAAACCCATTACGGACATTGATTCCCTTCTGCTTTCCCGGCTGGCCCGGTTTATTTCCATGGAATTGCAAAAAGACAGCTTTTACAACCAGAACCGGGACGTTATGTTCTCCTATTTTCTGGCGGATTTATTGGACAACCCCGACATTAACTACCCCAGCGTCCGGGAACGCCTTCATATCTTGGGCTTTGACTTAAAGGAAGATCTCTATATTATGACGATTTCTGCCTCCAGCTATCGAGAAGCCAACGCCAAGCTGGAAGTAATTGTACGGGAACTAAATAACATCCTTACCGGTTCCCTGTACGCCATATACGAAAACACTCTGGTCATGTTGTTTTCCAGATCCCGGGAAAACGGACTCTCCGCCTACGAACTCCATGCCTTAGAAACCTACCTGGTCAACAATTCCCTCACCGCAGGCATGAGTAATTTTTTCACCGACTTAAAAATTGCCCGCCGCTTCTATCTTCAGGCGCAAAAGGCTGCGGAAGTCGGTCTCCGGCTCCAGGATCCCGGGCCCATCCACTACTATTCCGACGCTTATTTCTATCATATTATGGAAATTTGTGAAAAGGAGGAGGATCTGCAGTATTTCATTCATCCTGCAATGATGAAGCTCCTCTATCATGATGTGGAACGCCATTCGGAACTGCTAAAGACCATGTACTTTTTTTTACAGACGCCGGGAAATCCCGGAAAAATTGCGGATAACCTGCATATTCACAAAAACACCCTGCTGTACCGGATGAACAAAATAAAAACCCTCACCGGCTGCAGCCTGGAAGACGGAGACGAAATTATGTCTCTGGGGCTTTCCTACAAATTAATGCGGTATTTAAAAATGCTTCCGGAGGAATCAAAATGACCTATCATATTTTATTGGTGGAGGACGATGCGTCCATCGTTTCTAACCTCACAGAATTTCTTACAAAAGAGGGATTTCATATCAGCCACGCAGACGGTCAAACGAAGGCTCTTTCACACCTGGAACAACACCCCTGCGACTTAGTTCTTCTGGACGTGTCCTTAAAAGACGGCAACGGCTTTGGGGTTTGTACCGCCGTCAAAGGCTCTTGGAACATCCCGGTAATCTTTTTGACAGCCTCGGGAGACGAATACAGCGTAGTCACCGGACTGGATTTGGGCGCCGACGACTATATTGCCAAACCCTTCCGGCCCCGGGAACTGGTTTCCCGAATCAAAAGCGTATTGCGAAGATATTCCGGGCTGTCCCAGCCGATATTGGAATATGAAACGATTTCCATAGACACTGCAAGAGGCTGCGTATCCAAATGCGGCGCTGAACTCCCCATGTCCGCCCTGGAATACCGGCTGCTGTTATATTTTTTTACCAACCGGGGCATTGTACTTTCTCGGGAGAAGCTTTTAATGGAAATCTGGGATGCGGCAGGAGAATTCGTCAATGATAATACCTTAACCGTCTACATCAAACGAATACGAGAAAAAATCGAAGACGACCCCTCCAATCCCGCCATCATCCGCACCATACGTGGTCTTGGGTACAAGCTAGGATAATCTGATATGATACATAAGTAATTGCGAAACTCAAAACCTGTCAGAAGATTCTCTCAGCTTTGACTTTTGCAATTACCTAATATGATACATCTTATAAGGAGGCGTTTATGCACTTTTTTCGTAATCCGGAAATCAAGCGGAACTCGCTGTTCTATGGGGGAGCCACCGTTCTATTTACAGCGGCAGTTTACATTCGGACAAGTTTTTCTTACGCAGTCATCATGCTTCTGGCCAGCCTTTTCTTTTTTCTGCTGCATCTAATCTTCACCGGCTTAAGATACCGGAAAATCCGGCTGCTCTGTCAGGAAATCGACCAGGCCCTCCATGGCAGGGGAGCCATTCATTTTTCCGACTACAGCGAAGGGGAGCTGGCCATTCTAAAAATCCAGATTGATAAAATGTTTACCCGCCTCCTGGAACAGTCTGATGCTCTCACCCAGGACAAGCAAAAACTGGCCGCTTCTATGGCGGATATTTCCCATCAAATCCGCACTCCCTTAACCTCTATCCGACTGGTTCTGTCTTTGCTGTCAGATCCCGATATCTCCAAGGAAAAGAGCCGTGAGCTGATTCACCAGCTCTCCCTTCTGATTTCTCGTATCGACTGGCTCATTGAAGCCCTGTTAAAGCTTTCCCGTCTGGACGCCGGAACCGTAACCTTAAAGCCGGAAAATATCCCAGTTGCCAAACTGGTATCCGCAGCGGTGCAGCCTTTGGAAATTGCCATGGAGCTTCGGGAACAGCATTTTTCTTTTCAAGCCGATACCCGCAGGGAAGCTATCCTGGGCGATTTTGCATGGACAACCGAAGCTCTGGGAAATATTTTAAAAAATTGTATGGAACATACGCCTCCAAAAGGCTCGATTCTTGTTACAGCCAGGGAAAATGCAATTTACACGGAACTGGTGATTGAAGACGACGGCCCAGGATTTGATCCCAAGGATCTTCCCCGTCTTTTTGAACGCTTCTATAAAGGAACTTCCTCAAGCGATACCAGCGTAGGCATTGGCCTAGCTCTTTCCAGAACCATCCTGGCCCGGCAAAACGCCACCGTCAAAGCTGAGAACCGTCAAAAGGGCGGCGCCCGGTTTATTCTCCATTTTTATAAAAAATGAAATGTTACAATATTGTCACCTAAAAGTCATGGCAAAGTCATTTTTCCCCGTTACAATCTAAGACAAATGAACGACACAGCAAATTTATTTCTGGAGGTATCACAATGGAACTCTTAAAAGTAGATCATTTGACGAAAATATACGGAAAAGGAGAAAATCAAGTTTTTGCCTTAAATGACGTGTCCTTTTCTGTAAAAAAAGGGGAATTTGTAGCTATCATCGGCCCTTCTGGTTCCGGAAAATCCACGCTGCTTCATATTTTAGGAGGCGTAGACCGGCCCACCAACGGAAAAGTTTATCTGGATGGAAATGATGTATACGCCCAAAATGAATCGCAGCTTGCTGTATTCCGCCGCCGTCAGGTGGGGCTGATCTATCAGTTCTATAACTTAATTCCGGTTCTGAATGTGACAGAAAACATGACCCTTCCGGTTCTGATGGACGGACGGCCGATCAACCAGGAACGTTTGACAGAGCTGCTCTCTATCTTAAGCCTCAATGGACGGGAAGGACATCTCCCCAACCAGCTTTCCGGCGGCCAGCAGCAGCGTGTCTCCATTGGCCGTGCATTGATGAACGCCCCGGCCGTAGTATTGGCGGATGAGCCTACCGGAAACCTGGATTCCAAAAACAGCCAGGAAATCATATCCCTGCTGAAATTCAGCAACCAAAAATATAATCAAACTTTAATTATAATTACACATGACGAAAATATAGCACTTCAAGCAGATCGTATAATCACGATTGAAGACGGAAAAATTACAAGGGATGAGGTGATCCGTCCATGAATATCTTCCAGAAAGTCACGTTAAAAACATTAAAGGAAAATAAAACCAGAACGATTGTCACCATCATCGGCATTCTTTTGTCCCTGTCCATGTTTACTGCCGTTACCACCAGCATCGCTTCTTTCCAAAGCCATATGCTGGAAATGACAAAAATACGAAGCGGCAACTGGCATATCAGCCTCCCCTCCGCGCACGGAACACTTGAGGATTTTTCCGAGCCAGACTCCATTGAAAACGTATCTTTCTTAGAGCATATCGGATATGTAAAGCTGAAAGACGGAATCAACCCCGATAAGCCATACCTGTTTATCGGAGGCATGGATGAACAGGCGCAGGGTACGCTTCCTTTGCTGGTCACAGAAGGACGGCTTCCGGAAAATGAAAATGAACTTCTGATTCCAAGCCATCTCTCCTACAACGGCGGCGTTACCTATACCATCGGAGATACCGTTACCTTGGACATTGGAACCCGCAGAGCCCGGAGCGCAGACAAGACAGATGAGGTGCTTTGGCAGGACACTTCTTATTTATATACCGAAGAAGAACAAAAGCAAAAGGTAGCCTCCGGGGCATGGGAATCCCGGGATCCCAACCAGGAGACAGAGATTTTCTCCACGGACTTTTCCCGCACTTATACAATCGTAGGCTTTTATTCCCGGCCTTCCTTTGAAAGCTATACGGCGGCTGGCTACACGGCTCTGACCATGAGCTCCCCAAAAGCTTCCGGCTCTGAGACGTCAAACAGCTCCTTCGGCTATACGGCCTTCCTTCGTTTTAAAGACCCAAAGGACGCCATTCCTTGGATGAATCAACATTATCCGGAACTTCCCGGCTCTGATGTAAACCAAAGTTTGCTGCGCATGTATGCGGCTTCCCATGAAGATTCCTATAACAGTGTCCTTTACGGCTTAGGAACTGTACTGATTATCATTATTTTGTTCGGCTCCATTTCGCTGATTTACAATGCTTTCTCCATTTCTGTTTCAGAACGCACCAAGCAGTTTGGACTTTTATCCTCATTAGGAGCCACAAAAAGACAGCTTATCCACAGTGTCCTGTTTGAAGCCTTTGTCCTCTGCCTGATCGGTATCCCTCTGGGAATTTTGGCCGGCATTGCAGGAATCGGCATTACTTTTTCCTTTGTGGGTTCCTCTATGTCCAGCATCCTCTGGGGGGAATGGGCCGCGCCCCTTACACTCCATGTAACCCCTCAATCCGTAGGAATCGCAGCGTTGATCGGCTTGTTTACAGTACTAATCTCCGCCTATCTTCCTGCCAGACGCAGCGCGAAGCTTTCTCCCATTGAGGCGATCCGACTCACTGCCGACATTCATATACGCTCCAAAAAGGTACGTACATCGCGGCTGACGTATCGTTTATTTGGCCTCTCCGGTATGCTTGCATCCAAAAATTTCAAGCGAAACCGGAAGAAGTACCGGGCAACTGTGCTGTCTTTGTTTGTCAGCGTAGTACTGTTTATTTCCGCCAGCAGCTTTTGCTCTTACCTTCTGAAAGGCGCTGAAAGCATTATGACGGACGCCGGCTGTGATATTGTATATTTTCAGGACCACCCGCAAGTCCCCAACGAAAAAGTCCTAAAGAAGCTGAAGGCTTTAGACAGCGTCGCCCAGGCCGCTTATTCTTTGGATAATTACTGTACAGTTCGTATTCCCCGAAAAGACCTGAATGCCGACTATTTGTCATTTATGACCCAGATGACTTCCGATGATTCCTGGAATCAGAATTCGGACTATGTGGAAACGGATGTGCCCGTTGTATTTATTGACGACGCGTCTTTTGAGAAATATATAACGGACTCTGGTTTTGACAGCAGCTTATTCTTTTCTCAGGAACACCCCCTGGCCGCCGTTTCCGATTTTTACCGGTCCTACAATGGCAGCACCGGAAAATATTCTACCTTCCACACTTTAAGCAATCATAAGTCTAAGATGGAATTACTGCAGCTTCATATACCGGAAGGATATCTCTATTACGGTTCTTCCAGTTCCGCTCAGGAGGAATATTACTTTGAACACAAAACAGATCCAAACGCAGATCTTTTGGAAGTTCCCGCCGAATCCTGCACGGAATTTATCCCCCTGGAAATCGGCGCTGTTCCAAGGGAAGCTCCCTATTTTTTAGGGGAACGGTATTCCTCCGGCATTACGCTGATTTACCCTGTCAGCGCGATTGAGAGTATCCTCGGCCCAAATCACGCCGCTTCCACGCTGGAAAGCAACGTAGAATTTTATTTCACTGCCGATAACCATAAACAGGCCACGGAGGATATTTCCCAAGCCCTGAAGGAACTGAAGCTGAATACCAGCAACCTTATTGATTATGCTGAAAGTATGGCGCAGCAAAGAACGATGTTTACGATTATCACTATTTTTTCCTATGGCTTTATCATTTTGATTTCTCTGATTGCCATAGCAAATGTATTCAATACCATATCCACCAACCTCCGGCTGAGGAAACGGGAATTTGCCATGTTAAAATCCACCGGAATGACCCCCAAAGGGTTCCGCATTATGATGTGTTATGAGTGTCTGCTGTATGGCGTCAAAGGACTGCTTTTTGGGCTCCCCGCCTCCGTCCTTTTAACCTTCTTTATCTACCGCAGCATTTCCTACGGCTGGGATACTGCATTCTATATTCCCTGGTACAGCGTCGTCATCGCTGTGGGAAGCGTTTTTCTGGTAGTCGGAAGCACCATGATTTACTCTATGAGTAAAATTGGCAAGGAAAATATTATGGATACCCTGAAAAATGAAAACGCCTAATCGACAGCTTCATTGACAAAAACCTCTCGTCCCGCTATAGTAAAAGAAAGACTTTCCAGGATGAGAGGTTTCCCTATGAATATGATACAAATGAAATACTTTATCACCGCTGCCAAATGCTTAAGCTTTACTAAGGCCGCTGATAAATTGTTTATTACCCAGCCTGCTCTAAGCCGCCAGATTGCAGCAATGGAGACAGAACTGAATATGCAGCTTTTTGTGCGAAACAACCGCCAGGTGAAGCTGACCCCCGCCGCTGTAGTGCTCCTGGAAGAATTCGAAAAAATCTACAATTCCTACAACCTGGCCATAGCCAAAGCAGCCACCAGCTTTACCGGTATAAACGGGGAACTAAATATCGGTATTTTAGAAGGCGCCTATGTGGGGGATCTGTTCCCAGACGTCCTGCGTCATTTTGCAGAATTCTACCCTCATGTAAAAATAAACCTGCGTACCTACAGCTTTAACGCCCTGGTAGAAAAACTATATAGCAATGACCTGGATCTGATTATTACACTGCGGTTTGACGTAGAAGACAGGGATAAGATCCTGTATCAGATCATTGAACATACCAGAGATCACGTGGTAGTCCACAAAGACCATCGTCTTGCCAATGCATCTTATGTAAAATTATCTGATTTTCAAGACGATACCATCATGATGGTATCCACGGAAGATTCGGAAATATCTCCAAGGCTGATCTTAGACGCCTGCAAAAACTGCGGCTTCACTCCAAAAGTAAAATTTGCCTCTTCTCTGCAGGAAGAAATGCTATGGGTAGAGGCTGGCGTAGGCATCTGCATTCTGGATAACCGGAATATCCTGTATCAAAATCCTTTGGTGCGGTTCTTAAATGTAGATCCTATCAGCGACCCCAGCCTGGTGCTTGCCTGGAATGTAGATCATTATAATCCTATGAAGGAAATTTTCAGAACGAACTTCCAGTCCAGCCAACCTCTGATATAACTTCCATTACAAAATCGCATGATATCATACCCAAAATTCAAATACAACAAAAGAAAAAAACTGTAAAGGAGCTATAAAATCGGAAACTATTGCGAATTTATAGCTCCTTTACTCATTCTATCTCATAAAATCTCCTGTTCATATACGCCTTATAACAAAACTGTATGGCAACATATAGGATTTGAATTGTACGCAAAAATTATAGGGTAATATAATAAATAAAGCTAAAAACCGTACAAGAGAAAGGGATAGGTGAATTTATGAATTTTGGAATTTTAGCTTTTGTTATCATCTATGAAATTGTAACTATCATAGGTGTCGGCGCTATCATTTCACACAAAAGCAAAGCTTCTGCATCCGGAGAAGGCAGCTTTGCGCTGGCCGGCAAGGGCCTGCCAACCTCTCAGGTAGGTATCACCTTAGCACTTACAATGCTGGGAAGCGCCCACATCTGGGGAACTTGTGAAAATGCATATGCTATGGGTTCTATTGCCGCATGGTTTGGTATTGCATGTACCGTGATGATGATTGTCATTACCCAGATCACAGGACCCTGGGTCCGAAAAATAGGAACGGATACCGTACCGGATCTTTTTGGAAAGCTATATGGAAAACGGATGCGTATTTTAACCGCTTGCGTTATGGGACCTTTGGTATTTGGTTGCTTATGTCTGGAAACACAATGCGTAGCCGTAACCTTTGTTGCCTGTACCGGATGGTCCTATTCCGTGGGCGCAATTGTGGGAGGAATCTTTGGTATTCTTTATGTATTAATGGCCGGTATGAAAGAAGTCTCCTGGTTGAATATGATTAATGCCGTCTTCATGTATGTTTCCTTGATTATCGCCTTAATTGCCATGTTCCTATATCTGCCCGGAAACGGCTGGGAGGATGTTGCAACAAATCTTACCAATAACGGCCAGGCGTGGATGCTGGATATTTTTGGCAATAAAGACTTAATTATTGGTTTTGCAATCCCCACTATTTTCTGCACTTCCATGTTCCAGGGGGTATCTCAAATGGGCCTTCAAACATGTATCGCTGCAAAAAATGTAACATCGGTAAAGAAATCCATCTGGCTTGCAGGCCCGGTAAACGGCTGCTTCTGTATTATCCCAGCCCTGCTTGGAATGGCTGCTTTGGCTTTAGGCTATTTCGCCCTTGCCGGAAACAGCGCTATGATGATGACGCCTGTCATGATGCTGGATATTTTGCCCCATTGGGTAGTCGCCTTGATTTGCGCTTCCTTCCTTGGTGCACTTTTATCCACATTTGCCATGACTTCCCTGTGTCCCGCAACCATTTTTGCCTATGATCTTTATGGCGGCCTTTATAAACCCAATGCCTCCGAAAAAGAGAAAACTTTGGTAATGCGCATTATGATTATAATTGTAGGTATCCTGGCAATCGTACTCAGTAATTTCCAGCCCACAGTTGTCACAACCATCAACTGGATCTTTACCTGGGGTGTTCCAATGTTTGTTATGCTTGTCATTGGCTTATGCTGGAAACGCAACACCACAGCCGCAGTTATTACATACATTGTATCCTGGGCGGCAAACATCCTTTGGATTACCTGCGGCCTCCAGGAAAAACTGAACATGATGAATTTCCACCAGGTTTATCTGTGTACCATTATTTCTGTTGTACTTGGAGTCGTACTTACGGCCATACTCCCAGGGACAAAACCCGGTTACTTTAAACTATCCAAAGAAGAACAGCAGGCTTGCTAAAAAGGAGGCATTTATGGTAGCTCATATTGTTATAGAAAGCGTCCTCATGGTTTTCGGAATTACAATCGCCGGATATTTTATCGGAAAGTTATTTAAAGAAGCAGAAAAAGAGGATTGAGGAGGTATAAAATATGTTATTGTCAATTTCCATGACACAGATATGGATGATAGGGATCATTGTACTGATGCTGATATTTGGATTATGTGCATATGTCTTCTCGAAAAAAGGGAAAAAATAATCTTACAGCCGCACCTTTCGGTGCGGCTGTCATTTATTTTACCGGATGCGTATTTAAAAATCCATGAGCAGCATCGCTCATAGCCTTTACATTTTCCGGCTTTGCATCTGAAGGGATATCGCAGCCTGTGGCAATTATGCAGCCCCAAGGACCAATATCTTCCAATAGTTTTGTAACGTAATCCGTCACTTCTTCCGGCGTCCCATAAGTCATCAGCTCACAGGGCACATCCCCCAGGATACAAACGTCTTTCCCCAGAACCTCCCGTGCTTTTCGGATATCTGTCTTAGAATCCAGGGCCATAATATATGTCTTATCCTTCAAACGTTTGAACTTATCCAATACCAGGGTCCAATTAGAATCCAAATGGAAAATAGGAATTACTTCCATCTCAATGCACAAGTCATAATATGCCTGGAAAGAAGGCCATACAAACTCTTCAAACATAGCGGGTGAAACAAGATCCGGACCTGTCCGCCAACCGCCGATCCATACGCCGGTGGCATTAGTCTCTAAGATCTGCTGACGATATGCCTTCAGATTATGTTCCAGCACCATATCAAAAATCTCATGCATCAGTTCCGGCTCGTCCATCAAATCATCCATAAAAAAGTTTTCCAGAGAACGGCCGCCGCAAAAATATTCAAAAGGTGTAATCATCAAAAAATCACAAATGCACGGGATTCCGGCTTGATTAAATTTCTCATATGACCTTGGGTTTGCCGCAAAAAATGACTCCAGGTTCTTCCAGTTATCATTGCACCGCTCTGCCATAAATTTTTTCTGCCATGCATCCCAGCCCATCTGCCTGATATCACCATATTCTTCTGCCTTCATGTTTTCGCATTCCACAATTTGCCACATATCGTCGTCGCCCAGCTCTTTTCCAGGAAGAGCCGTCTTCGACAACCACTGCGTTCCCAACAAATAGGGCGAAAAAATCACATTTTGAGTTGCGTCCGCATCTACCCTGGTCAGTTCCGCCAGGTTGGCGTCACAGGCTTTATCAAAGTCGGAGATATACTCCTTCATCAGCACATGCTGGCTCCTTGCAAAATACGCGTTGCCGCAGGGGGCCACCGGAATTCGGTCTACCGGCTCACACCTCATGGCTTTTCGGATACGTTCCAAATTATCTTTGTATTTACCCATAATTGATTCCTCCTCATGACTCATGATTTCTGTTCTGCTAATTTCAAGTATAAGCTGAATTCAGATGCCTGTAAAATGAGTAGTTCCGATTCTGTCATGCAATTTGGTTATGAATACACCGAATATCCTTTTTATATCATGTTTTTTCATCCAGGTTAGGACCGGCCAGATTTACGTGATTTTTTGTTCTTATACATATTCTCGTCAGCCTCCTTTAACAGAGCCTGATAATCCCCATGGCCTTCCGTCAGACAATAGCCGAAAGAAAAACCAAGTGGAACATACAACTCCTCCTTCAAACGGGCGCGGCTGTTATTCTGCACTTCCTCCAGGGCCATGACAGCGCTCAGAAGCTCTTCTTTCGTCTGATAGCGGTATAAAAACAAGACAAATTCATCGCCTCCCAATCTGGCTGCAGCACTGTGGCCAGGGGCAAATTGTTCCAAAAGAGCGGCAAGCTGCTTCAAATAAGCGTCCCCTCCTTCATGGCCATACGTGTCGTTGACCACTTTTAAGTTATCCGCGTCAATCATTACAAGGGCGCTCTCGCAAAATTCCTCCGGTTTTTCAAAACAAGAGGCAAGGAAATTCTCTAATCCTCTCCGGTTATACAACCCTGTCAAACGATCATAATCCCTCTCCTGTTCAATCTGCAAACGCTTTATCGTATCCTCGGTCACATCAATAAGGACGCCGAAAAAGCTGTTGTTTTCAGAAATTTCCTCTACCTTGATATAACGGTCGCCCAGCCGGAACACATTGGACTCGCTGGAACACGGATGACTGCAAAGCGTAGAAAGGAACTCTCGGAACCTCCGGTAATCCCCGGACAGCTCTTTTGTTTTTTCAGGACTAAGACCAAGAATCTGCGGTACATACTCTGTAAACCGGACCTTTGGCATATCCTCGCTATATTCATATACCCCGATGTACATATTTGTCTTGCTAAGCACGTAAGACATCTTCCGGCTGTTATCCAAAAGGCTCTTTTTCATCCGGTTAATATCACTGCTCAGTTCTGAAAACTCTGTGCTGCTTTGAACGTCAATGACCTCTTCCAGATTCCCGGCGGCAATAGCGTGAAGTTTTTTATTGATACGATAAATATCGTCCACAACGTAACGGTTCATATATCCGGTCACCGCCCGCATAAGGACCAGGGCAATTATGACGAGGCAGGCAAGAAGAACAACGGTATTCATCATAATCCACTCATATAGCTCACGGCTGGTAATGACACGCCCAATATAATTGGAGCCAATGGCCTTGAACACGCAAAAGGAATCCTGTCCGTTGACGGCAGCATGAAATTCCTTCGTCTGACCGGCAATCTGATCCAGACTGATGCCAATCTCCTCTATATTTTTGTGCACACAGTATAGCTGTGTAGAACCTACAATCTCTCCGGTCTCTTTGTCAATGGCATAATAGCTGGCCTTCGGATTCACCCGAAACAGAGAAAATATATAAGAAAGCTCATTTTTCTTCGTCGCCTTCATAACGTTGACAGGGGACATGCCCACCTGGACGATAAAGTTCCCGTCGGCGCTCCAAAGGGCCGAATACTGCATCATTTTTTTCTCAGCAACATTTGGCATGATCTCCTGTACAAGCTTTAAAGACTTATCCGACAGCATCGGTTTAAAGAACATCATCTGTTCCCCGGAATCAAAGGAATAGTCATAATATTCTGGATGGGTTCCGGCAAAGATACGTCCGGTTTCATCAAAGATATGGATTTCATCTACCTCCATAAAAACCGCGATCCTCCTAAGCTCATCCACACGGTCAAGCACAGACGGGTTATCCTGTATCAAATACGCGATTGCTTCGGCGCTATACAAACAAGTCTGACTGTATTCCTCACTGATTTCCACAAGCTCAGCGTTGTTCTGTTCTAAGACCTGCTCCACCTGCTGAAACGTCGTCATGGCATCGTTGCGAGCCTGCCGGTGGGTATCAGCAATCTGAACGCATACGATAACGATTGTTAAAAAGGAAATCAGAATCAATGTGACCAGATTCATGTACCGGCTGATCATTTTTTTGAGTGGCTTCATCTGTGCCTCCTAATGTAATGTGAACAATAGCCGCAAAATGCAATATAACCGCCCTGACAACAGAGCAGGGGTACATCAAATGTACTCATAATAGCATACTCATGGTAAATTAGCAAACAAAAAATTTGCTTTTTTGCCTAAAATTTAGTATATATTACTGATTTAGTATATTCTTTTTAGCCTGTACAATGCAATAGCTCTATTTTTTTGGACTATACAGAAAAAATCTTTTGGTACTTTTGGCACCTCTCGCGGAATGTTATACTGTCAAAAGTATACATATTATACAAATTATATAAACTAATTGGAGGGAAATTATGAATAACACACACCCAAATGCCCGGCCAAGCTGGGTAAAATACGTCAGTGTATTTCTGCTGACCTTTTCTTGGATCGTGTATCTGATTCCGTATCTTGCAACGGACTTTTACAACCAATTCCTGGAAGCTTACAGCTTAACAGACGGACAGCTTGGTACCGTCATCACCTTTTTCGGCCTGACTGCAACCCCCGGCTATTTCGTGGGCGGCTGGATTGCCGACAAATTTAATTCCAAAAAGCTGGTGGTACTTTCCTGTGTTTCCACCGCTGTGGTAGCAATCGTGATCTCTATGATTCATTCCTATAATTTACTCATTTTCTTATACCTGATTATGGGATTTACCTCCGCCGGCCTTCATTGGTCCGCCCACTTAAAAATCATTCGCTCTCTGGGCGACGACGGGGAACAGGGAAAACTCTACGGCGCGGCAGATACGGCCTATGGAATTTTCACTATTTTAATGACCTACGGCGTACTTGCCCTTTTAACGGTAATGCTGGATGCAACAGGAATCGGATTTAGGGGCGCTATTATTATCTATGCCGCCATGTCCATCTTAATTGGTGTTGCAGTAGCCTTCATCGTGCCTTTTGATCCAGAAGCAGTGGAAGAAGACGATACAGAAAAGATTACCCTGGCATTAATCAAAGACGTGTTAAAAATGCCTCTCACTTATTACCTTGGCCTGTTTACCTTGGGATATTACCTGATTCGTTGTATCGTACCTTACATCAATCCACACCTTTCCGCATCCTTTGGAATCTCCGTTACCTTTGCAACGGCGTTTACCATGACAGTCCGGACCGGCGTTAAAATGTTCTCCGGCCCCCTGGGAGGCGTTCTTCGGGATAAACTGGGCAAATCCACTCCGGTAGCAATACTGGGCGGAGCAGGAGCTATGATATTTTCAGCCATCCTTGCTTTCCTTCCGGCAGGCTCTAGCCTGGCTCTTCCGGTTATGATTCTGGCTGTCATCATCGTTATTTTCTCCGGTATGACCTCCCCGCTTTTGTATACACCGGTATCCGAAGCAAAGATTCCTTTAAAATATTCCGGAACAATCCTCGGTATTGCTTCCGCCATCGGTTACTCCGCCGATATCTGGCTTTACAATGTCTGCGGGGGATGGCTGGATAAAATGGGAGATAACGCATATCGCTATATCTATCTGTTAATGGCTTTCGGCGGCCTGATGATGGTAGTTTTCGCACTTCTTCTAAAAACCTGCTACCAAAAAGCAGCTAAAAAATAACGTATTTCCAACATGAACCAGAACGTCCGCAAAGGAAACCCTTGTGGACGTTCTTTCAAAGGTGTATAATGAATCCATGAATATAAAAATAAACAGAAACAACCAAACGCCGTTATACCTCCAGATCCGGGCTGCTATCAAGAATATGATCGTCTCCCAGGAGCTGGTGGAGGGTTATAAGCTGCCCTCAGAACGTAAACTAGCCCAAGAGCTGGGCGTCCACCGAAACACAGTGGTTCAGGCATACGGAGAACTGGTATCAGAAGGATACCTGATCGCATCCCGCCAGGCCCCCAGGGGGTATTTTGTTAAAATGCCCGATATGGCCTCCAGTTTTACGAATCGTTTCTTCCCGTTGGAAAAAATGATGCAATACAGCTTTACGGACAAGGAAAAACTGTTTTTAGATATTTTCGGGGCCTCCAACACATCCGACTACATTTCCTTCGGCGGCATTATCATGGACAAAAACGTTGCCCCAAAAGAAGGAATGGATGAAATTCTCTCTGGGATGCTAAAAGGAGCCAATGAAGACGAAACCGACCGGATGAAGCGGAATATCTGCAAGCTTCTTTCGGAAGAAAATATGTATGTCAGCCCCCGAAACATCCAGGTAGTCTCCGAAACGAACCAGGCCTTGAATTACCTTATGACCTTGTATCTTCGGGAAGGAGACAGTATTATCTGTGAAGAGCCCATTGTACCGGACAACGCGTCTTTGTTTCGGAACAAGGGGCTGAATCTGGTTATGGCCCCAATGGAATCCGACGGTATAGACTTAAAGAAACTGGAAGTCCTTTTAAAAAAACACGACGCCAAATTCATTTACACCATGCCCAATTACCACAATCCTACCGGCCGGGTAATGTCCTTAGAAAAGCGAAAACAGCTTCTGGAAATTGCCAGGCGTTATGGCGTCCCCATTATAGAGGAAGATTCTCAGAGGGATTTTCGTTATACCGACAACAAAATTCCCAGCCTGTATTCCCTGGATAAATACAAATCCGTGGTCTATATTGATTCCTTCACTCTGACATTTCCGTATGGCATCAAAACCGGCTATATTGTAGGCCCCTACGATCTGGTGGAAATGCTGGGAAGGCTCATTGTTGTGGACGAAACATTTGTCAGTAATCTGGGACAATACATGCTGAATGAATACATTGAGCGAGGCTATTTTGCCCATCATGTAAAAAAACTGGCCTCCCATTACCAGAGCAAACGTGATCTTCTCTGCCGGGAGCTGGAGAACATCCGCACCCTTGGCATTACCTATGAGATTCCTCAGGGAGGTATCCTTTGCTGGTGCACCCTGGAGGAATCCATCAGCGAACGACAGCTCTTCCAGACTGCCGAGAAAAAAGGCCTGCTTCTGATGCCCGGGTTTTTATTTTATCCCCATGGCTATCAGGGAAAAGGCCATGTCCGTCTCTGCTTTTCCAAATGCAGCGACGATGAAATTGTAAACGGCGTAAAGCTTCTTGGAGAAGCAATACGTGAAAGTAAGATACAAGGAGGTAAGAATGAATAAGTTTGTAGAGTATCGAAGGGAATTTCACAAATATCCGGAATACGGATGGCGTGAAATCCGAACCAGCGCCAGAATCGCAGAGATTCTCACATCCATGGGCTACGACTGCCTTATGGGGCCGGATGTTGTAAACACAGACTGCGTACAAGACGCCGTTCGCCCCAGTGAGCAGGAAGTAGAAGAATCAAAAGCCCGGGCGATCGCCCAGGGAGCGGCTCCTTCTTTCGTGGAGCGAACCAAAGGATGGCCCGGAGTCATTGCGGAACTGGACACCAAGAAACCGGGGCCCGTCACTGCATTCCGTTTTGACATTGACTGCCTGCCCTACGAAGAGCCTAAAATTTCCGGATACCGTCCCCTGGAGGAAGGCTATATTTCCTGCAACGACGGACTGGTACACGCCTGTGGCCATGACGCCCACACGGCTATGGGGCTTGGAATCGCCGCCTCCTTAGCAGAACGTAAGGAATCCTTTACCGGAAAAATACGACTGATTTTCCAGCCGGCGGAAGAGACCTTCTACGGCGCCCAATCCGTCGTTGAAAAGGGCCATTTAGACGATGTAGAAAATTTTATTGCGTTCCACGTCGCCCTCAGTGCGGAAAACAAACCTCTCCCCTCCCACACCATCTGCTGCGGATGTAAGGATTTCCTAAGCGACCGGCAGCTTGACGTCTCTTTCCATGGACGGGCGGCCCATCCCTGCGGTGCGGCGCAAGAGGGTAAAAATGCACTTTTGGCAGCCTGCTCTGCAGCGCTGAATTTACATGCCATCGCTCCTCACGAAGAAGGCATGTTCCGCATCAATGTGGGAGAGATCCATGCCGGAGTCGCGGCCAACACCATTGCCCCTAATGCCCTGCTGCGCTTAGAATATCGAGGCGAAACCCCTGGGGTTGCCGCCTACGCCGGAAAACGGGTATTCGACATCTTAGACGGCACGGCAAAGACATATGATTTATCCTATACATATCTGGATTACGGCGACGTTCCTGCCGGCAGAAGCGATGACGCCATGATGGAAGTCATCCAGCGGGCAGCCAAAAAAGTTCCCTGGTTTGAAAAAATCTACTTTGAGGGCAACGTAGGGGGCACTGACGATGCAGCCGCAATGATTACCAAAGTCCAGCAAAACGGCGGTATCGGTACATATGTAGGAATTGGAACCAATACAACACAGCCTGTTCACAATGCGGAATTCGATATTGACGAAGACTGTATTGAAGCAGCGATCCAAATCGGCGTTCTGGCGCTGGAGGAATTGAACGGGCTTACCACTTAACAGGAGGAGATTTATGGAAAAGAAAAAGAAACTTCTGACAGTACCCCACACTTATGTGATTATCGGCATTATCTTGATTCTTGTCACATTAATGACCTACCTGATTCCCGCAGGACAGTATGACCGGGTCCTGGATGAAGAAACCGGTTATGACATCATCGTAGAAGGCTCCTACCATCATGTGGATCAAAGTCCCGTAGGACCCTTTAAAATGATACAGTCCCTGGCAAACGGCATGGCGGACGCATCGGATATTATTTTCTTCTGCTTCTTCGCCTACGGCCTGGTATATATGATGATCAAAACAGGAGCCTTTTACGGCGGTATCGGCGCGCTTCAACGTCTCATGCATGGCGTAGAAATTCTGATTATTCCTGTATTTATGATTTTCTTCGGCATCTGCGGCTCCACCTTCGGTATGTATGAAGAGGTTTACGGCCTGCTTCCCGCCTTTATCGGCATTGCTATTGCTATGGGATACGACGGCCTGGTAGGCGGCGCGGCTGTGGTACTTGGGGTTGTAACGGGATTTTCCGCCGCTACCTTAAACCCCTTTACCATTGGAATCGCCCAGGGCGTGTCCGGCCTTCCCATTGGCTCCGGCATTGGATTCCGTATTATCTGCCTGATCTTGTTTGAAGGATTAGCCATCTGGTACCTGATGCGTTATGCCCACAAAGTAAAAAAAGATCCATCCCTCTCCGTTGTGAAGGACGTCTCTTTCCATATGGATGAAGGCATGACAAAGGAAAAAATGGCCCAGCTTCCCTTTACCGCCAGACACAAACTGATTATCCTGGTATTTGTGGCTACCATCGCGCTGCTGGTATTTGGAACCACCCAGTATGGCTGGTATCTTTCCGAGTTGTCCGCCCTGTTTATCATCGCTATGTTTGCAGTAGGTCTTCTGGGAGGATTCGGCCCCAGCGAAATCTGCAAGAAATTCGTAGAAGCATGTACGGAAATCTTATTCGGAGCCATGGTAATCGGTGTAGCCAGATCTTTGGTTCTCGTTATGAATGAAGGAAATATTATTGACTCCCTGGTGTACTATTTATCCAGCGCCCTCTCCAATGTTCCCAACGGCATCGCAGCAGTGGGCATGGTAATCGTACAGAACATCCTGAACTTCTTCATTCCGTCCGGCAGCGGACAGGCCGCCGTATCCATGCCTATTATGGCCTCTCTGGCTGACTCCATCGGCATGGAACGCCAGATTGCCGTATTGGCATTCCAGTTCGGCGACGGTTTCTCCAACATGTTCTGGCCTACCGTTATCGCTACAGAATGCGGCATTATGGGGATTCCTCTTCAGAAATGGTACAAATTCATGTGGCCTTTGTTCATTATGATGTTTGCACTGCAAATCGTATTAATTATGATTGCAACAGCTATTGGATATCATTAATCCATACATTCTTCAGGCATGTCTGACTCCTGCATCTGCTACTGTACCGCAGGCTTCAGACATGCCTGTATGATTAACAATCTGCCTTTTACATTCCTACTGTCTCCGGAAAATCCTGTAAATCTTCTGTTCCTTCTCCGTTTTCACCTGATTCCTGAGCGTCCGCTCCTCCTTCCGGCTGTTCCGGCCTGATATAGGGCAGAAACTCCAAAGGCTTCAATCCCTGATGGGCCTCCTCCATAAACTGATGCCAGATTAATCCAGGATATGTAGCCCCGCTCAATCCCGGCAGCTCTCTTGGCATATCATACCCCACCCAAATACTGGTCGTGTAATAGGGGCTATACCCCACCAGCCATCCGTCCTTATTGTCGTTGGTGGTTCCTGTTTTTCCTGCGCTGGCAACGGAAGAAAGGGCTAAACCTCTTCCTGTCCCCTGGGTCAATACACCCCTCATCATATCCGTCATCATTCGCGCCGCATTCTGCTCATATACCGCAACAGGCTCCGGCGCGCTATCGTATATCACATTCCCCTGGGCGTCCGTAATCTTACTGATACAAGTAGGCTTCCGGTAATTCCCGTCATTTTCCAGGGCGGCAAACCCGGCGGCCATTTCCAAAGGCGAAGCGCCGTTGGTAAACCCTCCCAGGGCGGCAGGGAGGCGAATGTCTTTACTGTCCAGCTTTGCAAAATTCATTTTTCTTAAATATTCCAGGCCTGTCTCCGGCGTAAGCTCCTGAAACAGATTCCAGGCCACCGTATTTTTCGATTTTTCCACTGCGCTCCTTAAGGTCATCTCTCCCTCAAAAACACCGTCCGCATTCTTGGGCCCTTCTAAGATCTCGTAGTCTGTCACCACAGAATCCGGCGTATAGCCTCTGGCCAGCAAAGGCGTATACACAATCAAAGGCTTAATGGCGCTCCCCGGCTGACGATAGCTTTGATAGGCCCGGTTTAAGGTATACCCCTTAAGATCCTGGTTACGTCCTCCTACAATGGCCTTCACCAGGCCCGTATGGTTATCAATGCAGACTCCTGCGCCCTGAAGGGTAAAAATCCCTTCTTCACTTACCTCCGAAAACTCCGCCAGGTTTCCGTCAATGGCGCCCTGCAGCTTTTGCTGCAGCTGTATATTAATCGACGTATAGATACGATACCCCTTTTGATACAGATTGGCCTGACATTCCCCATACAGGGCGCTGTATTCTTCTTGATAAGCTTCCCGTTCCTCCTCCGACTGAAATTCCGTTTGAAACTGAAACCCTTGCTGCTCCATCAAAATCCGGGCCGCACAATAATACGTATACGTCTCCACATAATCCGATTTCCCCCTTTGGGAACGGTTCAGCTCAATTTCCTCCTCCATGGCCTTTTTGCAGGTGGCTTCCGAAATCTTCCCGTCTTCCTTCATTTGCTTTAAAATCCGGTCTCTCCGTTTTAAAGTCTTATCCTTATGTTCTATTGGGTCGTACAGTCCCGGATTATTGGGAATAGCGCATAAAAACGCAATTTCCGATAAGCTCAATACCTCCACATCTTTGCTGAAATATCCCTTGCTTGCAGCCTGAATGCCGTAATAGCCGTTACCAAAATAAATATTATTCAAATAAAATTCCAAAATCTCGTTCTTACTGAATTTTTTTTCCAGTTCAACGGCAATCAAAATTTCCTGCACCTTTCTTTGCCATGTACGTTCATGGGTCAGAAATATATTTCGGGCAAGCTGCTGGGTAATGGTACTCCCTCCCTGGGTCACCTGTCCGCTTTCCAAATACGATTTTACGGCTCTTAAGATCCCCTTCAAATCGTATCCCCTGTGGGTTTCAAACTTTTTATCCTCAATACTGATAATAGCCGCCTTAGCATATGCCGGAATCTCATCGTAGCTTAAATAGTATACATCCTTCTCTCCTTTCATTGCGGTAATCAGATTTCCGCTGTCATCATATACCAGGCTGGTTTCGGCCGCCCGAAAGGTTTTTGAGGAGGCGTTTCCTACCATCAGCCTAGCTTCCCGCTGCATGGCTGAGACGTCCTCCCCGTAAGTTTTTACCAAATAAAACGCACCGCATCCCATCAAAGCAAATAGCAATAAAAACTGTATCATTATAATTCTGCGGATGCGTCCCTTTTTTTTCCGTCTTTTTCCGTTTCCCATAAATCCCAATCCATTCCTCTGCTGTCAGTCTTTTAACGTAGGATAAATACCTTTTCCCATATGCAAAATCATAAGTCTCGTAAATTCCTCCGGCTCCACCTGCTGTCCCTCTGTAAACCACCAACGTACACTAACCATCATATTCCCTAAAAACAGCCTGGCATATAAAGAAAAATACGGACGCTTCGCCTTACTAATCTTTGGATTTTTTTCAAATTCCCCCACCAGCTTCTGAACCCCTGCATCAATCATTTCCTCAAAGGCATTCCGCTCCTGAAGGTTGCTGTTCCACAAAATGAGATATTCCCGCCGTTTCCCCAAAAATGCTTCCAGACAAGCGCGCAGGTCTTGATAATAGCTTTCCATGGTGATCTCTTTCATATGCAAAAAAGCAACGTCCAAATGCTCTACAAAATCCGCAATCACATCATCCACATATCGATCCCGCAGGTCGTATTTATCCGCATAATATTTATAAAATGTGGAACGATTGATTCTTGCCTTTTCCGTTACATTCTTCACTGTCATATTCAGAAATCCTATCTCTTTCAGACAGTATAAAAAACTCTCCTGAATACTCTCTATGGTCTTGATGACCCTGATATCCATCTCTCCCATAGCTTCCTCCACTTACGCATTTTGCTTCCCTCTGATAGATCTAATTTTAAAAAAATGCTGGAAAAAAATCAACCGTTTTTTCCTTAAGTGTTGCTTAAACCATTCTGTAGATTAGGAGGAGGAGCCCCTTCCTGTCCCACGATACTTATTTTTACCGAAAAATGCGCATTGAGATTACAGAATATTTGTGATATCCTTAAACTAGATTTTTACATATAGAAAAGGAGGATTCTTATGTCTGAAAAAAGAAAAAAAGTCGTAGGCTTTACTGCCGGCCGTAAAGGAGGAAACACAGAGATTTATATGAAGGCTGCCTTGCAGGCCATTCAACAGATGGGAATTGACGTGGAGCTGATCCGCCTTCATGAATGCAATCTGCATCCTTGTGTAGACTGCCTGCGGGGCGGATGCTATGTAAACGGACCCGAAGGCTGTATCTTCAAAGACGACGGCCCCTGGCTGGCAAAGAAGTTCTTAGAAAGCGACGGATATCTGTTAGGAGCTCCCGTATGGTCTTTATCTCCCTGCGGTATCGTAACAGATTTCAGAGACCGGGTATTCGGGCCTAAGATGGACTTAGCTGCCTGGGAAATGAACGGCGCTCCAGAATGGGCCAAAGGAAATGTAAAGCAAAGACCCGGCGGCCTGATTTCCGTAGGCGGCGCGTTGACGGAGCACTGGACTTCCATGGGGCTGGCCACCTTATATACTACCACCTTCTCAGCCCAAACCAATGTGGTAGACCACATGAACGTCTATCAAGTTGCAGACCTTGGTGAAGCGCTGATGCGAAAAGATTATATGACCAGGGCCAAATATTTGGGACAAAATGTAGGCCATGCCGTACTGAATCCCCAAATCGACTGGGAACACAGATGGCTGGGAGATTTAAACGATGGAGAGGCCTGCCCCGGCTGCCATCTCAGTACTGTGATTGCAAAGCCTGGCCGTGATTATGTAGAATGCGTTGTCTGCGGACGGAAAGGCAATATTTCTCTGGATGAAAAGGGAAAGATGCACTTTACATGGCCCGAAGACAATCGAGACCGCCTGACCATGATGGGAAAATTCGATCACATGCGGGAAATTGCCCGGCATACAGAAGAACGATATCTCCCCCATGTAGACGAGATTCAGGAGGAATTAAAGCAATATCGTGAAATGGAAGATTTCGTGGTAAAGGCTCCCTCCAGAACCAAACAATAATCAAATCCGGCAGGAAGGGGGACACTCCCCCGTCCTGCCGGCTCTTAATTGGAAATCAGCGGGATGATTCTGGCCGTGCTATCCGCCAGCTTGTCCCGCTCCAAAACAAGTATCGTGGTCTCAATCCATGCCTCATCCTCCAGCTGCCTTTCGCGGCAGCCGAACACATATTTCTCGGTACCGGGAATCCAATACGTCCAATTGTCGAAGCTTTCCTCCTGCATTTCATAGACCAGATTGTTTTCATGGTCATATATTTTCAACCCGCAAGTCTCCGTTTCCCGATCTCGCCACTCCATATAGCGATACTCAGGATCCGCAACGCCAATCATGTTCCGATCCGCTCCTTTTCCCGTCATCTGTTTGCCCAGATATACCGGCTCCTCTCCCTCATCCTTTGGCTTGTACCACAACTCATTTTTATTTCGGTCCTGGAAATTACAAAGTACATAAATCAGATTCCCCTCAAAATTACTCCTTATAGAAGCAAACCGCAGCGAGTCGTCTTCTCCTTTCAGAGGATCCTTTATCACCTCATCCTTCTGGGGATCATAAGCATAGGCATAGTGTTCCCAATCCAATCCATCGAAATCAAGCTCCGGGTCATTCATATCGATAGACATATCTACCCCTTCCTCGTCAAAATAAATCTTCCCTCCAAAGCCTTGCAGCACGGCTATATTGCCATACTGCAAACCGCTCTTCCAAATCATTTTCGCTTCCCCGCCTTTTAAAGGGACGCTCCAGACGCTGCATATACGCCGTTCTTTCTCATCTATTTCCTCTATCTGGTAGTAGACCACATCTTCGTAGATGGTATACATTTTAAGGTCGCCTTCTACATAAAAAATCTTTTCTTTGCCAGATCCGTCGGCTGCAATTCTCCACAAAGGATAGCTTACTTCCTTTGTTACCGGATCTTCCTTCCACCACTGGCTGAATGCATATAAATACCCGTCCGAATAAAATAGCTTTCCTGGATGGGACGTACTGATTCTCCCCTCACATTCATCCGTCCGGTGCTTACATCCTGGGCGATTACAAAGAGGCACCGCCTGATGCTCCAGATCCCCGTCCCAAAAAGCCACCAGCCCGCCGCACAGAAAATAATATCCGTCGTCGCCGGAAACCGCATAATTCATATAGGCATACTCACAATCAATGGGCTCCACTTTACTGGCGCTTTCTTTCTTACTTCCGCAGCCGTAAAGGCAAAGAATTATCATACATGTGAAAAGAAGCAGACATTTTTTCATTTTAATCCCCCTCAATCATTCTAAATTCACCCAATATTTTCAATTCGAAATCAGCGGAATTACTTTGGCTGTCCCGTCGGCAAACTTATCTCGCTCCAGCAAAAGTATCGTAGTTTCAATCCCCGGCGCTTCCTCCACCTGCCTTTCACGATAGCCAAACACATACTTCTCAGAACCAGGCACCCAAACCGTCCAATCTTCGTAGCTTTCATCCTGCACTTCGTAAATAAGGTTATCCTTATAATCATATACCTTCAATCCACTGGTCTCCGTTTCGGAATCCCGCCACTCCATATAGCGATACTCAAGATCTGCGACGCTGACCCAGGAACTCTCTGTCGCCGCTTTTGGCCTCTGTTTTCCAAGGTATACAGGCTCTGCTCCTTCCTCCTTTGGTTTGTACCACCATTCATTTTTTTTATTATCCTCTTGATTGCAAAGCACATACATAAGGTTCCCTTCAAAACTGCTCCTTATGGATGCATACGGCAGCAGCTCTTCCTCCCCTCCCAAAGGATCTGTTTGAAGCTCCTTCGTCTTAGGGTCATACACATATCCATGCTGCTCCCAATGCAGCTCTTTAAAATCCAGATCAGGGTCATTCATGTCCAGAGACATGTCCACCCCTTCCTCATCAAAATAAATCTTTCCCCCAAACCCTTGCACGGAGCTGACATTTCCGTACTGCAAGCCGCTCTTCCAAATCATAGTTGCGTCTCCCCCTTTCAGGGGAACACTCCAAATACTGCATATACGCCGTTCCTTCTCATCTGCTTCCTCTATCTGATAGTACACCATATCCTCATAAATCGTGTACTTCCTGAGTTCTCCCTCCACATAAAAAACCTTCTCTTTAGAAGATCCATCCGCAGAAATTCTCCACAGGGGATAACTTGCTTCCTTTGTAACTGGATCCTCCTTCCACCACTGGCTAAAAGCGTATAACCATCCATCCACATAAAAAAGCTTTCCTGGGTTACCGGTACTAATCCTTCCGGGACAGTCATCTGTCTTGTGTTTACATCCCGGACTATTGCAAATCGGCACGGCCTGATGCTCCGGGTTCCCATCCCAAAAAGCTACCAGGCCGCCGCACAAAAAGTAATAACCGTCATCCCCGGAAACTGCATAATTCATATAAGCAGATTCACAGTTAATGGGATCAACCTTGCCGGCGCTTTTTTTATCTCCGCAGCCGCAAAAGCAAAGAATACCAACACATGCCAAAAGAAACAGATATTTTTTCATATAGATTCCCCCCATTTCGTTTACTAAAGCTCAAATTCTTCAACTACTGCAAACTCTGGCTCTTACTTTATCTACAAATTACGTCTGTTCCTGCAATAAGTTCTGTCTTTTATTATAATTATATTATATTTGCCAAACTTTATCAATCATGCTAAGCTTTTTATTTCGAAAATGTTTATATTTCAAATAATAGAATTCCCGCCTGGGAGGATTTCTGCCTACGGGCTGAAAGGTTCTCACGCGATCTATCTGACTGCCATGTACCGCTGCAAAGAAGGACTCCCTCGCCAGAGCGTGTTTTTTAATGAAAGGATGAACGTATGGAACGAACAGCAAAACCTAAGAAACTTTGAGAAAAATACTTATCAACATTGAAGCGGTTATCTTAGCCCTGATCTTTATCTTGGCTATTGCAAAGAAAGCTGCCGCTTCACGATTTTTTAATCGTTAAAGCGACAGCCCCTATCCAATTAATCGCATCCAAATAAATCTCTGGTGTACACGTTATCCTTCACATCATCCAGCACAGCCTCATATCGGTTCGCTACAATCACATCTGATCCAGCCTTAAACTTCTCAATGTCATTCACAACGAGACTTCCAAAGAATGTCGTCCCATTTTCCAACGTCGGTTCATACACAATACAGGTGACGCCTCTCGCCTTAATGCGCTTCATGATGCCCTGAATGGCTGATGAGCGAAAGTTATCAGAATTGCTTTTCATGGTCAGGCGGAAGATGCCGATCTGAATCGGACGCTCCTTATCAAGATTCCACATTCCGCTCGCCGTATAATAACCGGCTTTCTCCAATACCCTGTCCGCTATAAAATCCTTCCTTGTCCTGTTACTCTCAACGATTGCCGACATCATATTCTGCGGAACATCCTCGTAGTTCGCCAATAACTGTTTTGTATCTTTAGGGAGACAGTAACCCCCATAACCAAAACTTGGCGCTCTATAATGCCTCCCAATTCTCGGATCCAGACACACGCCCTCAATGATTGCCTTCGTATCCAACTCCTTCGTCTCGGCATAGGTGTCCAGCTCGTTAAAGTAAGCAACACGTAGGGCAAGATATGTATTGGCGAAGAGCTTTACTGCCTCAGCTTCCGTGAAGCCCATGAAGAGAGTGTCAATGTCCGGCTTTTCCGCACCTTCCTGGAGAAGATGAGCGAACGCCTCCGCAGCTTCCCTGCTCTCTTCATCACAGCCGACAATAATGCGGCTGGGATAGAGGTTATCGTAGAGAGCTTTTGACTCTCGCAGAAATTCCGGGCTGAACAGAATGTTTCTGCTACCCATCTTCTCTCTTACATTTACGGTATATCCCACCGGGATAGTGGATTTAATCACCATTATAGCGTGGTCATTCACTTCCATCACAAGCTTTATAACCGCCTCAACAGCAGACGTGTCGAAATAGTTCTTCTGCGGGTCGTAGTTGGTCGGTGCGGCGATAATCACATAGTCGGCTATAGAATATGCAGCGGCTCCATCTGTGGTGGCACGAAGATCTAACTTCCGTTTCCCTTCCTTCGCCTCTCTTAAATACTTTTCAATTTGCTCGTCCTTGATCGGTGATTCCCACCCATTCAGTTTATCCACCTTTTCCGGCACGATGTCCGTGGCGGTGACTTCGTTGTGCTGGGATAGAAGGACTGCTAAAGAGAGTCCCACATATCCCGTTCCTGCTACTGCGATTTTCATCGTAATTAGTTCCTTTCGTTCTTCCTCCTGCGGTTATCTCACAGTGGGTGAGTTCTTTAAAAGTAGATACCCTTTGTATCATTTGTGTAGTTATAGTATTTTCTCATTGCAATGTCCTTTTCCTCTCCCAGCAAATGTCCCAAATGTATGCTTTTATCTTGCAATTTAGCAAAGTATTCATCGTAGCTTTCAATTACTTTTGCAGGGACACCTGCAACGACAACCCCATCAGGCACATCATGAGTAACAACTGCTCCCGCACCTATAACGACTTGATTCCCAATAGAGACCCCCGGAAGAAAAATAACACAATTACCAACAAAAACATTGTTTCCGATCACGATGGGTTTGGTTATTTCTAAATCTGGCACACGATTTCGGAATAGTCTTGCACCCCCATCATGAGTCAAAAACCTTACCCCATCAGAAATATGAACATTATCACCTAACGTAATTATCCAGGGCTCTGTCCCCCACAATACCCCTCCTGTCAGGAAAACCTTTCCATTCATATTAACGCCGATTTTCCTTGCATACTTTAAAGGATCAAGATTACCTGCAATTTTTCTATAAAATACTCTATACAGTTTTCTCAACATAAACACTATGCCTCCTTCTATTTGAAGTCATTTAAAAACCCATCTAATGCAATATGCCTATCATAATAGGTCGTATCGTCAAGAACTCTTTCACTATTGGAATACTTATAGACAGGATTTCCACATGCCAATAGTGAAGAATACTCCGGTATTACAAAAGCAACCTTCCTTTTATAATCTAGCCTATCAAAAGCCATTAGATGGTCTATCGTACATAAATTCATCTGACTGATTTTTATAATTAAATTATCTAAATTAACACGCTGGCATCTTCTGTTCCACTTATCATAAGCCTCTTGCGCTGATTGATAATGCAAAAACATAATTTCAATATCGCCTCCCAGCAGCCCGATAGGAACACTTTCTTGTTTTTTTTCTAGTATCAGACTCTTATACCTAGATTCTGTCCAAGAAATAAACCTTAGATCAGAATTTAAATTTTCAGCTAAATTTGCAATAAATTTCATGTATTCATCTGTGAAGAAGTATAATCCCACTGTTGGCGATAAGTAAGGCAGTCCATATCTCCGATACACATGACCGCCCCAACAATTGTTTGATATAATTGTAAAGTCTGTTCTCTTAAGCTGTTTGCATCTATATCTTGCTAATATTTTGTTTTCAATCTTTTCCAAATGAATTTTCAAATAGTCTTGTATCATTCTAATTTCTCCCTATCATGTCAACTTTTATTTCCATAGACCATTTTTAGAATTCCTTGTATCTTTCTTCGATTTAAAAGCGCCAAAACGATTAACAGTATTATGATCCCGTATCTTGCTATTGCATGCGGATATAATACTTTTAATATGCTGCTTGTCAGTACATTTAAGGCTGACAACATAACCATAAATCTAACATCGATAAAATTGGGAGTATTGTTCTTAATCTTTTTTGTTGAGCAGTATAGCGAAACAGTCAAAACGATATAACCAACTATGGTAGTATATGCAGCCGCATGATAGCCCATTGTTGGTATAAAAATACGATTTAAGATAATGTTTGCTGCCCCTGCTAAAATTGTAGCAAACATCACACTATTCGTTTTTTTATTATATAGCAAAACATTACCAATCACTGAGTATATTGCTGTAACAAAGCAGCCGCTAATTAAAGGAGGAACAACGCCTATAGCCTCTATATATTCAGCAGTGGTAAACAATCGCACAATTTCCGGAGAAATAAGTACTATAATAATAGAAAGGACAAAAAAGACAAACAACAGTGTATTCGTAAACCTTCTAAGAGTACCTTCCTGTTCCTCAATTTCATTCATTTGAGAAAACATGTAAGGTGTTATGCCTATATTAATTGCATTCCATAAAATGGCAATTAATGTACTTATACTATACAGTGTTCCATATATTCCAGCAGCACTTTCTCCTATGAGAGAAGTAATCATCACCCGATCTGAAACATCAAGCACATTTTTCGCAAATGAATGAACTATCATTGGAGAGTTCACTATAATAATAAATTTCAAATATTTTTTTCTGAAAATAGTTTTCCCCTTAAACAAAATACTTACTGTGAAGAATATTGATATAGGAATGTTCACTAAATATGTGCCATAAAGCCTTGCCTCTGCAGCGCTAACTCCTATATCATCCGCACAATAAACAGCAAGAATTGAAACACCTGTAGCAAGTACAGCAGTAATGACACTAAATAATAAAACATGAAGATAAGAGTATTCATACCGTTGCCTGGCAAGCCAAAAATTAGTAGCTGGTAAAAAAGAAAAACCAATACACATTAACAACAGAAGGTTATGATCCACATCAAGAGCTTTTGCAATTTGATCTGAAAACGCCAAGCTAACAATCAAAAAGAAACCTGAAAAAAGTAACGATACGGACATTGCACATGATGTATATTCATCTCTTTCATTGGGAAATTCATTCATAGCAATTACATAGGAACTAGAATAAAGTACCATATTAACGATAACTCCGATGATTGCGTTCCATGAATTAAAATTAGTAACTATGCCAATCTGTTCTGTTGTCATTATTCGAACAAATAAGGGAGTCACGAGTAAGCTTAGACCTTGTGTAATTGTACTCGCAATAATAAAAGCTATTGTCGCTTTTACTTGTTTGGGTATTTTATCTGTCAAATTCATTCTTAACTAACTTTCTTTCCATGTAATCTAGTAATTTCGTCGGTGAAAGCATGTGATCGTCTAAAAAATCAGCCTCTCCCAATTCCTTATATATGAATGAAATATCTATGTCCGTTGCATCGCTGTAATACTGCATTTGTTTGGGATTAAAAAATGGCTTATCCTTGGCAAACGGATTATTTGTGAGTAATTTTTTTTTAAATGCTACGGCTTCACACATTCTAAGGGAACTTCCCGGTTGTGTCGTATCTACCATAGCCTCTAATATGCATTTGCTTTTTATCACTCGAGCTAACATCCCTTCATTATTTATTAAATCCTCATGGTATTGAATACCTTCATGTTCTTCCTTTCTTGATTCGTCGGCAAAAATGATATCAAATTTGCATTTCACACCATTAGACGTTAAATATTTATAAATATCCAGCAAAAACGGCAATCTTCCTTTATCTAATCCACAAAAATACACGTCGCTCACTTCAGCATCATCAATTAACCTTTGACTCACTTGGACTGGTGAAAAAACCCCCTCATAATAATCCATATTGTATTGTTCAGCATCTTTTTCATTAAAAGTTAAGATTAAATCATAAAGCTCACGATGCCTATTAATTTGTTCTATTCTCCACTTACGGTGCTCATCTATTATGTTTGTAAAAATATATACGATCTTGCTATTCGGATAATCTTTCTTTACTTCTCTTAACCACTGTTGCTTATTTGAAAGTGGATTTATCTCATACAAAACGAAAATCTGCATTTCGTCCTTATACGGTCTATTCCCTTGCCAATAGAGATTTTTGCAAACTGGCATCAACATCAAACTTAATATCCGACTATATCTCGAAACAAATACTCGGTTCAAAACACGTTTGATCACACCGTCAGGATTATACGTTTCATAGTAATGAACATTAGGTAGTTTCAATATATCTAATAAAGAGTTTTTAATGTAATCCGAGTATCCAAATATATAATATTGGGGCAGTCTATCCATATTTGCTCATATCTCCTCATTTAAAATAATTAATAAAAAAGTTGTTTTCCAAGACGCACTTAAACACATAATCTATGTAAGGTATCCCGTTTGCTGTCTCATAAACAAACATTCGATACCAAAACAAAAACACTGGCGCTATCAATCCCGTCAACATGATTAACCATCTTCTGCTTTGTCTATTTTCCCTATTCATCAACACGGCATAATAGATACTATTGAGCATTACACCAACGCCCAGCAATCGCAAAAACTGATCTGAATAAATCACTAAGACAATGTTGATTAGCAGAACCAAATTAACTGTAAACATCAGATTATCATAATTTCCTATGCAATCTATATCCCTCGCCTTCTTTGCCATTCTCCGGTTCAACATAAATGGAACAAAATTAATCATTCCGATTATAATCCCATAAATAATCATCTTGGCGTTAATGTTGCTTCCATCGAGAATGATATCAACTTTTAATGCATTAAATCCCATCATAGTCATCAGGTTCTGCAAAATTTCAAACCTGAGTACGGCGAGAAGTGTAACAATTATAGTAAAGGAAATTAAAATAATCCTTCTGTGCTTTTTCTTGTTAGTTTTCCTATTACCCGTTATCATATTGCTTGTTAAAACAATATGATGAATCTTATCTTCTAATAAAAACAATAAAAAGAATAGCGATGAAACATGTATTGTTGAAGCTACAAGTATAGTTGTTACATAATGACCTCTTCTTTTCTGTAAAAGGAAATGGAACCCATAGAGGATCATACAAGTTGACAAAAATGAACGCAACAATACGACGTCCATCATCATAGGGTAAAACATATAACTGACCAGATAGTAATTAGTCGCCCTAACATTCTCCATTTTAAACAGCCAATTTGTTCCCTTAATGAGCAAAATAAGCCCTAAAACGACAATGATAAAATGAAATTGATCGTATGATAATTTTATCCGATTAGCAATTCCACACAAAAGCCTGAATCCTATTTCTTCTTGCGCAGCACTCGGATTTCGGTAGATCAGCATATAACTCGAATAATCGGGATTATAAGAATTAAACGCAATGACAACTCCAATATATCCAATTAAAATTATTCTCATCATTCTTGATTTGCTAAAAATCAATCCGATTATCGCCACTAAAAAAAAGATCCCCTGCAGCATCAGTCCTCTGCACCTCTTTTCATCTCACAATGTGCAATATAGGTAATGTATTCCATCCATCTTTTCAAAGTTTCTGTTTCAGAATTATCCATATAAATTCCCACTGCATTTGATGACATCTCTGCTGCACGATCCACATTATTCAGAGTGTATATCATCTTTTCCGCAAGCAATTTTTCATTTCCTCGCGGAACAACAAACCCTCTTTCCTTCTCTGACACCAACTCTATCGCCCCTCCCGGGCTATAATCCGTTGTAATTACTGGCACACCCATTGAAAGTGCTTCTAAAATTGCATTTGGCATACCTTCAAAATCCGATGCAAACACAAATACTTTGGAATGGGAAATTTCCTTTAAAACATCGCTACTCTTACCGATAAATATTACTTGTTCATATATACCTAATTCTTTTGATAACGCTTTGATATCATCCATATCTGGGCCGTCGCCGATTAATTTTAGCTTGACTGTTTTTTTTGTTTCGGCAACTATGGCAAAAGCTTTAAGAAGTAAATCCTGTCGTTTTTGTTTTATGTCCATACGCGAAACCGATACAATTTCATCGTATCGATCCTCATATGGTATCATTGGCACATTACTTCTCAAGACCGGATTTTCTATAATTCTACTATTTTCCTTTAGTTTACTTGGATAATACGCCATGGCACCGGCTGATTGAAATACTGCCCCATCTGCAAATCTAAAAAAGAAGCGAAATATATTTGCCGATATAGATTTTTCATTGTAAGGGTCGCTTCGTTCTGCTACAATAACCTTAGTCTTTGTATAAACGGAAGCTAAAACGGAAACAAATCCCTCCAATGGTAAAAAACTAATTAGGACATCATATTTATGCTTCGCTATTGTTTTATGTATTTGACGAATAGCTTTTAATGTTCTTTTCCATCTTGATGTATCATCTATCTTTATTTTTACTTGTTTTACATTCTTACTTACTATCTGTGAGTCTTTCTCTCCAAAAAATGTTAGTAAAGTCACATCCAAATCCGATTCCGCCAAGGAATTTGCTAACCACGCAGCAATCTTTGCAGCTCCGCTATATTTTAATTCGCTAATTACAATTAGAATCTTCATCTTTTGATATTCCTCAAATAGTACCACTTCGTTATAAATGACGGTAACAAATTTTTAATTAGTGGCTTCAATACAACTATATAGGTCCATACTGGAAAATGATTACGTCGATACCCATCAAAACGTATCCACATTAACCCTTTTACTCTTTTCCAATTCTTCGTACGGCCAAAGGTTGTTTCATCGTTACGATAAAAGTATAGCAACTCATCCATGTTGTATATTTTCATACCTGCACCATATAGTTTTAGAACCATGTGATAATCCTGATCTCTCATGGTTAATGGACCTTCGGTATAATAATCAACCTTTTTCAACATGTCCTTTCGCATCATCCAAGATGGATGCATGAATCCTCCGTCCCAAATCAAATCTTTTGCACAAGGTTCCTTTTGGGGAAAATATGGCCATTCATCCCCGGCATTATTTACGTTGTTCCACGATGTACCTACTATCGCATATTCAGGATGATTCATTACAAATGGATATTGAACTTCAAATCGATTAGTATCAGACCAATCATCTGCGTCCTGTCTCGCCAGTATATTGCTTCTTGCGACATCAATGCAACGATTAAGCGAGTATGCCAAACCACCGTTAGATTCATTTCTTAATACTATTACCCTAGAATCTTGTTTCGCGTACCTTTGAAGAATTTTATATGTATCGTCGGTACTCCCATCATCACAAATGATAAATTCAAAATCACCAAATGACTGATTTAAAATAGATTGTACGGATTTGTCAATACATTTCTCTCCATTTTTTACACTCATAATCACACTAATCAGTGGATTGTTCTCTTGCATTGTCGTATCTCCCATTTCTGTAAATATTCTTAAGAATTTACTATTTCATCATGACTCGTAATGTTTTTCCATCATATTTCTTAACAGCAGTTGAAGTGATAGTAAGAAAATCAGCGGCCTCTTCTTCCATATCAGGAAATTGAAAATTTGCAAACTGAAACAGCCAAATGGGCAGTACATCCTTCTGTGCCTTAAATATTTCTTTGAAGGACTTTCCATCAAAATAAATCAAATGGGAAAAATGATCTCGAACGCCTGGTCCAAGTTTTCTAGTAAATCTATATCTCCAAACAGGCAAACTACTATCGGGTTCAACTGATGTCGCCATAACAAATCCGCATTTTACCTTTTTTGCATATATACATGGACCTGGCATATCATACAGTTTCTCGGGTTCTGCGTTGCTTTCGTATTTGTATTTATAGACAGCATTTTGCTTCAACGGTGTGTCGGTTGCATAAACAAACCCTTCCATTGTGGGCAAAATAAAACAAGTCCGATAATCCTGCTTTCCTGTTATAACTGGCTTTATGTTTTGAAAGTCCTCATCCATCATCCATATTCCGGTCTCTTGATCAGAATCTCCAGTTGCAATCAAAAAACAATGTCTGTATGGATCATGTACAATACAGTGAATATGCGCTATTGAGTTTTCTGGGAACGATTGCTTTTTTCTCCACTTTCCCTGAAAATCTCTTCTATAAATGGAAACCTCCTCCATATTTTCATTCCATCCGTATTCCCCATATAGCACCCAACTGTTTTCAGCAATATTACACTTGCAAAAGACCAGTGGATTATTCATCCCCGCCTTATATTTGTGTTCGATTTTTATTTCTCCATTTTCTGCATTTATATTTAGAATTTTTCCTTTATGCGAAAGTAGTATTGTTTCATCAGAGATTATCGCAGCGCATCGAGGTTCTAATCGCAACAATCTTTCCAGGTATCGAATTTTACTCATCATATGATAATAGCCTGAAAACAGAGCAACTTTTTTTGTCTGTCCTCCAAAATTATTAGAAATTTCCAAATATCCTGCTTTATAAGCAAACTCATACTTCTGTGTCTTGGCGAGTAGTTTTCCATTTATACACAAATCAATATCATTTATACCCATCTCTTACCTCTTATTGCCGCGTTATTTTCTCCAACACAACAGAATAAGCGCTATCTGCTCCATAATTTCTGCACATAACTTCGAATCCATTGTTTCCAGCTTCATCTATGCTTGCGTTACAAATCAAACTTATCTTATCTGAAAAACCCATCACACTATTGCTCTCGCACCACCACCCAAAACCGCCTTCTACAATAACCTTTCCTATATCCGTGTTAGGGTCCGTTACCGCAAGTACCGGCAACTTTGCTTGCATATATGAAAGCAGCCTACTGGGAAAGTTTGGAATGGTAAACCTATGATCCAAAAAAATCATACCCACATCACAACTTCCTACCATGCGGTCGTAATCCTCTTTTGGAAGTCTTGGCATCAATTTTACATTTTCTTGCTTGGAGTCGTTCAAGTACTCTTCCAATTTTCCGTACTCAGTTCCTCCACCAACAATCATAAAAAATGCCTCTTCATTATCTTTCTGACTTTTTAGACACTCTATTAAAAACGGTATTCCTTGTGGTTTTCCCAAATTGCCTCCGTACACAAATACAGTTTGATCAAGGGGAATACCATACCTCTTTCTCATTAAAATTCTCTCTTCACCTGATACCGATCTATCAATCGGCTCAACTGAATTCGGGCAAATCTCTACTCTGCCTGCGTCAATTTCCGGATTATGCTTTAAGACATAATTCACATTTTCCTGACTCATACAGCCAATATAATCTGACAGCGCATACAACTTCTTCTCTTTTTTTCTGAAATATTTATATAAGACTCCCTTTATGCCTGTTTTACTCATCATCCCAATATCAACTGCATTTTGTGGGAATATATCCTTCAAAAGCAGATATGATTTAGCTTCATCACGTTTTTTCACATATTCAATTACACCTGCAAGCGTGATAGGAGGGGTTGAATATAATACAAGATCAAATTTTATATTTCCAAAATACCTCTTTATCGCTGATATGAATTGATTTTCCAGTAATAGTGTTGCAACTCCCTTTTCCATAAAATTGGTCTTTTGTATATTTCCTGTTCTTACTTTTAAAATAGTACAGCCATCGCAATTTATTAGTTTTGTCATTTCTTTCTTATACCGCTCCAATGGCGAGACAACAAATACCTCATGACCATTTTTCATAAATACACGCAGCAAATCTTCATAAATCCCGCGAGCTTCTATATGATTCATGTCATACAGAGTTGCAAATAATATCTTCATCCGTTGACCTCTTCCAATTTCATGCATTACCCTCTCCACGATATTCTGGGAAGAACTCTACTTGTTCTAAATTCATACTGTTACTCCTTATTCCCCGCAAAGAACAAAGCTCATCGTATGTGTTTTGATTTAAAACCTTCTTGCCGATATGAAAATCCACGATTCCATGGGGTGCCAGACAGGCTTTATACTGGAAAATTCCATCGTCCGCCCCATAGCCGCCGCCGAGGACAAAGTTTTTCAAACCTTTCTCTTTTGCCCATTTTATAATTTCATATTTCAGATAATCATTTGGACGCACACCAAAATACGCCGAATCTGTTCCCCCAAGATAGCTGTACGCATTCTCTGCTCCATAGATCACAAGCTCCGTGGATATAATCTTCCCTTCGTAAAAAACATGGAAATACATCACATTATCTTTCATTTCATTCAACTCTTCAAAGAACTGTCTGCTGAAGAAATACTCTCCCTCAGCTTCCGTCCTTTCCATTGTGCCATTGTAAATACGGAGAAAGTCATCCAAGTACTCCCCAGTATTCTCCACAATACAGCTTAGGCCATGGCTCCTTGCCTTCTTTACATTCTTCCTGACCTTCTGTCTGAAATCCATCCACATTTCATCAAGTGACAGTTGCAGCGAACGCACCACATTATGCGTCCGAGACTCAATCTCTCCGCCGTAATGCCTATAGTAATCCGTAAACAGTTCAAAGCGTACAAACTCACATATGTAGTGATTTTCTATGCAATATGCTGTATATTCCCTGTTCAATTTATCCCAATCGGAGATATTTCCAAAAAATCCGCCATACCCATAAGGTGTTATAAGATCATAATAAGAACTTCTCTCTATCTTTCCCGTAAGATGTTTATCCATCGCCACATCGCGCCTAAAAAACACATTGATTGCACGGTCGATTCCATCTTCATACAGCAGCAGTACCGGCTCCCCATTCTTCGGCGATTCCCTCATAAACACCTTGGAATATTGAGAAAGATAGAACACATCATAATTCGGAAATGAGCGAACTATGGAATCCCATTCGGTCTGATTTTTTATATCAATCTCTCTTATCATTACGCTGCCCATTCTCTCACCTCATATAAAACTTCCGTATACAATCAATAATCCTCTCCATGTCCTCAACATCGTACCGATGATCACAGACCAGGGACAGTTCCTCTTGATACAGGGTCCCGGCTCTTTTGCTTATTCCATTGTGGAATTCCGATACCTGCCAGTGGATCGGACAATATATGGTATTACCTATCAGATATCTTCTCAATTCTGTTCTCCCTGTTTTTACCAGAACAGGTATAAACAAAGGAACATCATCCTTCTTCACAGACGAAAATATCCGTTCCATTTCCGGAATGTTTTTCAGCCCTTCAAGCAGTACAACCGCATTTTCCCTTCGTTTCTCCGCAATACAGGACGTGTCTAATTGCAAAAAAGCTGCCATTGTGTCTGCCGATGGCTTATATCCTGCATAATCCGATTCCAGCAGATGTTCCGCTTCCTCGAATAAGCTAAGAAATGCTTCTTTATCCCCAAAACCGGAATGTATGAAGTCTCTTTTCATGGAAAAAGCCTGTCTCCGCAAGGAAGTATACCCAGTATTCTCCGCTTTGGGGCATTCCACAAACCTTCCGTTCTTTTTAACAGCAACCGCAATTCCATCAAACCCTGTCCATTTTCTGTAGCTTGCATAACTGTAATCAGCATTTGATTCACTGTTACCGCCCATGCATGAGTGGGTCCTATCCTCAATAGACACAGCGCAATTGTCTAAAACTTCATTTAGGTCAAGCCCCAGCAATTCATGGAATCCAAAGTAGTTCATGTAGTAAAAGATTTCATTTTCCCGAACTTTAGGTACATCAGCTGTAATGCTGCCCTTCACCTCATCAAAATAGATGTCATAAAATCTAACCGGTATTCTATGTCTGAAAAACGGCTCGATCATTGTATGGCAGCAGTAGCTCGGAAGAAGTGCCGAGTTGATTTCGTATCGCTTTAAAATATCCCGAATAATATATTCCAGTGCGGTTCTTCCACTTAACAGAAAAACACAGTTTCGGCTTGTCGGCCCATTCGTCCAGAATTCGCTTCCTATTTCTCTGATCGTCTTCAATCTTTCATCAGCCTTTCCTGCAAGCCCCTTTCTGTTCCCGCTTCTTCAGTCCCCTCTAATCTTGGAATAAGAATAAGCATCAATAAAGGAGCCGCCTTTAAACACGCGCTTGCGGAGCACTCCATCCCTGTGGAAATCGCATTTCTCGAACAGTCTCTGAGATACACTGTTATACTCCAGAACTTCCGCGTAAACGCAGTTTAACCGCATTTCATCAAAGGCATAGGACACTATCGTGTGAATTGCGTCCGTGCCGTATCCTTTTCCACGGCCATGTTGCTTATCCATTTTGATATGCACCTGGGCGACGCCATTTTTGTAATCAATATCTGTCAGAATCACTGTCCCCAGCCCTATTTCCTTATTCCCCTTCGGAGCAACTATACAGCGTAATACGTCTGTTCTGCCGCACTGCTCTGCAATCCATTTTTCCTGCTCCTCAAGCGAAATAGGGAAAGAACTTCCCCCTAGCATTTTCTCGGTATCTGCATCATTGATTAATTCCATCAGTAATTTTTTGTCTTTCATTGAAATCGCTCTTAATACAACGACCTTTCCCTCTATATTCACTGTCTTATTCCTTCCTGCTCCCACTGCTGTTTCCGATAAATGTCAAAGTCCAATGGCGAATCAATGCCCCTTATTCCAATACTTTCCCGTTTCAATGCCGTTTTCACAGACAAAAGAATGATTTTGATATCTCCCATAAATGTAATCTTATTTACATATTCAATATCATAAGCAAACTTCTCTTCCCAATTAACCGCATTCCTTCCATGCACCTGTGCCAGCCCGCTTAGTCCGGGGCGCACATCGTGACGATGACGCTCTGTCTCGCTATAGAATGGTAAATACTGCACAGCAAGCGGTCTGGGACCGACTACCGACATATCGCCTTTTATAATATTGAAAGCCTCCGGAAGCTCGTCTAAAGAAGTAGACCTAAGAATGCGACTAAACCTGGTCACCCTTTCTGCGTCTGGTAATAAATCCCCATTCTCATCTTTCTCATTTGTCATAGACCTGAACTTTAACATTTCAAAAATTTGACCGTCTTTCCCTGGTCTCTTCTGCCGGAACAGCACAGGCGATCCCAGCTTCACTCTCACTAAGATAGCAACGAATATATAAAGCCATCCAAAAACGATGACTGCCGCTAATCCGCAGCAGAAATCTAAAGGGCGCTTTATGTACTTTTCGTAAGGACCGTATGGTTTGTGTTTATCTTCCATCGCCTATCCCCTCTACTCAAAACATCTCTTAATAATCTCAATCACCCTATCCTACTGCCAAACCGCTTCCAAAATCTCAGTCGGGCAGCTTTTACCCGGTTCGCTGTAGTGCTAGGCAAATATTCCACCAATGAGAGCCACGGGCCTACGCTGCTCATATCGCCTTTTATAATATTCAAAATTTCCGGTAATTCCTCTAAACTACTGCACCAAAGTTTTTCCATCGTCTCTTTCTCATTCAAAACACCTATGTATGATTTCTATAATCTCTTTCTGCTGGTTTGGGGAC
>CAMNQH010000001.1 GCA_946549035.1 uncultured Lachnospiraceae bacterium | reverse complement strand
CCCCCCCCCCCCCCCCCCCCCCCCCCCCCCCCCCCCCCCCCCCCCCCCCACACCTATCTGTTCCTTGAGGATGACATGGAACCAATTGGAAAAAGTGATTTTAAGATAGCGAACCGCAGGATAAAAAAGTATATTCGCGATCATAAGTTTGACGTTATCCTGATAGGAAGCAGTTACTATTCCCCTACCACATGGATGGCGATACATGAAGCGAAGAAAAAGCGTATTCCGATGATTACAAGAATGGTAGTAGAGGCAGGGCGTAAGAGAAATACAGGCGTTTTATTGATGAAAAAATTTCTTGTGGGCAGGTATTGTAAAAATATGGCGGCCGGAGTGTATGAGTGCAGACAACAGAAGGAATATATGAGGCATTACGGCATGAGAGCGGAATCCCTGTTTTCTGCTCCATGCGCGGTGGACAATGGTTATTTTAGAGAACAATGTAAGAAGTACAATAAAAAAGTTTTGCGGAGTGAGTTTGAAATTCCACAGGAAGCGATCGTATTTGTGACGACTGGGGCGCTGATTCCGCGGAAACGGCAAAAAGACGTGATACAGGCGCTGAACATATTAAAGGAAGAAGGATTCGAACCATATTACTATATGGTGGGAGACGGGACTGACAGGAAGGAGATAGAAGCTTTAGCTGAAAAAAACGGTTTGAACCATATTTATGTAACAGGACAGCTTCCCCAGGATGAAATGAGCAAGTACTTGAAACTGTCAGATGTATATATATTGCCATCTGAAAATGATGCGTCTCCGAAAGCCTTGAATGAAGCAATGAATTTCTCTCTTCCCATTATTATTACGACAGGTGTGGGAACAGCAGAAGAGTTACTGAGGGATGGAGAAAACGGGTATATCTATTCCCCTGGGGATGTAAATAAGCTTGTAACTTTAATGAAGCAGATAATGGAAAGGACGGATAGGACACGAATGGGTGAGAACAGTAAGAAAATTGTGGAAAAATGTGATTATAATCGAATTATTAGTGGGTGGATGGAGGCAGTTCAATATGTGACCGGATATGCAAAGGGAAAAATAGAATGAATCTATTAAGAGGCATTGGAGCAAACGGAAAAATGGTTGTGAAAAACAGTATTTATTCCATGCTGGGGTCGGTTCTTGGGCAGCTTGTCGCACTTTTGTCCTCTCTGGCTATGGGAAGACTGTTAGGGGCTGGCGGGCTGGGAAGTTATACGTTTGCAATGACATTTTCCGGGCTTGTATTCTTGTTTTTAAATCTTGGTCTTAGCGGGATATTTCAGAGAAATATATCCCAGGATAGAACGTCTGCGGAAAAAAATTATGCCAATGCCATGGCAATTCGTTTCTTGTTTTCCATGCCTATGTCCCTTGGTATCGGAATCGCCTGCGTGTTTGTCATGGGCAGGCAGGAGGATTTGTGGATTCTTCTATTGGCTTGTATTTATACAGGATTTACAGGGATTTTTGGACTTGCGGCGGACGGCATAACAGCAGTAGAAAAGTTTCGCGTAACATTTCTATTTGGTATGTGCCAGAAACTGTTGTGCTTTATCACAACGCTGATAACGCTGTATGTTACGAAAAGCATGGTGATAATGCTGCTGTTCCATGACATTGTGTTTCTTGTACTGATCATAGCAGAACTGGTTTATGTGAATAAATCTCTTTGTAAGGTTCGGTTGGAACTGGATGTTTCATTTTGCAAAAAGATGCTGAAAGAATCTTTTCCGACTATTTTCGGAGCCGCTGCAGAATATTTGAGTCTTAAGAGCGATACGTTGATACTTACCTTGATGTTGGGAGAGGTGGCTACGGGGCTGTATTCTGTCTCCAGCAATATATATATTGCGGCAAGCTTTGTCCCGCTGGCTATGGCAAGGGCGGCGACGCCGACTTTTAACCGCATGATTGCAAATAAAGAAAAGGTAGATCATTTGGTGCGAAAAACATTTCAGGCGATGGCAGTATCATCCGTCGTTTTGATTATAGGAATATTTGTTTTTGCCAGATTCGGTATTGTATTGTTGTGGGGAAATGATTTTGAAGGAGCGAGCGCGTCGTTAAGGATCTTATCGCTTAGTCTCATATGTATGCCGGCAAATAGATTTTTAGGCGATATGCTTGTAGGCTTAAAACAGCAGGTACTGGTAGCAAAAGCCAGCGTTACAGGAGCCATTTTTAATATTGTTGCTAATATAGTTTTAGTACCGGCGCTGGGGTTAAACGCAGTGGCCGTCACTACGGTGATTACAGAATGTATTGTTATGCTTATGGAAGGGTATTTTTATAAGCGGATTCAAAAACAAAAATAGTTCACCCTTCGGCTTTGCTATTACCCCAAAATGTGTCATAGGCTAAGGAGATAAAGAAATGTTTTTATATTTGTTTGAACGCGCAAAAAATAAAATCAAGCGCCTCTATAGACGTGGGGTGTTTTTGGATACGATAAAATCAAAGCAGAAAAGCTTGTATGTAGTTGGCGATTATACGTTAATTAACAGAAATGTTACCATTGGAAAAAATGTGGTGATATATCCCAACGTGATGTTTTTTGGACAAGGCCCTATTGTAATCGGAGATCATGTGAATATAGGGAATGGAACTATCCTATATGCCTCTGATACCCGGGGGGGGGTATAACTATCGGAGATCATGTGATGATTGCGGCCCATTGTTATATTATAGATAACGATCATGGTATGGAAGCAAATATCAACATGATGGAGCAAAAGGATCGTGTCAAAAAGGTGATAATTGGAAATGACGTTTGGCTTGGCTCCGGTTCTAAGATTTTGAAAGGCAGTGTGATTGAAAACGGAGCAGTGGTAGGAGCAAATGCTGTGGTAAAGCACAGAATAGAAGAAAATCACATTGTAGCAGGCGTTCCGGCAAAGACCATAGGACAAAGAGGATAACATGAAGAAAGTTTATTATTTGGCGTATTATTCCAACGATGAAAAAGGGAAAAAAAGAGACGCCGTACCTGCAGCTGATTTACAGGTGTCATATTTGGCCCATGTATTTTCCAAGATAGGTTATGAAGTGGAAATAATAGCCCCGAATGCCAGATATAGCGGCGAGCGGGCGCTTTCGGTACAAAAAGGGTTTACAAAAAAAATAAGCGGGAATGTGACAGTACGATATTTTCATTGTATCGAGTCTAAATATAAATTCGTCCGTTCCCTTGCGGTAAGGCTTACTTATTTTAGCGCATTGAACTATATAAAAAAACATGAAGGAATATGGATTATCTATCATTCCCGGTTGTTTTATCCCTATTACCATCTGTTCCAACGCATGGGGCGGAAATATATCCTGGAATTAGAAGAGATATATTCCGACGTGATTGGCGACAGCCGATTGAGGAGTAAGGAACTGGAGGAGGTTAAAAAAGCGTCTGCCTATATCCTTCCTAGTATTCCCCTTGCAGAGGAAATCACGGATGGAAAGAAATACACCCTCTATCATGGATCCTGTAGAAGGGAAAAGAAAATAGGAAAGGGATTTGGAGATGGAAGGATCCATGTGGTATACGCGGGGACTTTTGATCCAAGAGTGATCGGGGAGCATTTTTCCTTGATTCAGGCGGCGCGATATCTGGATGAACGATATCATATTCACATAATTGGTTTTGGAAGGAATCAGGGGGATGTAGACAAGATCATTTCGGATGTACATAACATGGAAGGATTACCTTGTAAAGTATCGTATGACGGTTTACTGCTGGGGGATGAATATCTTGCCTTTTTGCAGAGCTGCCATATTGGGATGTTTTCCAAGGATCCTGATGGGAAAGACATTAATTCCTCATTTCCTTCAAAGATCATGTCTTATTTGAGCAATGGACTGCGGGTAGTGGCCACGAGGGCGGACAGCATTGAAACATCTGAAGTTGGAAACATTGTGTATTTTTGTGACGGCAACAAACCGGAGGATGTGGCAGGGGCAATCATGGATGTAGATATGAATACGCCGTACGATAGCAGGAAAGAGTTAATGGAAATTGAAAGCAGACTGAAAAACAGTTTAAAACGTTTACTAAATCATTTTTAAGAAAAAGGAGAAAAACATATGCTGGCTTTTGGAAATGTTTTAATCATTGGCGCACATTATGATGATTCGGAATTAGGTGCAGGAGGTACGGCGGCAAGATTGATTCGAGAAGGACATAAGGTCTATAAGATTACGCTGACAGATACCGTTGTAAAATCGGAGGATATGAAGCTTGATATAACCAATGACCGGGCGAGAGATAACAGTAAAAATGCCTGTCTTGCCCTTGGGGGGATAGAGGAACTGGAGATTCCATTGCAGCCTTATGGGAATCTTAGGTACACGCAGGAAGGAATGCAGACAATAGAGCATGTGATTTGGGAAAAAGGGATTGATACCGTGTTCATGCACTATGGGGATGATTACAATACGGATCATTTAGAGGCGCATAAAATTTGCAAAACGGCGGCGCGTCACGTTAAGAATCTTTTTATGTATCAATCGAACCCTTATATCATTTATGAGCATTTTTGTCCCAACTATTATATTGATATCTCGGAATATGTAGAAATGAAGAGAGAGGCTTTAGACTGTTATGATGCGGAGCATGACCGTTGGGGACATCTGTTTCGTACCAACATCCAGAGAAATGAAATTTGGGGATATGGAAATCATGTAAAGAGTGCGGAGGGGTTCTGTGCGATAAAAACATTTGTATAGAGAATGATGGAGGGAAAGCAAGATGGATCATAAAGAATTTTCCGGTACATGGCAGGAAATATGGACTCAAAAAGGCGCCGTTGCAGGATCAAGGGAAGATGCTCTTGAAATGGGCGGATGGAATAAAACACTGACTTCAGCAGAGGAAATTGTAAATAAGATAGTGGATTTCCTTGATATAAAGCCAACGGACAAAGTGCTTGAAATTGGATGCGGAACGGGAGGCATGGCGCAATATTTGAAATGTAATTATGTGGGGATAGACTACTCCAGCACCTCTGTAGAAAAATGTATGGAATTTTTTCAAAAGCCGGCTCTTTTTGCAGAAGCCAATGATTTGCCATTTAAAGATCAGTATTTTGATAAGTGCTTTGCTTATGGCTGTTTCATGTATTTTCCGTCTATGGAGTATGTAACACAAGTAGTTGAAGAAATGAAACGAGTGACGAAGGGCGGCATTTTTATTGGAGAGATGCCCCGTGAATCCCACGAACCGAAGCATTTGCTTTTTCAGGAAAAGGATATGGAACTGCTTGGCCTTAAGACAATGAAGGGGTGGGCGGAACCATATACAGAGATACGTTTTAGCGCATATCGTTTGTAACAGGTTAGAAGGCAGTGTCGTTTTTTACTTTAATGGGGAGTATGTCCATGAAAATTGCAAAAAAAAGCGGGGCGCAGATATTTTTTCTGGGGATAGTTCTTGTAATCTATATCGCTTTGTTTTTAGCAGTAGAAGGGCTGTGGATTCGGGGGATTTCTCTTGTATTATTCATGGCGGCACTGATATGGGGAGACCGGTATCAGTGGAAGGTGGCTATAGTTTCGGCGGTGGTTTTTGGCGCTGTCATGTCGCATTACTCTGTAAGAGAGATTCCTGTATGGGGGGCGAGAGCATCGGGAGCTTGCGTGGGAACAGATACGGTGTGGGGCAGGGATGGCGGATTTGCGGATTCCTTAATCTTTACCGTGGCCCGCGGCAAGAAGTGTATCTTAGAGCAGGGGGGATGGTATAACAAATACATGGAAACAATCGCTGTAGACAGTCAGATTGTGGAAAAAATAGATCATAAGGCGTTAAATAGTGAAACTGCGTGTTCCAATGGTTTTGTAGAGGCGGGCTGGATGCATATAGACATTCATTTTCTCTTGCTTTCGGAGGAGGCCAATGCACGTTTTGAAGAGGGGGAGAGGGTATACCTCTATATAAATCCCCTTGGATTGTCTGAGGCGAAGACCATTGCCGTATGGAATGATAGGAAAGGAAATTTATATATTGAGAGCTATGAGTAATAATAAATATGTGAAGGTGGCAGTATATCTGTTCCTCTATTTGATTTCTGTGGTAGTTGCGGTGATGCTGAGAACGAATTATTACAATCATGCTTTGGGGAATTCCCTATATCTTGAGATTGATAAAATGACAGGCGGATTCCAGCTGAAGCAAATCGTTGCAAGTGTCATTTTGTTTATGGCGGGCTATTGCATTGGGGCGGTTATGCTTCCGTTTTTGTCGGAATTCTCCAAACTCATCCTTTCTATGCCTCTTGGGATCGCCGTATGGGGACTTTCCTCTGTATCACTGCTAATCTTACGGATTCCATATACCAGAATTACGTCGTTTGCAGGGGCTGCGCTATGGATTGCTGTACTACTCTTTCGGTATCGAAGCGGGTTTTCCTTCGTAAGAGGGAGATACGTATTGGGAGCGTTGGCGATCGCATCGATTCTTGCGAATTTTTTCTCTACAGGGTATCCCAGATATACGATGACGAGTGATACGCATTATTGTGTCTATATGTATGGAAGACTCATAGCATCTACAGGGAAACTTAGCGCTAATGTAGTGGGAGATATGATGGAGACGACGGGAATCATGCCTGCACTTATGTCATGCTTTGCGGTGTTTTGTGGTTTTGAGACCATTCAGGTGATGCATTTCATTTTGATGACAAGTCTGATAGCGGGGATAGCTGTCTGCTTATATAAGGTATTTTTGGATATGTCTTTACCAAAATATAAGAGCATAGGCCTGATGATTCTTTTGATGCTGACAGCAGCAGCGCCTTTGTTTTTGATGTACGATTTGATGATATCTCATTCGTGGATCATGGTTTCTATGTTCTTTTTGGCGACAATGGCAGAACAGTATTCCAAGATGGAGGATAAAGTCGTAAGAGGCGGCGTGATAAGCTTATTATCGATCTTATGTTCCTGGATATCGCTTTGCCGGGTCGAAGCAATTGTAACGGTTGTATTTATGGTGGTTTGCATCAGTTATCTGGGATTCTCCCGCAGGGAGATTGCCAAATGTGTTCTTCCCTCTATGGTGATCGCAGGGGTCTTTCATTTGGAAAATCAGATTATGATTATGGGGAGTAAAGACTTACCTTATGGAAGCGTATTTATAACAAAGTCTGTATTGGCTTTGATGGCGGCAGCCATTGTTCTTATGGCAGGTTATATTTTGCTGTATGAAAAAGCATGGGTGAGGCGTTTGCAGCAATCCCTACCTCTACTGCTTTTGGGATTGCTCTTTCTTGTATCAGCGGCATTTTGTTTCAAGGATATTGAGAAAGCAAACATTAATTTTCAGTCTATATGCTATAATCTGTCGAGCCTGAATGAGAGGTGGTATTATTTTCCGTTTTTTGCGCTGATATTGTTTGTGCTGATCATGAAAAATAAACGAGAATATGGATATTGGGACATGCTGGTATGGGGGCTCGTTCTTGTATTTTTTTGCATGGCCATGGGAAGAAGCCATCCCTTAAGAAATGGATGGGGCGATAGCTTTAACAGATATCTTTTACATATAGTTCCGCTGATGCTTGTATATTTTGCAAGGAGCCTGTGTTTTTGCAGGGGAAAGACAGATAAGAAGGAGTATCCAGAACAATGAAGAAGTGTGTGGTGATTATACCTGCATTAAATGAAGAAAAGACGATAGGCGGCGTGATTGATGAAGTGCCTAAAATGCTTTATGGGGAAGAATTGAACATGGAGGTAGTTGTCGTCAATGACGGTTCCACAGACAAAACAGAAGAAATAGCAAGGGAGCACGGTGCAACTGTTATCAATCATAGTATGCCCCAAGGGGTAGGGGCGTCTTTTTTTGACGGCGTACGAGAAGCGTTAAATAGAAAGGCGGATTATGCGGTTAATATAGATGGGGACGGCCAGATGGATCCAAAGGATATTGAAAGACTGCTTTTCCCCATTTGGTGCGGGGGGGGGGTAGATATGGTTACAGCTTCCCGGTTTATGGACGCCGGCAAATATCCCAAAATGCCTGTGGTGAAACGTTGGGGAAATGAAAGGGTCGCTGGAATTGTCAGTTCAATTGTTGGAAAGAAATACTACGATGTATCCTGCGGCTTTCGGGCCTATAATAAGGAAGCGTTACTGTGGCTGAATCTTCATGGAAGGTTTACTTATACACAGGAGACCTTTATTAATCTTGCCGGAAGCAGCCGTATCCGTATTATGGAAGTGCCAGTAGAAATCAAGGGAGAGCGGGAATTTGGCAAGAGCAGAGTCGCTTCCAGTATTGTTACATATGCCGTGAGAAGCGGATCCATTATACTGTCCGCCTTCAAGGATTATAGCCCGATTCGGTTTTTCGGGGGATTATCAGGGATGTTTTTGATGATTGGAATCTTATTTGAGACAATTATGCTTATCAATTATTGTCTCACAGGGCATTTCAGAAATTATCTCTGGGCAGGATTAATCGGTGCGTTTATGGCTATGACGGCAATGATTTTTTTAATTCTTATGATTGTTTCAGATACCCTTGGAAAAATAAAGCGGACACAGGAAGAGATCCTTTATTTCAATAAGAAAAGAGAATATTACGGCGATGACGAATGGAAAGCTTAACAAGGTACTTTTATGGAATTATATAAGCCTTGCCATTATGGCGGTAGTAGGGCTTTTGATGAACGCTTTGATTGTTCTGTTTTATGATTCGGATGCGCTGGGGATTTTTAGCGAGACTTATGCATGGTATATGATTTTGTCTCAGATATCCGTCTGGGGGATCCATATGTCAGTGATAAAGTATGTGCCGGAGACTGACAGTGAAAAAGAGCGGGGGACGATATTAAGGACAGGTGTGCTGCTTACGGTAATCACATCTCTGTTGGTGACTGGGATATCGGGGACCGTGCTGCATTTTTTAGAGGGCGTTGCCTGGAAGAGATCCATGCAGGTCGCATTTTCGGGGCTCATGCTTTTTTCTGTGAACAAAGTACTTTTGAATTATCTGAATGCTGTTTCCAGGATGGTGACATATGCGGTATTTGTATCTATCCGCTATATATGCCTGGGATTAGGGATTTGGTTCTGTTCTGCCATAGGGGTGGATTCCTATTGGCTTGGGGCAGTGTTTCCAGTAACAGAGATTATTGTTTTTCTGGGAGTTTTGGGATACTTTATGCTTCGGATTCCTGTGGGTGGAAAATTGGACGGGAAGACATTCCGGAAAATGCTGTATTTTGGGACAAGAATTCTGCCTTCTTATATGGTGTTGGAAATGAATACAAAGGTAGATGTGGTATGTCTTGGGCTATTGCAGTCAAACGTGTCCCAGATCGGGATATATTCTTTTTCTATATTTTTTACGGAAGGCTTTTACATGCTTTATGTAACCATACGTAAAATTATAAATCCGGGGATTGCAGCCGCAAATAAGGAAGGAAGGCTCTTAGGGCAGGTAACAGAGATAAAGAAACGCCTGCATGGATATATAACCTTAGGCGGAGGAGCTGCTTATATTGGAATCGTTATGGGATATATGATGTTTTGTAAGCTGATGCAGAAGCCGGAGTACAGTGAAGGGGTGATCTACATTCTTGTCATTTGCCTTGCCATTGCAGTAAACGGTAAATATATTGTATTTGGCGATTTGTTGGCGCAGGCAGGTTATCCCCTGGAAGAATCTATATTGAATGTTTTAACGGTAGTGGGAAATTTTATCCTGAATCTGATTTTAATCAAATTGTTTGGTACGATTGGCGCGGCGTGCGCCACTGGGGTATCCTATTTTATTTATTCTATTTATATGAAAATGAGGGTAAAAGAAAGGGCAGGATTAACATTATGAAGTCAGTCAGCATCCTTGAAAAATTGCGATACGCTGGATTTGGGGATTCAATTCCGACAGATCAGGCAGAAAGGAATGAATAAGAGTAATGATAAATTATGAAAATTTATATGAAGATCTTTTGAATGGAAGGGAAGCTCTTTCTCTGATAGGACTGGGATACGTGGGTATGCCCATTGCACACGCGTTTGCGGGAAGAGGGATTTCTGTCATTGGATTCGATTTAAATAAGGATAAGATTGAATTATATAAGGCGGGCCTTGATCCCACCAAGGAAATCGGGGATGAAGAGATATCCAAAACAAAAGTCCAATTCACTTCTGATGAAAAAGAACTCAAAAAAGCGAAGTTTCATATTGTGGCGGTTCCTACGCCTGTGAACAGCGACCATACGCCGAATCTTACGCCGGTGATTGGCGCGTCAGAGATTGTTGGACGTAATTTGACGCCAGGAAGTATCGTGGTTTATGAGTCTACGGTATATCCTGGATGTACAGAAGACATTTGCATTCCCATTCTTGAAAATACAAGCGGCCTGGTGTGCGGCGTAGATTTTAAGGTTGGATATTCTCCGGAACGTATTAACCCGGGAGATAAGGTTCATCGGCTGGAAAATATTCACAAGATTGTATCAGGCATCGATAAGGACTCATTGGAGATTATAAAAAAGGTGTATGATCTGGTCATTGAGGTTGGAACGCATCCTGTTTCCAATCTTCGTACGGCAGAAGCCGTCAAGGTGGTGGAGAACAGTCAGCGTGATATTAATATTGCTTTTATGAATGAATTGGCCATGGTATTTGACCGCATGGATATTGATACCAATGAAGTGGTAGATGGAATGAATACCAAGTGGAATGCTCTCGGATTTAGGCCCGGTCTTGTGGGAGGGCATTGTATTGGTGTGGATCCCTATTATTTTACATATGAGGCGGAAAAGCTGGGATACCATAGCCAGATTATTTTAAATGGGCGTATTGTGAATGACGGGATGGGAGGATATGTAGCCGATGCGGCGGTACGGAAGATGATTGAAGCGGGACAGGCTCCCAAAAAGAGTAAGGTGGTTATTTTTGGACTTACCTTTAAGGAGAATTGCCCGGATGTAAGAAACAGCAAGGTGGAGGATATTATAAAGTGTCTGAATACGTATGAGATTGAACCGATTGTTGTTGATCCGTGGGCTGCGGCGGATGATGCAAAACGGGAATACGGCATAGAGCTTGTGAAGATTTCCGATGTGCATGAGGTGGACTGCATTATTATGGCGGTAGCCCATGATGAATTTAAAAGACTTGGGCTGGATGATTTGAAAAAGCTGTATCGCTTGTCTAAAGATGAAGAGAAAGTACTTTTGGATGTGAAAGGTGTGTATAAGGTCTCGGATTTAAGTGAGAGTGGGATGCGGTATTGGAGATTGTAAGAGGAATTTTCCTTTAAATTTGATTGTAAATAGAAGCATCTTTTTGTATAATCAAGAAAAGGATTCTCTGATACAACAATATATAACATACACCACGAAAGGAAAACACCCAAATGAAAATAGCAGTAGCCGGAACCGGATATGTAGGTTTGTCCATCGCCACCCTTTTATCTCAGAATCACCAGGTAACAGCCGTGGACATCGTGCCGGAAAAGGTAGAAATGATCAACAACCGAAAGTCCCCTATCCAGGATGAATATATTGAAAAATACCTGGCGGAAAAAGAATTAAACTTAACAGCCACAATGGATGAGAAAACAGCATATCAAGACGCCGACTTTGTGGTTATTGCGGCTCCCACCAACTACGACAGTAAAAAGAACTTTTTTGATACCTCGGCAGTGGAAGCGGTGATTCAGTCGGTGATTTCCCATAATCCCGACGCCGTAATGATCATCAAATCCACAATCCCCGTGGGTTATACCTCTTCTGTCCGGGAAAAATATCACTGTGACAATATCCTGTTCAGCCCGGAATTCCTGCGGGAGTCTAAGGCTTTGTATGATAATCTGTATCCCAGCCGGATTATTGTGGGGACGGATGTGCAGAATGCCAGGCTTGTAAAAGCTTCCAATACATTTGCGGACCTGCTTAAGGAAGGAGCTTTAAAAGAAGATATCGAGACGTTGATTATGGGATTTACGGAAGCAGAAGCAGTGAAGCTGTTTGCCAATACGTACCTTGCCCTTCGGGTGTCCTTTTTCAATGAGTTGGATACTTATGCGGAAATGAAAGGGTTGGACAGCCACCAGATTATTGAAGGGGTGTGCCTGGATTCCCGCATCGGCAATCATTACAACAATCCTTCCTTTGGATACGGCGGTTACTGCCTGCCCAAGGATACAAAGCAGCTTCTGGCGAATTACGGAGATGTGCCACAGAATATGATGTCCGCCATTGTGGAGAGCAACCGGACCCGGAAAGACTTTATTGCAGACCGGGTTTTGGAGCTGGCCGGCGGGTACGAGGCGAACGATGAGTATAATGCGGTGATGGAGAAAGAAGTGGTGATTGGGGTATATCGTCTGACCATGAAGACCAATTCCGATAACTTCCGGCAATCCTCCATTCAAGGGGTGATGAAGCGTATTAAGGCCAAGGGGGCCACCGTTGTGATTTATGAACCCTCTTTGGCGGATGGAAGCACCTTTTTCGGCAGCAAGGTAATCAATGATTTGGAAAAATTCAAAGACGTCAGCCAGGCAATTATTGTGAACCGTTACGATAGCTGTTTGGACGATGTGAAGGATAAGGTTTACACAAGAGATATTTTCCGGAGAGATTAGCGTGTAGAAAGCAAGTTTCAAACACATTTTAAGAAGGGGTATGATGCTGTATATCAGATATTAGATGGGTTTATGATACAAAAATGTATGGAGGTTAGTAATATGGTATATCCTTATGCAACGTTAAGTGATACAACCGAAGTAGTTCACTCGGAAATGGGAGCGGACGGGAGGGTTAAAGTCTATATTGAAAAAGCTGTTTATGATGGGTTCCATAATGCAACCTGTTACTTACCGGACTACACATGGGAGGGTGTGGTTGGTTTTTCTGACGAGGAGATGGCTTATTATAAAGAGTTTGTAGAAAATAATGCCCACTTAATTATAGAGTTTGCAAAAGAAGGAGGATTTGCAAATGCCTCAAATTTTTAAGTTCGGTGGATATATTATTTTCTTTTGGTCAAACGAAAATAAACCAACAGAGCCTATTCATGTTCATATGGCAGAACATAATCCAAGAGCAAATGCGACGAAAGACACTTGTTTGCAATAATAATTCGCAGATACCTGCGAGAGATTTGAGGAAGCTGTTAGCATTTATCGAAGCAAACAGTAATGAGATTAAGCAAAAATGGTATGAGTATTTTGGCGAAATTAGTTATTATTGCTAATTTACTATAAAGGGCTATCGCAAATTCCCGAAAAATGGCGAAATATGTCAGTAACATCATAAGCCGGCAAAAAAATCCATGCTATACTTTTGACAGAGATATTCTGCAGAAGTATAGCATGGATTTTTTTGACCAAGGCATAGCTGTAATGAAAAAGTAAAGACACAGAAGTGTTAATTTGGCTTGTCACAAGCAGGGTAAGACGCCAGATCAGAGGCCGGCGGTGCGGCAGAAGAGAAAATGATGAGGAGGAGAATCGATTATGACATATAATTTCGACCATATGGATCCAAATTCCTTTGAATGGATGGTAAGAAGTTTGAATGAAAAGATGTTTGGAGTGCGATGTGAGCAATATGGCCTGGGTCCCGACGGGCAGCGGGAATTTACCTTTGAAGGCGAGGTAACCGATTCCTCCGGCATGGTTTTCAGGGGAAAAACCATGGGTCAGGTAAAATATAAGTATCTGATTACCAAAACAGATGATTATACGTGGCTGAAAAAGGAAATAGACGGAGAATTGTCCCGTTTTCGGGAGAAGGAACCAGAGTATCTGCCGGATAATTATATTTTATATACCAACGTGGTCTTGACGCCGGGGAAGGATCATGGGGTAAAGGATAAGATTAATAAATATATCGCAGAGAACAACGACATTATTGATCAGTTCCTTGTAAGAGGATATGACGAAGTGTGCGCGCTGCTGGATAATAACCGGGATGTAGCCACTGCTTACGCCAGTCATATATTGCCGGGGGATCTGCTGATGAAGGTTTTACAAGATTATCTGGACAGAGAAAATTATCTTCCTATGCTGAAAAAATATCTCGCCTATGAATTCCAGGGAGAATTGTGTACCAGAATGGAGCAGGCCGGTTCCTTTACAGAACAGAAGGTGCCTATTGAACGCGTATGCGTAGATATTCAGGTGCAGAACCGGAAAGAAGATGTGACGGAGAAGTTTGCCGAACTGGTAATCCGGTTGGGAAACCAGGTTTTGGGTTATCAAAAGCAGCAGGAGTATTCCGGGGAAGAAGCGGGGTTACAACGGGATGAGAATTTTGTACTGATTGGAGGGCCGGGGCAGGGAAAGACTACCATATGTCAGTTTATTGCACAGATTTATCGGGCAAATTATTTGTATCAAATGGGGGATCGCTCACAGGAAGTCATGGATTTTAGAGAGGAAATTCAAAAAGAGTATGCCTATGAGGCGACGTGCACCAGGATTCCTTTTAAAATTGTGCTGCGGGATTATGCGGCGTGGATCAGGCATAGGAAGGAGCAGGGAGAGGAAGAAAATATATCCGTAATTTCCTATATGCAGCACAAAATAAAAGGGCGGGAAGGAGAAGAGCCTTCTCCGAAGGTTATTCGTAAAATGTTAGGCCAGCTTGCCTGGATTTTCTTCTTTGACGGGCTGGATGAAGTGCCGGACAGCTCCAATCGGAAAGAGGTGCTGACCCAGATTCATAATTTTATTGTGTTGGAGCTGCGGGAAGCCTCGTGTGATTGTATGATTATCGGAACTACCAGAGCGCAGGGGTATAACAATGACTTTGGAGAAGAACGGTATCAGCATCTGGAGGTGTTAGAGCTTTCACCAAAGGATTGTCTCAGGTATATAGAAAAATTATTTTCCGTTATGGAGGGACAGTGGGAAAAACAACAGGAGTATCTGGAAATTATGAAGGAGGCAATGAAGGATGAAACCATCGCCCGGTTGATGAAAACTCCTTTGCAGGCTACGATTATTTCCATTCTGGTGAAAAGCGGCGGGAAGCCGCCTCATGAAAGATATTCTCTCTTTAACCAATATTATGAAACCATGGTGCGCAGAGAAAAACAAAAGAAAGTCATTGTGACATTGAACGACAAGACGGAATGGATTGAGGACATTCATTTGCTCACGGCTTACCGGCTGCAGGAGGAGTCGGAGGAAGAACAGAATCCTTCGGCGGAAATCAGCAGGGAAGCATTGGAGCGCATGTTGAGGAATTATATAGAAGAAAAACAGGATGACTGTTATGAGACGCAGGTGCCAGCGGAACGGAAGGTACAGGAGTTTTTGGCGGTCGTTACCCAGCGTCTGTGTTTTCTGGTGGAGAACCGGGCGGGGTATTACAGCTATTCTATCCGAACCATGCAGGAATATTTTGCAGGAACCTATCTGGTGAAAAAGTTTGGGGAGGCGGATGGACTGAATAATATAAGAAGAATTGCATATAGTTCCTACTGGAGGAACGCGCTGTTATTTTCTTTGGGATATATTGAAGTGCAGAGAGAATGTATGGAGAAAGAAATCGGGCGTCTATGTGAGGACATGAATGGGAAAGAAAATATTATTCGGGAAGATTACACGGCCGATAATCTCTGTCTGTTTGGAAGTCAGCTGGCGTTGGACATTCTTATTGAGGATCTGTTCCGGGGGAAACCACAGGACAAATACATAGCATTGGCGGCAAGAGTATTGGAGTTGAAGAGAAGCGAATTCATTGGGAAGTTCAGGTTGTTGTCTGGGGTTGCCTGTGAAAAGCTGCTGCGTTATGTAAAAGAGCGATACCCGAATAAAGGCAGGACTTTACTGCTGCTGCTGCAATTAAATGAAAATGATAAGAACAAGCTGGACGGGGAAGTGATGTCATTTTTAGAAGGCGTTGCAGAAGAGAAGAAGGCGAGGGCTTATATAGACGCTTTATCCCTGGGCGTTGGCGTGGGAAAAGAATTGAAAGGAGTTCTTATAGAAAAAGTAATTGCTTATTTAGAGGCAGGAAAGATTACATGTTTCCTTTCATCCAGAATAATTGAAGGAATACTGCATACATGTCAGGGAAAGTTATCGCTGTCTTTAAAAAGGGAATTGTTTTTGCAAGCCCTTTTTGAAGATAATATATATTGGAGAAGAGAAAGGGACTTGATATTTGGAAAAGGGATTTTGACGGAAGCGTACCGCTGCTTTCGGCCGGAGAAGGTCAGCAATAATATTAGCAGTAGAGTGCGATTATCATCCTCCGTTGACTTAACGTGGCTGGGGGGAATGGCATCTAAGGCGCCTTCGAATAAATTGCTGCATGAATTAGAAGAGATGAAGCTGGATTTTTTGCTTGCATTTTGCAGCTTTCGAAAGAATCCTACCCTTTTGGGCTACCGAGAGCTTTTGGCAAAGGCGGAGGAGGAAGAATATGTCAGAGAATTGTATCAGGGAATCCTGCGATTTTTTATACCTGACCGAAAGTATGAAGATGAAGAAGCTTTTCAGAATATGATAAAGTCGGAGCGCAGAGAGGTTCGGATGCTTTATGGGGGAGAAATAAAGGAATTAATGAAACAGGAAAGTACATTGCAATTTGAGTATTCCGTGGGGTGCCAGGATTTGGTGTTTGACGAGCTATTTGAAGAGGGAATTCTGTCAATAGAAGAGATCAAAGCAGTAAGCGGACGGTTCCTAAAAATGTTTCTGTTTGTGGCGGCAGTACAGTTGGAAGAGAGGGAAAGGAAGGCTCCCTTGCTGGAGCAGACGGCGGACAGGATGCTCCACTTGCTTAAGGCAGCGGAACAAAAAGGGATTTATCGTGCAAAAACCAGTGAGATTATCGCGGTACTGGCAGCCTCCCAATATAAAAAGAAGCTATGGGAGCTGCTGCCGGATATTACGGTGCCGGAAGACTGGATGGAAAAAGAGATTAATGATATTTATCAGTCCTTTCATGCCACAAGAAGCTGTCTGAGTTATAAAGAAATGAAAGCCGCCGTTTCTAATATAATAGAAAAGATCTGTTACGATGGACAGGAAAGTAATTATTTGTCCTTACTCCCGATGATTATATGTGATCCACTAGATCTGAATCATTGTATTTCCAAAAGCCAGTTAGAGAAATTAAAGCGGCTTTCTTACGCTATGCCGGCAAATGAATTGGCGGTAAAGCTGATTCAGTTATGCATGGAGGAACAAAATCCCCCCCAATTATTGTTAAAAGAGATAGTTTCTCTGAACATAAAGCAAGAGATTATCTACAAAGAATTGGTAAGCATGCTTCGATATTGCGGCGGGAAAAACAGAGAACAGGTACGGGTTAGCCTGTATTTGCTTCTGGAGCAGGAGGAGGATAAGGACAGCCTTACAATCAAACGAGAAATTTTAAAGGATTTGCAGGAGGACAGATGCAGAATGGCTGCCAGATAGAATAAAAAACCATTGCAAGAATCCTCTTCTTTGCGTATAATGAAAAAAGACTTTGCAAAAGCATAAAGCTTTGAAAAAAGAAGAGGAGAGCGACCAATGTTTGAAAATAAGACGTTATTGATTACAGGAGGGACCGGTTCCTTTGGAAATGCCGTATTGAACCGGTTTCTGGATACGGATATCGCAGAGATCCGTATTTTCTCCAGAGATGAGAAGAAGCAGGACGATATGCGTCATGAATATCAATCCAGGTATCCTGGGCAATTTGAAAAAATTAGGTTTTATATTGGAGATGTAAGGGATCTGCAGAGTGTGAAAAACGCTATGCACGGCGTAGACTATATCTTTCATGCCGCGGCCTTAAAGCAAGTGCCTTCTTGCGAATTTTTTCCTTTGGAGGCAGTAAAAACCAATGTAATAGGAACCGACAACGTACTGACGGCGGCGATTGAGGCGGGAGTGAAGAAGGTTATTTGCCTTTCTACAGATAAAGCGGCGTATCCGGTAAACGCTATGGGTACCTCTAAGGCCATGATGGAAAAAGTGATTGTGGCCAAATCCAGAACCGTGTCTCCCAAGCAGACAAGCATTTGCTGTACCCGTTACGGAAATGTTATGTGTTCCAGAGGATCGGTAATTCCGCTGTTTATTGAGCAGATTCGTCAGGGACAGCCTATGACAGTGACAGAACCCACGATGACTCGTTTTATCATGAGCCTGGAAGAGGCGGTGGAGCTGGTAATTTTTGCATTCCAGAATGCAGAAAGCGGCGATATTATGGTGCAGAAGGCGCCGGCCTGCACCATTGAGGTATTGGCTCAGGCAGTAGCGGAGCTGTTTGCTCCGGGACATGAGATTAAGGTCATCGGCATCCGGCATGGAGAGAAGATGTATGAGACGCTGCTTACCAATGAAGAATGCGCCAATGCTGTGGATATGGGGGCGTTCTATCGGGTGCCCTGCGACAAACGAGATTTGAATTACGACAATTATTTCAAGAACGGAAATACAGAGCGAACCAAGCTTACAGAATTTAATTCCAGCAATACCCAGCTTCTGGATGTGGAGCAAGTAAAAGAGAAGCTGTTGGAGTTATCTTATATTCGAGAAGAATTGGAGAAAACGCCATGAAAATTTTAGTGACAGGGGCCGGAGGGTTTATTGGAAAAAATTTGCTTGCTACGTTAAATAACATCCGTCTGGGGAAGGATACGTCTTTTGATTTGCCAGAGGAATTGGAGATTTACGAATATGACATAGATACCAACCCAGAGCTGTTGGAGCTGTATTGTAAGGACTGCGATTTTGTGTTTCATTTGGCCGGGGTAAACCGCCCTAAGAACCAGGAAGAATTTATGGAAGGGAATTTCGGCTTCACTTCGGTTTTGCTGGATACCCTGAAAAAACATAAAAATAATTGTCCCGTGATGTTGGCGTCTTCCATCCAGGCCTCCCTTGACAATCCCTATGGACAGAGCAAACGAGCAGGGGAAGACTTGATTTTTGCTTATGGAAGAGAGACTAAGGCAAGGACCTATATCTACCGTTATCCGAATGTATTTGGAAAATGGTGCCGCCCCAACTACAATTCTGCCGTGGCGACTTTCTGCCACAATATTGCAAGGGATTTGCCCATTCAGGTGAATGACCCGAAGGTTGTGATGAATCTTGTCTATATTGACGATGTAGTAGCGGAGCTCTTGGCAGCTTTAAAAGATAAGGCCCATGTGGACCAGGAGGGGTATTGTTATGTGCCGGTGAGCCATACCATTACCTTAGGAGAGATTGTAGATCTGCTTTACGCTTTTCGATCAAGCCGTGGAGAACGCAGCGTACCGGATATGACAGAAGGAAGTTTTTCGAAAAAGCTTTATGCCACATATTTGAGTTATCTTCCCAAAGATAAGTTTTGCTATCCCCTGAAAATGAATGTGGATGAACGGGGAAGCTTTACAGAGATATTGAGAACTCCTGACAGAGGGCAGTTTTCTGTAAATATCTCAAAACCAGGCATTACAAAGGGAGAGCATTGGCATCACACGAAGAATGAAAAGTTTTTGGTGGTCAGCGGCAGAGGGCTGATCAGATTTCGGAAAGTAGGGAGTGATGAAATCATAGATTACCATGTAAGCGGAGACAAGATGGAAGTCGTAGATATCCCCACAGGATATACTCATAATATCATCAATGAAGGGGATACGGATCTTGTGACATTTATGTGGTGTAACGAATGCTTTGATCCCCAAAAGCCGGACACTTATTTTCTGAAAGTAGAGGAACCGGGGAGAGAGGGAGGTACAAATGAGTAAATTAAAGCTGATAACAATCATTGGAACCCGGCCGGAGATCATCCGGCTTTCTGCCGTGATAAAGAAATGCGATATTTATTTTCAGCAGATTTTGGTTCATACGGGGCAAAATTATGATTACAGCTTAAATCAAGTGTTTTTTGACGATTTGGGGCTGCGGGAACCGGATTATTACCTGGAAGCAGTAGGAGCCGACTTAGGAGAAACGATTGGAAATATCATTGCCAAGAGCTATAAGCTGATGGCAGAGGTGCGGCCCGACGCTTTATTGATATTAGGGGATACCAATAGCTGCTTGAGCGCTATCAGCGCCAAACGGCTCCACATTCCGATTTTCCATATGGAGGCGGGAAACCGATGCTTTGATGAATGCCTGCCGGAGGAAACCAACCGAAGGATTGTAGATCATATTGCAGACGTAAATTTGTGCTATTCCGAGCATGCCAGAAGGTATCTGAATTATGAGGGGACGGCAAAAGAGCGGACCTATGTGACGGGCTCCCCTATGGCGGAGGTTCTTCGAAATAATTTAGAACAGATTGAAGCCAGTGATATTTTATCCCGGCTGGGATTGGAAAGAGGGAAATATATCCTGCTGTCGGCCCATCGGGAAGAGAATATTGATACAGAAGAGAATTTTAACAATCTTTTTACAGCAGTAAACGCTATGGCTGAAGCATATGATGTTCCGATTTTATATTCCTGTCACCCCAGGAGCAGAAAATTTTTGGAGCAGCGGGGGTTTGTACTGGATCCCCGGGTAAGGATGCATGAGCCTTTAGGGTTTCATGATTACAACCATCTGCAAATGTACGCTTTTGCGGTAGTCAGCGATAGCGGTACGCTGCCGGAGGAATCCAGTTTTTTTAATTCCTTAGGGAAGCCCTTTGCGGCTGTTTGCATCCGGACAAGCACGGAACGGCCGGAGGCCCTGGATAAAGGGAATTTTATTCTTGCAGGGATTACAACAAAGCAGGTGCTGCAGGCGGTGGATACAGCGGTAGAAATGGTAAGAAATGGAGACAATGGTTTGGATGTGCCCAACTATACGGATGAAAATGTTAGCACGAAAACGGTGAAGCTGATTCAAAGCTATGTGGGAGTTGTAAATAAAATGGTGTGGAGGAAATAGTTATGAATAATACGGTAGAAAGGGAAATATCCCTGGAGAATTTATTTTGGAAGCTGCTTTTGGGATGGCGCCGGTGGCTGATTCTGGGAATTGTGTTTGCAGCGCTGGTGTCAGGATTGAAATACAAAAGAGATATTTCCGCATATCAGACGGCAGTAGCCCAGCAGGGAAAAGAGGAGGAGAAGGAAGAGAAAGATATTATTCTGGAACCGGAAGAACGGGAGGCTGTGGAGAACGCCAAAGAAATCATGCGTCAGATGGATGAAGTGGAGGATTACCTGAAGGAGTCCATGTTAATGAACTTAGATCCCTATCAGGAGAACATGCTGACACTGCAGTTTTATGTAAATACAAATTATACCTATAATTATACCCAGGATAATGAAAGGGATCGTACAGGAGATGTGGTTTCAGCCTATTGCAGCTATGCCAGAACTGGAAAGCTGGCGGAAGCGGTTGTAGATGCTTTGAATGAGGTGAATGGGGAGCTGCAGGCCAATTATGTGGGGGAATTGATCTCTGCAAGCGAAGGCTCCAGCATGTTTCTTATTTATGTGCTTTATCCGGATGCAGAAGCATTTGAACAAATACAGAAAGCTGTTACACAGGCTCTTGAATCCTGTACGGCAGAGATTACAGAAAAAATTGGTTCTCATACTCTGGAATTGGTTTCCGCGCAGGAGTCTGTAAGGACAGATACAGATCTGGCCAGACGTCAAAAGGATCAGATGGATATCCTGGAGGGTTACCGTTCCAGATTAACTGCAGCCAAGGGCGCTATGACAGAGGCCCAGTTAGAGGCCTTGCAGATTAAGGAAGCAAAAGACCAGCGGGAGAAAGGCAAAGACGAGGAGGAAGAAGGGGAAGAAGGAGAAGAGCCAATCGTATTGATTGAGCCTTCTTATAGTGTAAAGTATCTGATATTAGGCATTGTGGTTGGAATCTTTTTAGCGTGCGTCTGGGTAGTGCTGGAAGTTTTGTTTTCCGGAAAAATCCAGGAGCCAGAGGAAATTTCCTCTTTGTACGGTGTTCGTATTTTGGGTGAGATGACGGAAGAAAGAAAAAAGAAACGTTTTCTGTCGGTTGTAGATAACTGGATTTTGAAGCTGAGGAACCGCAATAAAAAACAGTTAAGCCCTCAGCAGCAGCTTCAGATTGTCTGCTCTAACTTGGAGATTGCCTGCAAAAAGGATGGGATGGAGCAGATCTATCTTACCGGAAGTGAAATTGAAAAAATGGATGAGAAGCGTATATCCGATATGAAAGCGGCGTTGAAATCAGCTGGGATTACAGTGCTTACAGGAGAGAATGTTGTTTATGACGCCAGTGCGTTGATGGAAATGGCAAAAATTGGCCAGGTAGTGTTCTTAGAACAAATCGGCGCATCCCTGTATCAGGAGGTAGAAAAGGAAGTAAGGCTTTCACGGGAGAATGAAGTGAAAATTATTGGAAGTATTGTAGTAAACGAGGCGTAATAAGAAAGCAGTCTGACCAAACACGGGCAGGCTGCTTTTTTAAAGGAATCTTTCGGTAGCTGGCAGCCTTTACAATTTTTTTACCAAAGATTAACAGAAAAAGAAGGTTTTTTATTTACGATTCTTATGATATAATCTATGATTGGAGAGCAGAAGCAAGATATGACAAAATGTGCAGAAACATTTGCATAGAAGGGTACATTAGAAAGGGAATGAAAGAGCAATGAAGAAACGTTTATTGGCAGCGGTTACAGCAGTTTTTGTGTTATCCTCTTCCTTGGGACTGGAAAGCTTTGCCGGATATGAAGGGATACCCAGCGATCAGATTTCATCAGAAATGACGCCAGTACAGGAATCCCAAGTGCAGGAAGACCAGGATATACAAGCATCCCCGGAGGATGAGAAATTACAAGAGGAGCCGAGAGACGTGACCATGCCAGAGGGGCATCCGGAGGATACAGAAACGCCAGAAGAGCATCCGGGTACGATAGAGGAGCCCACGGAGGATTTGGGCGATGCAGAGGAGCCCGCAGAGGATTTGGACGCAGAGACGCCAAAGGAGGATCCGGAGGATGCAGAGACGCCAAAGGAGGATCCGAAGGATGCAGAAGCATCGGAAAAGACTCCGGGTACGATAGAGGATCCCGCAGAGGATTTGGATGAGGCAGCAGTACCGGATCAGACGCCAGATGATTTAGAGGAGTCGGAAGAAAAGCAGGAGGGGCCTTCGGACGCAAGGAAAGGGAGATCGGTAAAAGGCGTACTTGATGAGCCCAAAGCTTCGGAACCAGATGCGCTGCCCAAAGAGACAAAAGTGGCGGAGTCCAAAACATCTGCGCCGGAGATTGGGATTTCTAATTTCGTTTATATGGAAAAAGAATACGTGTCTTTGTCCGAGAAGCAGAATATTCTTGTTAGTGCAGGGAGATCCGGGGAAAAGATGAAGGAAGCAACTCTTTCTTATTATAAGGAAGGAACCGGAGAGAAATTAACTGTGAAAGCAGCTGATATTTCCGGGGACACGGCTCTTTTTTCCATAGCTTATACAAGTGCATCTGACATGGGGGTGTATGTTCTGGATGAAATTTTGTACACTACCGAGGAAGGGAAGCAGTTTGCAGCGGATCTTACCCTGGAACGAAAGATGAATTTCGGGGTGGAGAGAGAGGTCAGTGTGCAGCCGGACGCTCGGGTGGTAGAGCCGGAAATCAACGGAAATGTAGTTACTTTTGACGCCAATGGAAACCAGGAATCGGAAACTTCTATTGCCGACGCGTTAAGGAATGCGGGAGCAGAAGCATCGGCGGGAGTACCAGCCATGGGAGGTGGAATCCAAAGAGCCTATGGCGCGGCAGGAAACAGCAAAGCCTCCAAAACAATGGTGATTGTACTGGATCCGGGACATGGAGGAAGCGATCCTGGCGCTACCAGAACCTACAACGGAATTACGTATTATGAACGCGATATTAATTTAAAGATAGCCACTTATTGTAAAAAAGAGCTGGAAACTTATGCTAATGTAAAAGTTTATATGACCCGTACCGACAACACCAGCCCGTTGATGAACCGGGTACAGCGGACACAGTTTGCTTTGAACAAAGGAGCGGATGTGATTGTAAGCCTTCATATTAATTCTACGGGAGAGCAGTCAACTTCCGTTAGCGGTTCTTTGGTATATGTGCCCAATAATGATACGACCAGCGGTTCGGTATCTCAGGAGCTTGCCCGTAAGATTTTAGAGAAGCTTTCGGCATTAGGACTTCAAAACCGGGGATTGTTGTTGGACGAGGGTCTTGGTATGATAAAGTATCCCAAAGAGAACGGGGTGCCGGGAATCTTGGTGGAACACGCTTTTGTAAATAATGCCGGGGATGTGGCAAAATATTTAAGCTCCGACGCAAAATTGAAGAAATTAGGAGTGGCGGACGCTACCGGTATTGCCAATTATTACAAGCTGAAAAAGAAAAACAGTAAATATACAGATTATGAAGCCGGAGCAGGAACTCTTCAGGTCAGTGCCAATAAAGAAAAAACAAAATATACTATGAATTTGTCTGGCGTGGAAAAAGCTTATGGAGTGCGCTTTGCCGTCTGGAGCGATGCAGGCGGGCAGGCGAATATGAAATGGTATACTGCTAAGAAAAATACGAAGGGCGTTTGGACCAGCAGTTTTCAGGTGAAGACATTTAAGAAGAAGGGAATTTACAATATCCATACATACATAGATAACCAAGACGGCACCAACGTTTTTTCCGGCAGCACGGCAGTGTCGGTAGGGGGTGTTTCTGCGAAAAAAGTTGCGGTAGGGACGATCAAACGGGAAAGCGGGACCTTCCGGGTACATGTAACAGGACTGAAATCCGGTTCCCCTATTGCAAAGGTAACAGTAAAAGCATGGAGCCAGAGCAATAAGAAGAATGCCTATACCTATACGGCAAAACGTCAGAAAGACGGTTCTTATTTGACAACCGTCAATATTAAAAATCATAAGTATCTCTATGGAACTTATCAGTTGCAGATAACGGCAACTGACAAAAACGGCCTGACTAAAACATGGAAAAAGAGCGTGAAGTTCAAAAAACCGTCGCTTGGCCTGAAAGCAAAGGCCAACGGGGCGCAAACGAAATATACGATTACAGCCGGTACGCTTCCGGGAGTCAAGTCTGTAAGAATTGCCGTATGGAGCAATAAGAACGGCCAGGATGATCTGAAATGGTATAAGGCTAAGAAAAATAAAAAAGGCCAGTGGTATGTTACCGTTAAAATTTCTAGCCACAAAGACGCCGGGACGTATTATGCCCATATGTATGGAAAACGTTCCTCCAAGGAAGAAATATTTATGACAGGCACTACGTTTCAAGTGACGGCGCCTTCTATAAAACAGGTTGCAGCCAATCATAAGAATGCTAAGACAGGCACCTTCTATGTAGAAGTAAAAGGGATCAAGGCCAAAGCAGGAGTAAAAAAGGTTACAGTCAAAGCGTGGAGTAAAAAGAATAAAAAAGACGCTCATACTTATGTGGCAAAGAAAATGTCAAACGGGAACTATCGAATAAAAGTGAACGTGAAAAACCATAATAACAATTATGGAACGTATCAATTTACCGCTTATGTAAAAGACAGCCGGGGGATTGTGAAATCAAAAACAGCCTCCTGCAAGTTTTCAAAATCGAACTAAAAGGGTGGTTCCGAAACCACAGGAGCAGAAGAACATGAGATATCTGAATCGTATGAATATTCGCAAATTAAAAAACAACAGCAAGCGTTATCCGCCCAAAGAGTTGTTTTACAAAGTGCTGGAAAAGCTGAGCGCTCCCTATCGTGATTATTCGGCAGTCTGTTACGGCTATCTGCCGGATGATGAAGAGCTGGAAAAACAAAGGCAGGAGCGGTTTGCATATATGCCTCTGATTAGTGTTGTTGTTCCTGCCTATGAGACGGACGAGGTGTTTTTAAGGCAGATGATTGATTCCGTGATAACCCAAACTTATGGGAATTGGGAGCTTTGCATTGCAGATGCAAGCAAGACCCAGAAGGTAAGCCAGGTTATTTTGTCGGAGTATGAGAAAGAAAAAAGAATCAGATATCAAAAACTTGCAGAGAACAGAGGAATTTCAGAGAATACCAACCAGGGGTTAGAAATGGCAGAAGGGGCGTATATCGCCCTTCTGGACCATGATGACGTCCTGGTTCCTTCTGCTTTATATGAAATGGTAAAAAAAATAAACGAAACTGGGGCGGATTTTCTTTATTCCGATGAGGATAAGGTAAGTGAGGATTTAAAGGAATATTCGGATCCTCATTTTAAACTGGATTTTAATCGGGAGTTATTATTGGGAAAAAATTATATTTGTCATTTTTTAATGGTTTCGGCTAAGTTAGTGGAAAAAGTTGGAGGATTGGACCCAAGATACAACGGGGCCCAGGATTTTGAATTTGCTCTGCGCTGCAGCAGACATGCAAAAAGGATAGAACATATTCCCAAGGTTTTGTATCATTGGAGGATGCATCAAGCTTCTACTGCCGGTAATACGGACAGCAAGCTATACGCATACGAAGCGGGGCGACAGGCGTCGGAGGATTTTATCCATCAGGAGGGATGGAAGGGAACCGTTGCAATGACATGTGATCTGGGAACTTATCGGGTGATGTATCAGGCCCCGGAGGGCTTAAGGGTAGCTCTGGCGGCTTGGGGCAGATCTTCTAAAGCTTGGGAGAAGAAAGTTTATCCACAGATTTGCAGGGAGCTCAAGGCCATGGGAGCGGAGCTTATTTTGCCGGAAGATTCTGCATTTGAGAAGGAAAGAGAGGGAGCTTCCTTCGGGAGACGGAAGGCGGAAATCCTGCTGTTAGTGAATCGGGAGGCAAAAGTGGTTTCAAAGGACAGCATCCGATTTTTACTGGGCAGTCTTTGCCGGCCCGGAATCGCTGTGGTAGGAGGAAGGACGATACAAAAAAGCAAGGTGCTCCAATGCGGGTATTGGAAGAAGGACGGGAGATATGTTCCACGGTTTCAGGGGCTGTTTTGCAGATTTAAGGGATATTATCATCGGGCGTATCTGCCGGCTGAGACAGATGCCGTCAGCAATGATCTGGCTGTAGGAAAAATAGAACTATTGGAGAAGGCTTTTGGCATATCCCAGTCTGGGGAGTTAGAGGATTGTGAGATTGCCAGCTTAGAACAATGGCAGAAGGCTTGCGAAAAGGTAAAATTCCTTGGAAACCGGGTGATTACAGAGCCAGCGGCGGAATTATGGAAATAGCCTGTACCAAAGAGTTGCCAATTTCTGGATATAGTGTTAAAATGGACTAATTAGTGTAGAAATGAACAAACCTAAGGGAATGAGCGTGGAAAACGTATGATGAAAATTTTTATTTGCCCCGGCTGCGGACGCATGACAGTAGGCTCCAGAAAAAAAGAAGTGTACTGTTCGAAATGCGATGAAGTGACCATGATGCGGGCAAAGCTTACTTTTAAACAATTTACGGCTATGACAGAAGAACAGAGAAAAGATTATGCGCAAAGCTGGTTGTACATACATAATGCTGCAAAGCGAAAATAAGTAATCGGTTTGGAGGCAGAAGCGATGTATAAAAAACAGAAAAAGAGCTGGGTAAAGCATTTAGATTTTTTGCTATTGGATATTATCTGCCTGGAAGCGGCATTTTTTCTCTCTTACTTAATCAAACTCCAGGATGATGCGTTTATGATTGTAATTCGGAGAGAATATAACAGGCTTGCTCTGCTTTTGGCATTGGTGGATCTCTGTCTGGTATTTTTGTTTGAAGCGTATACTGGAATATTAAGAAGAAATAAAGTACAGGAACTTCGGGCCACTGTGATTCATTGCGCTATGGTGTTCCTGACTTTGATTATGTATATTTGGATGACCAAACAGGCGGAGATTTATTCCCGCCAGATGTTGTTTGTATTTTTAGGGTTATCCGTTTTTTTGGAATATTTTGTCCGATGTATCTGGAAGCGTATTATCCGTTACCGGATGCTGCATGGAGAACGGTTTAATAAGCTGATTATTATTACAGAAGAAAGAAGCGCGAAAGAGTGTGTGGAGAGCTTTCAATGCGATAAATATAAAGAGTTTGACGTCAATGGAATCGTAGTGATAGACAAGGACTGCAGAGGGGAGCGCATCAGCGGGATTCCGGTGGTTGCCAGCGCAGATTCCTGTCTGGAATATATTCGTGCCAATGTGGTGGACGAGGTGTTTATCAATGGCAATACCAGAGAGAGCAGCGAGGCTTTAGCCAATGAGCTTCTGGAGCTGGGGGTTACCGTGCATTTTAATCTGGTGCAGGCGACGGCTCTTCGACCCAATAAGATTGTGGAACAGTGCGGCCGTTATCTGGTCCTCACCAGCAGCATGAAGATTGCTTCCACCCGGCAGATGGTGATAAAACGGGTGATGGATCTTTTTGGGAGTCTTTTGGGCCTTCTTTTAATGGTGGCAGCTTTTTTCATCTTCGCTCCCATCATTAAGGTTCAGTCCCCGGGGCCAATTTTTTACGAGCAAATCCGCGTTGGGAAAAACGGACGTCGGTTTAAGTTTTACAAATTTCGCACTATGGTGGTTGGCGCCGACAAGATGAAGAAAGATCTCATGGAACAAAATGAAATGCAGGGCTTGATGTTTAAGATGAAAGACGACCCCAGGGTGTTTGGGATTGGAAAGTTTATGCGGAAATTTTCCATTGACGAGCTTCCGCAGTTTTGGAATGTATTTAAGGGAGAGATGAGCCTGGTTGGGACAAGACCCCCAACAGAAGAAGAATTTAAGCATTATGAGCTGCACCACAAAGCCAGGCTTGGGATTAAACCGGGCCTGACAGGAATGTGGCAGGTAAGCGGGAGAAGCGATATTCAGGATTTTGAGGAAATTGTGGCGTTGGATACGTATTATATTTCCAACTGGTCTTTAGGGATGGACGTTCGCATTCTTTTTAAAACGGTACTTGTGGTGTTGACAGGAAAAGGATCGTCATGACAGATATATCGGTTGTAATTGTAGCATATAATAATGAAGCGGATGTTAAGCAGGCGGTATGTTCCATCTTGGAGCATACCGCCGCAGATATCCAAAAAAAAATCTATATTGTGGACAACAGCAGTCTGCCGAATCAACTGCAGAAGGCGGCCGACGGGTGGAAAGATACAGAATACATTCCCATGAAATCTAATCTTGGCTTTGGAGGAGGACATAATTTTGTGCTGCCTATGCTGGATTCTGCTTATCATGCCATTGTGAACCCGGATATTTTACTCAAAGAGGATAGCCTGGGGATCTTAATCCGGTTTTTGGAAGACACCGGAGCCGGGATGGCAGTGCCCCGGCTGCTTGGAACAGATGGAAAGCTGCAGGGAGTGTATCGGAGAGAGCTGACGGTGTTTGATATGGGAATCCGGATGTTTTTGCCGAAATGTTTTCCAAACAGGCAGGCAAGACATACGATGCAGGATATGGATTATACGAAGCCGTTTCAAGTGCCTTTTGCCCAGGGAAGCTTTTTGGTAATCCGGACAAGTTTATTCCGGGAACTGGGGGGCTTTGACCCTCGTTATTTTATGTATATGGAGGATGCGGATTTATGCAGGCGGGTGAACCAGACCAGCCGGCTGTTGTATTGTCCGGATACGGAAGTGATACACAGATGGGAGCGGGGGTCTCATAAGGACGGCAGCTTGCGGAAATATCATATACGGTCAATGATTCAGTATTTTCAGAAGTGGGGGTGGCGTATTTGGTAGCGACGCGTATATCGGTAGCTATGCTGACTTATAATGGCGCAAGATTCCTTCGGGAACAATTGGATTCGATACTGGCCCAGCTAGGCTCCCAGGATGAATTGGTGATATCGGACGACGGATCTGAGGACGGAACCTTGGATATCTTAAAGAAATATCAGGATACGTATGACTGTATTCGGCTTCTGGAAGGACCAGGGCAGGGAATTAAGAGAAATATGGAGTTTGCCCTGGAACATTGCCGGGGAGAAATTATTTTTCTGGCAGATCAGGATGACGTCTGGAGGCAGGACAAGATTTCTAAAGTAATGAGTGTATTTCAAGAGGGGAGCGTCTCTTTGGTCGTTCACGATGCAACGGTCTTTGAGGAGGATAGAAATCAGCCCGTAATGGAATCTTTTTTTCAGTTTCGAAAGTCAGGCCCCGGGGTATTTAAAAATGTGAAAAAAAACAGCTATATCGGCTGCTGTATGGCCTTTCGCAGGGAATTGCTGAAAATCGCCCTGCCGATTCCCTGGGATATCGAAATGCATGACCAGTGGCTGGGGGTAGTGAATGATTATTACTTTTTACCGTCTTGTTTTTTGAAAGAACCGTTGCTGTATTATCGCAGGCATGGGGAAAATAATTCCGGGATGACTCACTATGGCCCTGCCAGGATGATTCGAAACCGGGTGGTATTTGTGAGAAGATTTATGGGACGTATTTTTAGAAGGAAGTGAAACATTGATACATTTTAATGAACCGCCCTTTACAGGGAAAGAATTGGAATATATGCGCCAGGCAATAGAGGCGCATCATATTTGCGGAGACGGCGTATTTACCAAAAAGTGCCACCAATGGCTGGAGACACGTATGAGAACTCCAAAAGCCCTGCTGACTACTTCCGGTACCCATGCCTTGGAAATGGCGGCCTTGCTTCTGGACATTGCACCAGGGGACGAGGTGATTATGCCTTCCTTTACGTTTGCTTCTACGGCGGACGCCTTTGTGATGCGGGGGGCAAAGATTGTATTCATTGATATCCGGCCGGATACCATGAACCTGGATGAAACATTACTGGAGGACGCCGTTACAGAGCGGACAAAGGCGATTGTGGTAATGCATTATGCCGGGGTTTCCTGCGAGATGGACGCCATTTTGAAAATTGCAGAGAAATATGGCCTTCCGGTGGTGGAGGATGCGGCTCAGGCTGTTATGAGCAGTTATAAAGGAAGACCTTTGGGCAGTATCGGCGATTATGGCTGCTACTCCTTCCATGAGACCAAAAATTATTCTATGGGAGAGGGAGGAGCGCTGCTGATTCATGATATATCCAACCGGGACCGGGCGGAAATCATCCGGGAGAAAGGAACTGACCGGAGCAAGTTTTGGCGTGGAGAAGTGGATAAATATACCTGGGTGGATTTTGGTTCCTCCTATTTGCCCAGTGATTTGAATGCGGCATACCTTTGGGCTCAGCTGGAACTGGCGGAGGAGATGAATGAGAAACGGTTACAGCTTTGGAACAGATATTGGGAGGAATTGAAGGACTTAGCACAGGAGGGACGTCTTTTGCTTCCAGTAATTCCCGAAGGATGTGAACATAATGCACATATGTTTTATATAAAGACAGATACTATAGAGCAAAGGAGCGAGATCATCGGCTTTTTGAAAGAGCGGGGGGTCGGAGCAGTATTCCATTATATTCCCCTTCATACCGTTGCTGCAGGAAAAAAATATGGCAGATTTCATGGAGAAGACCGTTATACCACCAAGGAGAGCCAGCGTTTGCTGCGGCTTCCTCTTCATTATAATCTGACGGAGGCGGATGTAGAAACGGTGTGCAAGGAGCTGAAAGCGTTTTACAAAAGGTAGAGGAAGAATATGAAGAAACTTTCATTTGTGATACCCTGTTATAATTCAGAAAAAACGGTGGGCCGCGTAGTGGCGGAGATTGACGAAGCGTTTTTGGGAAACGACAGATATGAGTATGAGATTATTCTGGTCAACGACGCTTCTCCCAGAGATAATACGTTGGGAACCATCAAACGCCTTGCAGTGGAAAATCCCAGGGTAACGGCAGTGGGACTTTCCAGAAATTTTGGACAGGACAGCGCCTTGATGGCCGGTTATTCTTTGGCGACTGGGGATTATATCATATCTTTGGATGACGATGGACAAAATCCGGCCAGTGAGGCATGGAAGCTCTTAGAGAAGCTGGAGGAAGGATGGGATGTGGTCTTTGGGCGGTATGTCCATAAAAAGCACAGTCCTTTTAAAAATTTTGGCAGCAGTGTGAACGATAAAATGGCTCAGATTCTTTTGAACAAACCCAAGGAGTTAAGATTGTGCAGTTATTTTGCCATGGATCGCTTTGTGGTGGATGAAATGCTAAAAGACAGAAATTCCTTTCCCTATATTTGGGGATTAATTCTTCGCACTACGGATCGCATTACCAATGTATACATTGAGCACCGAATACGGGAAGAAGGAAAGTCCAATTTTACATTAATCAAATGCTTAAAAGTTTGGATGAACGGATTTATTGCTTTCTCTGTGAAACCCTTGCGGTTTTCAGCCGTAGTAGGAACATTGGTGGCGGTAATAGGATTTTTGTATGGCATTTATGTTGTAATAAAACGGCTTTTGTACGGGGAGCCGGTGGCAGGCTGGAGCTCTATGATGACGGCAATTTTATTGCTGGGAGGAGTTATTTTAATCATGCTGGGCCTGTTAGGGGAGTATATCGGACGCATGAATATCAACTTGAATAATACCCCCCAATATATCATACGGGAGATAGAAACGGGGGAAAAATGAAAAAGTAATTGTAATCCCGGGCACCATGTTGTAAGATATAGAAAGTATGATGTGATTTTTTGGCATGATTCACACATATGGATAAACATGTATGGTGAGAGGAAAAAAGTATGTCGGATACAAAACGGAAAAAATCCAAGAAGTCGGCAAGAAGGCGGAGAAAGGCCAAGCTGGTGGTATTTGCCGTTGAAATTTTTATTTTGCTGATTGTCCTCGGCGTCCTGTTCGTAGCGTTAAAATTATCGAAACTGGACAGCGGCAATAAGATCGAAGCAAAAAAACTGCAAATGAATGAGCTGACGCAGGAGACTAAGACAACCCTGGAAAAATATACGACGATTGCGTTGTTTGGGTTGGATAACCGTGATACCGGAGATTTTATTCGAGGGAACAGCGATGTGATTATTATTGCCAGTATTAATGAAAACACCAAGGAAGTAAAAATGGCCAGTGTGTACCGGGACACTTATTTGAACATGACGGACACAAGCCTGGGGTATCGTAAGGCAAACGCCGCTTATGCCAACGGCGGTGTAGATCAGGCGGTCAGTATGCTGAATGTAAATCTGGATCTGGATATCACAGATTATGTGGTAGTGGATTTTAACGCGGTGGCCAATGCGGTTGACCTTCTGGGCGGTGTGGAGATTGAACTGACCAATGAGGAGGCGAATCTTATCAACGGGTATATTGAAGAAGTGGAGGAAGTCACTGGGATCTCCAGCCAAAGGATCTTAAGCGGCGGAAGGTATACCTTAGACGGGGTACAGGCGACCTCCTATGCCCGGATTCGTTATACCCTTGGAGATGATTATAAGCGTACGGAACGTCAGCGTCTTGTCATTCAAAAGATGGTAGACAAAGCGTTGGCCTCTGATCCTGCGACCCTGAATCGGGTAGTAGACGCGGTGCTTCCAGATATTAAGACCAGTTTTACCACCACAGAGGTGCTGATGCTGGCAAAGGACGCCTTTAGCTACAGCCTGGGAGAGACGGTGGGATTTCCCTTTGACAAAACCGCCCAGGATTTGGGAGGAAAGGCGGGAGACTGCGTAATTCCTTTGGATCTGGCAAGTAATGTGGAAAAGCTCCATGAATTTTTATTTGAAACAGAGAATTATCAGGTGACTCCTTCCGTTAAGCGTATCAGCGAAGAAATTGTAAGGGAAACAGGATTATCTTTATCAGATATTCCTTAAGAAGCAGGAGGAACGAAATATGTGTGGAATTGTTGGTTACATTGGAGCGTCTCAGGCAGCGCCTATCTTATTGGATGGTCTTGGGAAGCTGGAATACAGAGGATATGATTCGGCAGGAATTGCAGTTTTTGACGGAGAGGAGATTCAGCTGAAAAAGGCCACCGGGAGATTAAAGGTGTTAAGCGAGCTGACCCATGACGGAGCTACGATGCCGGGAACTATTGGAATCGGACATACCCGCTGGGCGACCCATGGTTCTCCGTCGGATACCAATGCCCACCCCCATTGCAATAAAAATAAGGATATCGCGGTGGTGCATAATGGCATTATAGAGAATTACCTGAAAGTAAAAAAGAAGCTGTCAGATAAGGGATATGAATTTGTATCTGAGACAGATACGGAGGTCATCGCCCATTTACTGGATTACTATTATAAAGGCGATCCCCTGGAGGCCATTGTCAAGGTAATGCATCGGGTAGAGGGTTCTTATGCTCTCGGCATTCTGTTTAAAGACCATCCAGATCAGATGTATGCGGTACGAAAAGACAGTCCTTTGATTGTAGGAAAAGGAGCGGAAGGCAATCTGATTGCCTCTGACGTCCCGGCAGTTTTAAAATACACCAGGGATGTATATTTTATTCAAAATGAGGAGATCGCGGTACTTACGGCGGAGGATATCACATTTTTTAATATGGACTGTGAAGCCATTGCCAAGGAACCCGTAACCATTGAATGGGATATCAATGCGGCGGAAAAAGGCGGCTATGAGCATTTTATGTTAAAAGAGATGTATGAGCAGCCGGCTACGGTACGTGATACGTTAAGCCCCCGTCTGAAAAATGGACGGATTGTCATTGAAGAATTGGGCATGACTCCAGAGGAGATTTTGAAAATTTGCAAGATACATATTGTGGCCTGCGGCTCCGCTTATCATACGGGAGTAACAGCCAAATATGTATTTGAAGGCATGGCCCGGATCCCGGTGGAAGTGGATCTGGCTTCTGAATTCCGGTATCGCAATCCGATTCTGGAAGAGGGGGCTCTAGTATTGATTATCAGCCAGTCCGGTGAGACGGCGGATTCTCTGGCGGCTCTCAGGGAAGCTAAATCCCGGGGCGTTCAGACCTTAGGAATTGTAAATGTGGTAGGCAGCTCCATTGCCCGGGAGGCTGACAAGGTGATGTATACATGGGCGGGGCCGGAGATTGCAGTAGCCACCACCAAAGCCTACAGCGCCCAGTTGATTGCCCAGTATCTTCTGGCAATCAATTTTGCCCAGGTGCGGGGAACGATTACAGAAAAAGAAGCGGGAAACCTGCTTAATGATTTGAAACGGCTTCCGGATCAGATTGAATTGCTTTTGGCCAATAAAGGGAGGATTCAAAAGTTTGCAAATCGATATATAGCTGCCAGGGATGTTTTCTTTATCGGGCGGGGCGTAGATTATGCTATTTCCCTGGAAGGATCTTTGAAGTTGAAAGAGATTTCATATATTCATTCAGAGGCATACGCAGCAGGGGAGCTGAAGCACGGGACCATTTCCCTGATTGAAGAAGGTACCCTGGTTGCGGCGGTAGCTACCCAAGAAGATCTTTATAAAAAAACCATCAGCAACATCCTAGAGGTACGTACCAGGGGCGCATTTGTACTGGCTGTGACCAACGAAGGGAACACAGAGATTGAAAAGGCTGCGGATTATGTCATCTATATTCCTCAGACCAGCCCTTACTTTACCAATTCCCTGGCGATTATTCCCCTTCAGCTTTTCAGCTATTACGTTTCCGTGGGTAGAGGCTGCGACGTAGATAAGCCCCGGAATCTGGCAAAATCCGTAACTGTAGAATAAGAGGGGGCCATACCAATGAAAAAATGGATGGATCTGATGAAACAAATCATAAAGTTCGGCGTCGTGGGGGTATTCTCCACGCTGCTGGACTATGGCTTGATGATTTTTTTCAAAGAAATATGCTCCCTTCACTACCTGCTGGCATCCACCCTTTCCTACAGTATATCCCTGGTCTTCAACTATGTTGCCAGTATGAAATATGTTTTCCAAAGCAAAGAAGATGTCAGCAGATGGAAAGAATTTTTTGCTTTTACAATCCTTTGCTTAATCGGTATGGGGATCAATCAATTTGTTTTATGGCTTATAGTAGAAAGTGTCTCCATGGATTACCGCATTTCCAAAATATTTGCCACTATGGTGGTTATGGTCTGGAACTTTGTCACAAGAAAACTTTTTCTGGAAAAAAAATAATTACTATCATTTATCATTTTTCTATTACCTTATGTCCGGCCCTCTCGCTATCACAATTTCTTGAAGGATTTATCACAATTTCTACACATTTTCCGGCTAAACTCTATCTTAAGAAAACAGCAATCCCGGAAGATGAAAGGAGATTTTATTATGGATCATGAATTTGAAAATAACGTTAATTCCAATAATCAGTCAGATGGAAATTCCACATATCCTACCAATGATACCAGTTTCCAGGAGCTTCGCCAGGAACAAGTTCAGGAAGGCTTTCAGGCAGCTTCTCAGCCCCAGGCGGAGGAAGTACATGAGCAGCCCTCCCAGACTAGCTCTTTGTATTCTTACAGCTATGTGAATCGGGAGGGAGAGGAGCAGCAGCGTCAGTTTTACACTGCTTACGATGCTCCCAAAAAGAAAGAGAGACGCAAGAAAGAAAAGAGGCAGAGAGAAAAAAAGCCTCAGGGATTTGGGATTGTTCTTGGAAAGTGTACGGCCATGGCTTTGGTGTTTGGCCTGGTAGGGGGAACCGTGTTTTATGGAACCGGTTATGTGTTCCGGAGGGCAGCAGGAGCCGATCAGATAAAGGAGCAGGAGGCGCCGAAGAATTCTACCGTAAATAACAGCAATAAGCTGACCACTACAAGCACAGGGACAAAGGCGGTAGTCAGCGATGTGTCCGAGGTAGTGGACAATGTAATGCCTTCCATTGTGTCCATTACAAATTTATCTGTACAGGAGATGGATGTTCCGTTTTGGTTTGGGGAAGGCTACAGCCAGGAAGTGCCGAGCGCCGGTTCCGGTATTATTGTAGCGCAGACAGATAAGGAATTGTATATAGCCACCAATAACCATGTGGTAGTGAATGCCAACACATTGACAGTTTCCTTTGCAGATGGAGAGAGCGTAACGGCGGAAATTAAAGGGACGGATCCAAGTACGGACCTGGCGGTAATTACCGTGTCTCTTGACAGTATACCGGCGGATACCTTATCTAAAATTAAGGTTGCCACACTGGGAGATTCCAAAGGTTTACGAGTGGGCGAGCCGGCCATTGCCATTGGAAATGCATTAGGATATGGACAGTCTGTTACTACAGGGGTGATTAGCGCCCTGGATCGGGAGGTAACCGTAACAGATTCCAATAACCAGCCTATTACCAATAATCTGATTCAGACGGATGCAGCCATTAACCCTGGGAACAGCGGAGGAGCGTTGCTGAACATTGATGGGGAAGTAATCGGAATCAACTCCGTGAAATATTCTGATATGGATGTGGAGGGTATGGGGTATTCCATTCCCATTACTGTGGCGGAACCTATTATCAATGATTTGATTACCAGAGAGGCGGTAGATGAAACAGAGGCGGCTTATCTGGGGGTTAGCGGCGTTAGTGTTACGGAAGAAGTATCTACTAGTTATAATATGCCCCGCGGGATTTATCTCACCCAGGTAATGGAAGGAAGCGCAGCAGAGAAAGCCGGCATTCGTCCTGGGGATATCCTTTCCAGCTTTGACGGACGTGCTGTAACTTCTATGGAGCAGCTGGCGGAGCGGATGCAGTATTATGCAGCAGGGACGGAGGTTGAGATTGAGCTGAATACTGCGGAAGGCGGAGAATATGTAGCACGTACTATTACAGTAACGCTGGGGAAGAAAATTCAGTAAGAGTATTTGCAAAATACCTTCAATATGGTAAGATAAAGGGTATGCAGGGAATCTTTCCAAAGGATCTGGATACCCGTATCCTTACCATATTGGAGGTGTTTTTATGAGGAAGAAGAGAATCGTAATTGCCCTGGGACATGAAGCGTTGGGGACTACGCTTCCGGAACAGAAGGATGCTACAAAAAGAACGGCAAAAGCAGTTGCCGATTTTATTCAAGATGATTATCAGGTGGCGATTACCCACAGCAATGGGCCGCAGGTGGGGATGATTCATACGGCTATGGCGGAATTTTGTATGGCGCATCCGGAATATACGGCTACTCCTATGTCTGTATGCTCTGCCATGAGCCAAGGATATATTGGATACGATTTGCAGAATGCCATACGGACGGAGCTTTTGAACCGAGGTATTTATAAGCCGGTGTCCACCATATTGACTCAGGTCAGTGTGGATCCTTATGACGATGCCTTTTATCATCCTACTAAAATCATAGGCAGGACTATGACGAAAGAAGAAGCCGAAGCAGAGGAGAAAAAAGGCAATCATGTGGTGCAGGTTCCGGGAGGCTACCGTCGGATTGTGGCGGCGCCAAAGCCCATGGAGGTAATAGAAGCAGACGCTATCCGGGCTCTTCTGGATGCGGATCAGATTGTGGTAGCCTGCGGCGGCGGCGGGATTCCCGTATTGGTGCAGGGGAATCATTTAAAGGGCGCCGGAGCCGTTATAGAAAAAGATACGGCGGCGGGAAAACTGGCCCGGCTTTTAGACGCGGATATGTTGGTGATTTTAACTGGCGTGGAGAAAGTCTGTCTTAATTTTGAGACGGATGCGCCGAAACCTTTGGACGCTATGACTGTGGCGGAGGCGAAGGCATATAGACAGGAAGGCCAATTTGGAGAAGGAACGATGCTTCCCAAGATAGAGGCTGCACTGGAATTTATCGGGAACTCTGCAGTGCGCAGTGTGTTGATTACAAGGCTTGACAAGACTAAAGAGGGATTGGCCGGGGCGACGGGAACCATCATTCGTAAGTAGGGAGTGTTTTGGCGGGGGAATTTTAGAAAGGAAGGCAGAAACATGAAAACAAACAGGAAAACAAAGATTATTTGTACCTTGGGACCCTCCACAGAGCAAGAGGAGGTTTTAAAACAGTTGATGCTGGAGGGCATGGATGTTGCCAGATTTAATTTTTCCCATGGAGATCATGCAGAACAGGGCAGACGTCTGGAGCAGGTATGCAAAATGCGTGAAAGCCTGGGACTTCCGGTGGCTACGCTGCTGGATACCAAAGGGCCTGAGATCCGGCTGGGACAGCTGAAGGATGGAAAAGCCGTGCTGAAGGAGGGACAGACCTTTACCTTGACGACAGAAGAGCTTTTGGGGGATGAAACGAAAGCTTCCATTACGTATCAGGGACTGGTAAAAGACGTGTCTCCCGGCGTTACGATTTTGATAGACGACGGTCTGATTGAAATGGTGGTACAGCAGGTGACGGATCAGGAGATTATTTGCGTTGTGAAAAACGGCGGCGCCATTTCCAACAAAAAGGGCGTTAATGTACCCAATGTAGAACTGTCTATGCCCTACATCAGTGCAAAAGATTATGAGGACATTGTATTTGGTATTGAACATGATTTTGATTTTATAGCAGCTTCCTTTGTGCGGAGCGCAGACGATGTGTTACAGATCCGCAGGATTTTTGAAGAAAAGGACTGCCACAGTATCAATATTATTTCCAAGATTGAGAATATGCAGGGTGTGGACAATATTGACGAAATCATTCGTGTTTCCGATGGGATTATGGTAGCCAGAGGAGATATGGGTGTGGAGATTCCTTTAGAGGAAGTGCCGGTGATCCAGAAAATGATTATTGAGAAGGTGTATAATGCCGGAAAACAGGTTATTACGGCTACTCAGATGCTGGATTCCATGATGAAGAATCCCAGGCCTACCCGGGCGGAAGCAACGGATGTGGCCAATGCCATTTATGACGGAACCAGCGCCATTATGCTTTCCGGAGAAACGGCGGCGGGTCTGTATCCGGTAGAGGCGGTAAAGACTATGGTGAAAATTGCCGCCCGGACAGAGCAGGATATTGATTACCGTGCCAAATTCAAACGTCGGGAGAGCATGAGCAATCCGGATATTACCAATGCGATTTCCCATGCTACCTGTACTACGGCGGAGGATTTAAATGCATCCGCAATTATTACAGTATCCCATTCCGGGAGGACAGCCCGGATGGTATCCAAGTACCGCCCAAGCTGTCCGGTAATCGGCTGCAGTATGTCGGAGAAAGTGTGCCGCCAGTTGAATTTATCCTGGGGCGTTACGCCTCTGGTGTTAGAGCGGAAGGAAAATGCCGACGAGCTCTTTGAGTATGCGGTAGACGAGGCGGAAAAGGCGGGACTGATTGAAATGGGTGATATTACGGTCATCACAGCGGGGATTCCCCTGGGAGTTTCCGGTACTACCAATATGGTAAAGGTACATGTGGCAGGCCATATCCTTATCACCGGAGAAAGCGTGGTGCCCAAGAAAGCTGCCGGGAATCTTTGCGTCTGCGAGAACGTCCAGGAATTGAGAAAGAATTTTAAAGACGGCGACATAATCGTTACGAAAGAGACAGATAATGAGATGATTGACCAGATTCGGGTATCCTCTGGTATTATTGTAGAGGCAGAGGGGGTAAATACCCATGCGGCGATTGTTGGCCTTAGTTTGGAGCTTCCGGTACTTGTAGGGGCTAAGAATGCCACAAAGATATTAAAGACCGGAGCATATGTGACTCTGGACGGAAAAAGAGGAGTTGTCAGTTGCAATCAATAGAGAGAGACAGATATTATATCATCGGAGAAAGAATCCTGTTTGTGGGATTCTTTCTGGCTGCATGGCTGCTTTGCGGGTTTATTTCTTATACAGACGGGGATGATGCTTATTTTTCCTCCATGGCTCACAGCATGCCCCTCTGGGAATACCTGAAAATGCGTTATATAGGCTGGGAAGGGCGGATGACTTCTGAGACTATGACCTATCTTGCCTTTTACTTTGGCAAAGGCTTTTGGCAGCCGGCAAATGCTTTTATTTTCACTATGCTGCCCGCCGGACTGATTCATTTAGTTAAGAAGCTTGCAGGGGAGAAAGAGCCAAGGCAAAGCTTTTTTACAGCGTTATTGATTTATGTATTGGTTCTGTGTTTGGGAATCGAAGTGATTGGCTATGGAGCGTTTTGGATTACCGGATCTACTTTTTATTTGTGGTCCATTGCGGCGGGAATCTGGGGGATTATGCCGTTCGCAGATCTAGTATACCGAAGGGAAGATATGCGCCTTTTGTCCTTTCTTTATGGGATTCCTTGCGGTTTTATTGCTGCTATGGGGCAGGAGCAGATTGGGGCGGTGGTGATTGCCTTTGCAATTTTGGCGGTGGGATATGAAATTTATCACAGCCGCAGAGTTCCCGTTTGGCATCTCATCGAAATTGTCATAATGGCGGCCGCTTTGATTGTGCTGTTTATTTCCCCGGGGACGGAGGCAAGGACACAGACGGAGATTTTGCGTTTTATGCCTCAATATGAGACGATGTCCATGGGAAATCATATTTTTATTACAGTTCAGTGGATGCTTTCTAGCTTTGCCAATGAAGGAAAACTTCTGTTTTTTATGATTTGGATATTTGCAATGCTTTTGATGCTGCAAAAAAAGAATAGAAGCAGCCGTGTCTTTGCCCTAATTGCAGGGATAGAGGCGGTAGTGGCATTGTTTCCCTTTTTAGGTGTTTCCTTCTGCTCGGAAATGGGAATGGGTGTAACAGATTTTAATCAGTGCGTCACGCAAGTGGCAGAGCCGTCTTCTTTAACGGGACAACATTGGTTGGCGTTATTATGGTGGGGGACGGCGATGGTTTTTACCCTTGCTTTGCTGTGGGCTTTGGGAGAGAAACGATTGGAAAAACTACAGTTGACGCTGCTTTTGCTGGCAGCCTGCGCCAGCGAGGGAATCATGTTTTTTTCTCCCACGATGTATGCTTCTGGAGCACGTGTTTATTTTGTGGCTCAGATTTTACTGTGGTTTTTGGCGGGGCTGTTGGGAGCGAAGCTGCTGCGCCAGGGAAAAATACAGATACTCATTCTTGCGGGAGCGGCAGGGATTTTGAATGCCGTATGCAGTATAGGAACCGTAGCGTCTTACTTATAGTGACAGCGATGTAACGAGACGCGTCGTCAAAGGGGCTATGAGAAAAACGTAATGTTTATGAGAAAGTAATGAGGATAAAAGAAAATGAGGAAAAAAAGAACCTGCTATTGGGGATTGTTTGCAGCGATTGTTTTGCTATTGGGTATTTTGGCTGGCTGCAGTGTGGGGCCTAGAGACAGCGAGGAAGGGGATGCAGAAGTAAAAAGGGAAGTCCAAGATACCTCGGAGGATTCAAAAGAGGAAGATCAGGAGACAAAAGACAATCAGGAACAGGAGAAAGAACAAGATTCCGGGGAAGAACAAAAGTCAGAAGACAACCAGGAACCGGTGGAAGAGCAGGAGGATAAAGACAGCCAGGAGCAATCAAGGGAAGAGGCGAAAGAGGAAGAAGCTGAAAAAGAAGAGCAGAAGAAGGAAGATGCTCCTGCTGTGCTGAATCCGGATACGGTTGTTTATGCGCAGGAAGAGGTCTGTGCTTCTTCCAATGTGAATATTCGTACAGAGCCCTCTACGGACAGCGAAGTGTACCGGGTGGCCTCCCGAAGAGAAAGCTTTATTCGGACCGCTAATGACGGCACATGGAGCGCGGTACAGTTGGAGGGAAAGGAATATTATGTTGCATCCGAATATCTGACGCCTGCATCCCAAATGCAGGAAAATGGGTATTTGGTGGTGATTGACGCCGGACATCAGGCCCAGGGCAACAGCGAGCAGGAACCGATAGGGCCTGGGGCATCGGAAACAAAAGCCAAGGTTGCCAGCGGAACCAGGGGAGTAGCTACTGGTTTGGCGGAATATGAGCTGACTCTGGCAGTATCTTTGAAGCTTCGGGATGAACTGGAGGCAAGGGGATATCAAGTTCTGATGATTCGGGAAAGCAACGATGTGAATATCAGTAACGCCCAACGTGCCCAGACGGCCAATGACGCCGGGGCAGATGCATTTATCCGGGTTCATGCCAATGGGGCGGATGATAGCGCTCAGAACGGTATTTTAACGATTTGTCAGACTTCCGGCAATCCTTATAACGGGAATTTGTACGAGGAGTGCAGACGGTTGTCGGATTGTGTACTGGATGCGATGGTAAATGCTACCGGAGCCAATAAGCAAAGCGTTTGGGAGACGGATTCTATGAGCGGCATTAACTGGTGTCAGGTGCCGGTTACGATTGTGGAAATGGGATTTATGACAAATCCCGCAGAAGATCAAAATATGGCGTCTGAAAGCTACCAGGGTCAGCTGGCCGTGGGAATGGCAGACGGAATTGACGCGTATTTTGGGAATTAGCAAGTCAAGACACGGAAGCAGCCTGCTTAGAGGATGCTTCCGGATACATAGAGACAGCCAGAGGCGCAGAATAATATTCCTGTCTGGTAGGACAGGATATGAATAAAATTTTCATAAATTAGTAAGTTACTCCCAAGTGGTCGAATAAAGTTTTCAGGGATTCCATTTCCAACATCAGAATCAGCCCGCAGTTGATTTTGGAACCGCCGATAATCAGTTTCTCGTCTATAAATAATACCTGCCGGCTCATTTCCGGCATGGCTGCCGCAGAATCATCCAGGATCTGGCGGATGGTATCCTTTTGACTGTCTGGCGGACTGATATTGATAAACAGGTTCGTGAGTTTTGCCAGAGCGTTTACATAAGCTGCAGAGGTAATATTTCCCATCTCGCTGATGACGGACATATCCATTTCCTGTATGTCGTTTAAGGAGCTGATTTGCGCAGGATAAAACGTATTGATTAGTTTATCGGCAAAATCTGTGTGAAGGACATGCAGAATCATTCCGGAAATATCGCCGGTTATATCCAGGGAAATGCCGATGGCAGTAGCGTCGCTGCCTCCTAAGAGGGCGGCTACTTCTTCATAATCTACCAGTGTGATGGTGGGGATAGCGATTTCTACCGTGGTGTTCATCATAGAGGCCAGAGCGGTAGCAGCGTTCCCGGAACCTATATTTCCAATCTCTGTCAGTACGTCAAGATGATAGGGCTGTAATTGCCGTAACGTTTCAATTGCCATATTTTTTCCTCCATACTTAAGTCTTTCTCTTAGTTTAGCATAAGAACGTGAATTAGAACAGAACATTTTATAAAAAATTTAGGAAGTTTTTAGAAAAAAACAGTTGCAATGAATGGAAAAAGGGAATAAACTTCCAGTGCCAGGTATTTTTGACGGAAAAAGATAAAAAGAGGAGATAAAATCATGTTATCAAAATTCAGTGTAAAGAAGCCTTACACGGTGGTAGTGGTAATCGTTTTGGTGGTGGTTTTGGGCGTCGTATCTTTGACGCGGATGACCACAGATTTACTGCCTAGTATGAATTTGCCGTACGCAATTGTAATGACTTCTTATCCAGGGGCAAGTCCTCAGGAGGTGGAAGAGGCAGTCACCAAGCCAATCGAAAGCGCTATGGCTACTACGTCTAATATCAAACATATCAGTTCTTCCTCTTCAGAGAATTATTCTATGGTAGTTTTGGAATTTGAACAGACTGCCAATATGGATTCTGTGACTATTGAAATGCGGGAAAGCCTGGATCAGATTGCAGGATATTTTCCGGAATCTGTGGGGAATCCAATTATTATGAAGCTGAATCCGGATATGCTGCCGATTATGGTGGCTGCGGCAGATATGGACGGGATGGACCGGGGGCAGATCAGCCTGTATGTGGAGAACGAGCTGGTGCCGGAGATTGAGAGTATCGAAGGGGTGGCTTCTGTGGAAGTTGTAGGCTCCATAGAAGAGTCTATTCGAGTTACACTGAATCAGGAGAAAATAGATAAGATAAATAAAAAAATTGAGGCCTCTTTGGATGAAAGCTTTGCCGAAGCAGAGAAGGAAATGAACGACGCTCAAAGCGAAATCGAATCTGGAAAAAGCGATTTGGAGGAAGGACGGCAGGAGCTGGCGGATTCCGTAAGCGGCGCACAGAATGAATTGTATGACCGTAAGACGGAATTATTGATGACGGAAAACAGCCTTAAAACACAGCTGGAGGAGCTTTGGGGAGCCAAAAGCCAGGCGGAGCAGGGCATAGAGGCTCTGAGCCAGCTGCTTACAGGGGCAGGCCAGCTTCGGGAAGCCGTGACGGCCGCCCAGGCTATGACGCCGGAGATGCTTGAAGCTGCCGGTATCGATTTGGAAGCATTGAAGGTTCAGTATGCAGCGGTAGAAAAGCAGGTAGCGGACTTTGGCGCCCAGATGGGAAAAGAGAACCTTACGGTGGATGACTTGCCGGGCCTGATGGAAGAAATGAATGGGAATCTGGCTCAAATCAACGGCGGAATTGCTCAGATTGAGGGCGCGCTGTCAAGTATTGCGGAAGGAAAGGTAACAATTAACGATGCCCTAAGCCAGTTAAGCAAAGGACAGATTCTGGGATCTATTGAAATGGGAAGCGCGTCGGCCCAATTAAGTTCCGGGGAGCAGCAGCTTGAGGAGGCCAAAGCTTCTTTTGAAGAGCAAAAGGAAGAAGCGTATAAACAAGCAGACTTGGAAGACATTGTGACGGTAGAGATGGTGAAAAATCTATTGGCGGCCCAGAATTTTTCCATGCCTGCCGGGTATATTACAGAAGAAAAACAGCAGTATTTGATAAGGGTGGGGGATAAGGTTGCAGATTTGGAGGCTCTTTCGAATCTGGTACTCCTGGATATGAAGATGGACGGTGTGGATCCCATCCGTTTGACAGACGTGGCGGATGTGGAGCTTACCAGCAATGAAGAGGAGGTATATGCAAGTATCAATGGCAACCCTGGTATTATGCTTTCTATTGAGAAGCAAACGGGTTATGCAACAGGAGATGTGACAGACCGGGTGCTGGACCGGTTTGAAGAGCTTTCCCAGACGGAGGAAGGGCTTCATACCACAGTGCTGATGGACCAGGGAGTTTATATAGACATGATTGTAGATTCTGTGCTCCAGAATATGATCGTGGGTGGAATTCTCGCTGTCATTATCTTACTGTTGTTTTTAAAGGATGTTAAGCCTACGATTGTAATTGCGTGCGCGATACCGGTCAGCGTCATTTTTGCCGTAGTGTTGATGTATTTTTCAGGTATTACATTGAATGTCATTTCTTTGTCGGGGTTGGCATTGGGAATTGGTATGCTGGTGGACAATTCCATTGTGGTAATAGAAAATATTTACCGGATGCGAAAAGAAGGGGAACCGGTGAAACGGGCTGCGGTAGAAGGGACAAAACAGGTGGCCGGAGCAATTGTGGCTTCTACTCTTACTACAATTTGTGTATTTGCACCTATTATATTTACAGAAGGTATTACCAGGCAATTGTTTGTGGATATGGGACTTACCATTGCTTATTGCCTCATTGCAAGTCTGTTGATTGCTTTGACCTTTGTGCCCATGATGGCCAGCGGCCTTCTGCGAAAAGCCGTAGAGCGGAAGCATCCGCTGTTTGATGGGCTGAAGGAGGTATATGGAAAGCTGTTGGGCGTGATGCTTCGGGTTAAGCCCCTTGTATTTTTGGCGGCAGTCTTGCTCTTGGCGGGAAGTATTGCAGCGGCATTGACCAATGGAACGGCGTTTATGGCGGAGATGGAAAGCCCACAGCTGACGGTTACCCTTACGCCGCCTCAGGAAGCGGATACGAAGGAAGCAGGACAGCTTTCGGAGGAAGTAATAAAGCGGTTGGAAGATTTGGAGGATATTGATACCATAGGAGCTATGGCAGGAGGCCAGGGAATAATGGGCGGCGGCGGAAATACCGTGAGCATGTATATTCTTCTGAAAGAGGATCCAAAGCTTACCAATGCGCAGCTTACCAAAGAGATTTTGTCCAGAACGAAGGATTTGGAGGGAGAGATCCATGTGGATTCTTCTTCTATGGATATGAGTATGCTAGGAGGCAGCGGGATCTCCGTAATGGTGAAGGGACGGGATCTGGATAAACTCCAGGAGATTGCCAAGGATGTGGCAGAGCTGGTTGCGTCTGTGGAAGGTACCACGGAGGTTTCAGATGGATTGGAAGAGACGGCTCCCCAGTTTAAAATCAGTGTAAATAAAGATAAAGCAGCAGAATACGGCATGACAGTGGCTCAGGTATTCCAGCTGGTGAGCGATACCCTTGCAGGAGAGGAGCTTTCAACCACCTTATCTTCCGATGTAAAGGATTATGAAGTATATGTTTCCGGCGCAGAGGAGGAGGACGTAGCCAGGCAGGATATCCGGGAGCTCACGTTTTCTTACACAGATAAAGAGGGAGAGACAAAGGACGTTCCTCTGAAAGAAATTGCGAATTTTGAGGAAGCGGAGGGACTTAAGTCCATCAGCCGTGATGCACAGGAACGTTATATTACGGTTTCAGCGGCTATAGATGAAGAACATAATGTGGGACTGGTGGCCAGAGAGGTGGAAAAAGCGCTGGATGGATATTCCTGTCCCCAAGGGTTCACCCTGGAAATGACAGGTGAGGATGAGACAATCAATGAAGCGATGGAACAGGTAGTTTTAATGCTGATTTTGGCGGTGGTATTTGTCTATCTGATTATGGTAGCCCAGTTCCAGTCGCTATTATCGCCGTTTATCATTATGTTTACCATGCCGCTGGCATTTACCGGAGGGTTCTTGGCTCTATTCTTTACCGGCAGTGAAATCAGCGTAATTGGGCTGATTGGTTTTGTCATGCTTACGGGCATTATTGTAAATAACGGAATCGTTATGGTGGATTATACCAACCAGCTTCGCCGGGAAGGGATGGATAAAAAAGAAGCCTTGATTGAGGCGGGCAAGACTAGGCTTCGCCCCATTCTGATGACGGCATTGACCACGATCATCGCCATGTCCACCATGGCCTTGGGATTGGACGCCGGTTCGGAAATGATGCAGCCTATGGCAGTAGTCGTGGTTGGCGGCATGATTTATGGTACGCTATTGACATTGATTGTTGTTCCTTGCATTTATGATGTGTTTCATCGGAATAGAAGTATGGTGGAGGAAGAGTTTTGATGGATAGTTTCATTTTTATCTTGACAACAGAGGCTCCTTTCTCTAAAATAATAGAAACATAACAAAACATATTGTGAAAATGGTGAAGAGAAAGAGGAGTATACGAGAACCCTTGAAAGAGAGAGCGGTCCGCCGGCTGAAAGGCTGCTTCAAGAAGGAGTCGTAGAAGGTAGCTTTTGAACCGGGTTTCTGAACAAAATGCAAGGAAGGATACGCGTCTAAGCATATAAGTAGGATTCCCCGTGTCGTCCGCGTTAAGGATAAGAGGAGTAAGGCTATAAGCCTTAAACAAAGGTGGTACCGCGTTGATACGCCCTTTGCAGTTTTGCTGCAGAGGGCTTTTTATTTTATGGGAAACACACACAGGAAAGGAGAAATATATGGGCAAAGAGTTGGCAAAAACATACGATCCAAAAGGCATTGAGGACAGACTTTATCGGAAATGGGAGGACAACAATTATTTTCATGCAGAGGTAGATAGGAGCAAGAAACCCTTTACCATTGTTATGCCTCCTCCGAATATCACCGGACAGCTTCATATGGGGCACGCATTGGATAACGCCATGCAGGATATATTAATCCGCTATAAACGGATGCAGGGCTATAATGCATTATGGCAGCCGGGAACAGACCACGCTTCCATTGCAACGGAAGTTAAGATTATAGAAGCTTTGAAGGAAGAGGGCATTGACAAGGAAGCATTAGGCCGGGAAGGCTTTTTAGAACGGGCCTGGAAATGGAAAGAGGAATACGGCGGACGCATTATTAAGCAGTTAAAGAAAATGGGTTCTTCTGCAGACTGGCAGCGGGAACGTTTTACCATGGACGAGGGATGCTCCCACGCGGTGCAGGAAGTTTTTATTAAATTGTATGAAAAAGGGTTGATTTATAAGGGCTCCCGGATTGTCAACTGGTGTCCCGTTTGTCAGACCTCCATTTCTGATGCGGAGGTAGAACATGAGGAGCAGGACGGATATTTTTGGCATATTAAATATCCGGTAAAAGGAGAAGAGGGAAGATTTGTGGAGATCGCCACCACCCGTCCCGAGACGCTGCTGGGAGATACAGCCGTTGCAGTAAATCCGGAGGATGAGCGGTATCAGGATCTGATTGGGAAGACGCTGATTCTACCTTTGGTAGGCCGGGAGATTCCGGTGGTAGCGGATCATTATGTAGACCGGGAGTTTGGAACCGGCTGCGTGAAAATTACTCCTGCCCATGACCCCAATGACTTTGAAGTAGGAAAGCGTCATGGATTGCCGGAAATCAATGTGATGAACGATGACGCCACAATCAATGAAAAAGGCGGAGTATATGCGGGTATGGACCGCTATGAAGCCAGAACAAAAATGCTGGAGGATTTGAAAGAGCAGGGACTTTTGGTGAAGGTTGCTCCCCATGCCCATAACGTAGGGACTCACGACCGCTGTAAGACTACGGTAGAGCCTATGGTAAAACAGCAGTGGTTTGTGAAAATGGATGAATTGATCAAACCGGCAGTGGAAGCCGTAAAAACCGGGAAGATCAAGCTTTTGCCGGAGCGCATGAATAAAACGTATTTTAACTGGACAGACAACATCCGGGATTGGTGTATTTCCAGACAGCTTTGGTGGGGACATCGGATTCCGGCATACTATTGTAAAGAATGCAAAGACCTTGTGGTGGCAAGAGAGAATCCGGAAAAATGCCCGAAATGCGGCTGTACCCATATGATTCAGGATCCGGATACTTTGGATACCTGGTTTTCCTCTGCCTTATGGCCTTTTTCTACCTTAGGCTGGCCTGAGAAAACAGAAGATCTGGATTATTTTTATCCCAACGATGTGTTAGTGACAGGATATGATATTATTTTCTTCTGGGTTATTCGTATGATTTTCTCAGGGTACGAGCAAATGGGAAAGGAGCCGTTTCATACCGTATTGTTCCATGGCCTGATACGGGATTCCCAGGGACGTAAAATGAGTAAATCATTGGGCAACGGCATTGATCCTTTGGAAGTGATTGAACGATACGGTGCGGACGCTTTGCGTCTGACTTTGGTGACCGGAAATGCGCCGGGGAACGATATGCGCTTTTACTGGGAACGGGTGGAAGCCAGCCGGAATTTTGCCAATAAGGTGTGGAATGCTTCCAGGTTTATTATGATGAATTTGGAAAAAGAAGCCTTGAGGCAGCCTTCCCAAGAGGAATTAGAGACGACAGATAAATGGATCTTGTCTAAAGTCAATACTCTGACGAAAGATGTAACGGAAAATATGGATAAATTTGAGCTGGGGATTGCCGTTTCCAAAATTTATGATTTTATTTGGGATGAATTCTGCGACTGGTATATTGAGATGGCTAAGACGCGTATTTATCAGAAGGAAACAAATCCCGTTTCCGGGAACGCCGCTCTGTGGACGCTTCAGAATGTATTAGTGCAATCCCTGAAGCTGCTGCATCCCTATATGCCTTTTATTACAGAAGAAATATTCTGTACGCTTCAGTCAGAAGAAGAGACGCTGATGCTCTCTGAATGGCCCATGTTCCAGGAGAAGTATTGTTATCCGGCAGAGGAAGAAATGATTGAGAAGATGAAAGAAGCTGTTCGGGGGGTACGTAATATAAGATCCCAGATGGAGGTACCGCCCAGCCGGAAAGCGCATATTTATATTGTATGTCCGGATGAAAAGAACGCCAGGATATTTGAAACCTTATCGGTAACCTGCGGGGGCTTTATGGGAGCCAGCGGAATTAAGGTACAGCCGGATAAGACGGGAATCGCGGAGGATGCAGTGTCTGTTGTGACCTCCAGCGGCGTTATTTATATTCCACTGGAAGACCTGGTGGATTTTGAAAAGGAACGGGAACGTTTGGAAAAAGAAAAGGCTCGCTTGGAGAAGGAATTGGCCCGTTCTGCAGGAATGCTGAACAATGAAAAATTTATCAGCAAGGCGCCGGAAGAAAAAATTCGTGAAGAGCGGGAAAAGCAAGAAAAGTATCGTCTCATGATGGAGCAGGTATGCGCCAGATTGGAGCAGCTGAAGTAGAGAGTATCTCTTTTGATGCCCTGTGGCCCAAAGGGATCCGGAAATCATTTCCAACGGCAAAAAAATGATATAAATTCCAATCAGATTGTCATTAATGATTGAAAAAAATCAAATTTCTTGGTAAAATAAATAATAATGACTAATGACGTATAGGAGCTGAAGATATGGAAGAGATTAGCCGTAATGCACCTCAGGTTAGAATAGGCATAAATGACATGGAAGCATTTCTATATCTGCCGGTGCCGGAAAAAGAGGATTATACAGTAGGTGAACTGGAAAACGCTTTGCGTGACAAAGGCGTGGTTCATGGTGTGAAATCGGAAAAGCTGGAGCAGATGGTGCGGGAACGGAGCTATCGCAGGGAAGTTCTGGTTGCGGAGGGAGTTGCTGCAAAGGAAGGAAAAGACGGCTATTACGATTATCATTTTAACAGGAACCTGGACGGGAAACCTACGGTAAGGCCGGATGGCTCTGTGGACTATTGGAGTATCAACCGGGTAGAGATTGTAAAAGAAGGCCAGGTAATTGCAGAATATCATCCTGCGATTATGGGTGAGAACGGAATCACCGTGAAGGGAAAGCCGATTATGGCCAAGCGGGCCAGGGAGCTTCCGCCATTAAAAGGAAAAGGATTTACACGGTCAGAGGATAACCGTGTCTATACCTCTGATTTTGATGGAAAAATCGAAATGAAGAACGACCGTATTACGGTCTCTAAAGTATATGAGATTTCGGGAAATGCCGATCTTTCCGTGGGAAATATTGATTTTAACGGAGATGTGCTGGTGCATGGAAACGTCTGCGCCGGTGTGCAGATCAAAGCTGCCGGGACAATTACAGTAGATGGAATTGTTGAAACGGCGGATCTTTGGGCCGGGAAAGATATTATTTTAAGAGGCGGAATGATGGGCGGTTCCAAATCTACGGTATTTACAAAAGGAAACATTACGGCGAAGTTTTTTGAATATACCATTGTGGAAGCATGGGGAGAGATTCAGGCTCAGGTTTTCATGAACTGTGATGTTACCTGTAAGAAACGGATTATCCTGAACGGCAAAGACGCAGGAATTATAGGAGGAAAAGTCCATGCCATCCAGGGCATTGAAGTAGGGGATCTCGGAAATGACGTAGAGATCCGTACAGAAGTGCGGGTAGGTAATGATGTGGAAGTTTTACGTAGGATTAAAGCGCTGCAGAAGGAAGTTACCGATATGAGCCAGATGCTGGAGCGGGTGGAAAAAGGCTTAAAGGAGCTGGAACGTCTGGCGGAGGCTCAGGCGCTGGAAAAGAACGATCCAAGGAAGATGCAGTTGTTACGGGTAAAAATCAGAGACAGCGCTACCCTGGGAGGAAAGCAGGCGGAGCTGGGACAGCTGGAGCAGCAGCTGGCAGACGCCAGATATGCCAGTATCCGGGCGCAGCGCAGCGTGTATCCGGGGGTTATGGTTATTATTGATGAAGCCAGACTGTTTATTCGCAGCCCGGAGAGCCATGTAGAATACCGAAAAGAAAAAGGCGAGGTTGTGAGCCTGTATACGTTTTAAGAAAGATACTTCCTGCTGCTTTTGTGGCCTCTGTCACATATTTGATGATTTTGCGATAAAAAAAGCAGCAGGGAGACGGAAATATGCTTGCATAAAATCACCATTCTATTATAATGGATAAAGAAACTTTTATAATAGAGTGGTGAATTTTTTTGACTTATGAAGAAACGGTGTCTTATATATTGGACATCCCCCGGTTTACAAAAAAGAATCAGCCCTGCCATACCAGAGCGTTTATGGAACGGCTGGGGAATCCTCAGGAACAGCTTCCCACTGTCCATGTGGCGGGAAGCAATGGAAAGGGCAGTGTCTGTGCTTTTATAAGCAGCATTTTGGCGGAGAGCGGATTGCGTACGGGGATGTTTGCATCACCTCATTTGACGGATATCCGGGAGCGGTTTTTAATCAATGGAGAGCCTTGCAGTAAGGAACAGTTTTTGAAGGCGGAACAACTGGTACGGCAGGAAGTAGTTAAGATGCAGCGGGATGGTATGCCTCACCCCACTTTTTTTGAGTATTTATTTGCCGTTGGAATGATCCTTTTTTTACAGGAAGGAATCCAGTGCGCTGTTTTGGAGACGGGATTAGGAGGACGTCTGGATGCCACAAATGTGGTCCGACGCCCGATTCTTACGATCATTACCTCCATCAGTCTGGAGCATACGGAGATTCTGGGAGATACCCTGGAACAGATTGCGGCAGAGAAAGCAGGGATTATTAAAGAAGGCGTTCCGGTTATTTTTGACGGGAATGAGCCCTTGGCGGAACCGGTAATAAGGGATGCTGCAAAACAAAGACAGGCTCCCTTGAAAAAGGTTTCCTGGAAGGACATTAAAATTTTATTAAACGATGGAAAAAACATTGATTTTTCTATGGATTGTGGGTATGATGTTACTAATGTCCGGATTTCTTTTCCGGCAAAATACCAGGTTATGAATGCAGCCCTTGCTCTGGCGGCTGTACCATATTTGAGTGAAATGTTTGAAATTGCCCATGGGGCGGTTTGCCGTGGTTTGGAGAGGGCGTCCTGGCCAGGAAGGATGGAGGAGACGGAGCCGGAGGTATATATGGACGGCGCCCACAACGTTTCCGGCATACAAGGGTTTTTGGAGGCGGTATGCAGTCTGGCAAAGTGTCCGTCCATTTTGCTTTTTTCCATGGTGCAGGAGAAGGCTTATGAAGAAGCTGTCCGCCTGCTTTGCCGAAAGGAACTCTGGGAAGGGATCATACTGACAAAAATCAGCGATAATCCCAGGGCGTTGGATCCGGAGCATTTGAAATCGTGTTTTATTCGAGAGCTTTCTTGTAGAGGAAAGAATATTCCGGTTTTGATCATAGAGAATCCCGGCGAAGCGTTCCAGGAGGCTTTAAAATGGAAAAAACCGGGGCAAACGTTATTTTGTGCAGGTTCCTTGTATTTGATTGGGGAATTAAAGACGGTGCTGCGGGAGCGTAAACAATGATTGAAAGACGACAGGAGGTCAAGAGATTGATAGATTTTGAAGAAGAATTAAAGAAATTTCAGCCCAGCTTAGAGGTGGAAGAGGTGGAGGAAGCCATATATAGCCATGATTTGACAGATATGACAGACATTTTGCAGGAGATGTTTAAGGAAGTGAGAAAGAAATAGAAAGGAAATTGTATGGAATGTATGAAATGTGGTTCTGCTTTGGGACGGGAAGATTACTGCCCTGCCTGCGGAGCAGATGTAAAACTCTACAAGCGGATTATCCGTACTTCTAACCGCTATTATAATGAGGGATTAAAACAGGCAAAACTGCGGAATCTGTCCAAAGCGGCGGAGAACTTAAGAAGCAGTCTGAAATTCTATAAAATGAATGTGGCAGCCCGCAATTTATTGGGACTGGTTTATTTTGAGATGGGAGAGACGGTAGACGCGATCAGTGAATGGGTAATTAGCAGGAACCTGATGCCGGAGGATAAGCTGGCGGAGAAGTATCTGGCGGCGGTTCAGTCCAATGGAAATAAATTAGAGGCGCTGAACCAGACCATTAAAAAGTACAATCAGGCCTTGGTATACTGCCGCCAGGATAGTAAAGATTTAGCGGCAATCCAACTGAAAAAGGTATTGTCCATGAATCCTAGAATGGTGAAAGGGCATCAGCTTTTGGCGCTCCTTTATATGGAAGAAGGAAAGTATGAGCAGGCTCGAAAAACATTAAATCAGGCGCAGAAGATCGACGCCGGAAATCTTACCACGTTTCGGTATCTGCAGGAAGTCAACAGCCGTTTGAAAGGAGAATCGTCCTCCAAAAAAGAAAGCCGAAAGGAAAAAAAAGATACCGTAGCTTATCGAAGCGGCAACGAGACCATTATTCATCCGGCGAATTTCAAAGACCGTTCTGCCCTGGGTACGATTTTAAATATTATTCTTGGGGTGGCCATCGGCGCTTTGGCTACCTGGTTTTTAATTATACCAAGTATGCGGCAGGATGCGGCCGGAGAGACCAACCAGGCCGTCCGTGAGGCCAATGACACCATCAGTACAAAGAATCAAACCATTAAGACCTTGGAGAGCCAAGTGGAGGAGCTGAAGGCTCAGGTGAAAGAACTGGAAGGTGACAAAGATGAAAGCAAAGCGTCTGTGGCGCTGTATGAGCAGCTTTTGACCGCGTATGACGCCTATGCCCAGAAGAATATGGAGGAGTCCCAGAGAGCCCTGGAAGGGCTGGACGCATCTGCGCTTACAGGAAAGGCGGCGGAAATTTACCAAAGGATGACTACCCAGGTAGATGAAGAATATATTGCCACTATGTATCAGGAGGGCAGGGCTGCTTATCAGGTGTATAATTATGAGGAGGCGGCTCAAAAGCTGCAGCAGGTTGTGGAAGCGGACGAGAATTATGATCAAGGGTACGCGGTTTATTATCTGGCTCAATCTTACCGGAGAATGGAACAGAACGACCAAGCGGCCGTTTATTATCAAAGGGTTCTGGAGCTTTTGCCGGGTACTCAGAGAGCCAGGACGGCGGAACAGTTTTTACAGGAGTATCAGGCGGCCCAGCAGTAACAGAAAGAATTTTATAATGTCACTTACAAAAGACGTCAATATTTGGCGTCTTTTATTTATTTCATAGGGAAACCTAATAGAAGGAGGGAAAGGTTATGGAGCATAAGTTTGAGCGTGAGACAGGTACGCTGCGGGTGCAGATGCCAAAGGAATTAGACCATCATTCTGCGGAGACGTTGCGCCAGGAGACAGATGCGCTGCTGATAAAATACCCGGTACGCAGTATTGTATTTGATTTTCAGGATACGGTATTTATGGACAGCTCCGGGATTGGCGTGATTCTGGGCAGATGCAGGAACTTAAAATTTGCCGGAGGACAAGCCCTGGCGGTTCATTTAAACCAGCAAATACAGAAAATTTTTCAGGTATCCGGGTTACATAAAATTATTGAAGTGATGCTGTAAGGAGGAGGAGCAAGTGAAAAAAGAAATGAAAATGGAATTTTCATCCCAATCAGAAAATGAAGGATTTGCCAGGGTTGCCGTAGGAGCGTTTATTGCCGGATTAAATCCTACGGTGGACGAACTGGCGGATATTAAAACTGCGGTATCGGAAGCGGTGACCAATGCAATTATCCATGGGTACGACCAGAAAGAAGGAAAAGTGTGGATTACTTGTGAAATAGACGGGCAGGATGTGGAAATTTGTGTGATTGACAATGGAAAGGGGATTTCGGATATTGACAAAGCCCGGGAGCCTTTGTATACCACAAAGCCGGATCTGGAACGTTCCGGTATGGGATTTACGTTTATGGAGGCGTTTATGGACGAGGTGTGGGTAGCGTCGGCTGTAAATCAGGGAACCCGTGTTACCATGAAAAAAAGAATTGAAAGGGCATGAGACATGGAAGAGACCATCGCTTTGATCGAACAGTCGCACAGAGGAGATAAAGAAGCGAGGGACAAGCTGGTACAGAATAATTTGGGGCTGGTATGGAGCATTGTAAAGCGGTTTGAAAACCGGGGATACGATTTAGAAGACTTGTTTCAAATCGGAAGTATCGGATTGATGAAGGCCATTGACAAGTTTGATACCGCTTTTGAGGTAAAATTTTCCACGTATGCGGTGCCTATGATTACCGGCGAGATTAAACGTTTTTTGAGAGACGACGGTATGTTGAAGGTCAGCCGGGGATTAAAGGAGTGCGCAGCTAAAATTGCAGCAACCAGAAGCCGCCTGCAGAAGGAGCTGGGGAGAGATGTTACCCTGCTGGAGCTGGAAGAAGCTACCGGAATCCGGCGTGAGGAAATTGTAATGGCTCTGGAGGCAAGCGTGGAGGTGGAATCTATTTATAAATCCATTTATCAGCCGGATGGGAATGAGGTCTGTCTGGCGGACCGGCTTGTGGAAAAAGGCAATGAAAATGAAAAATTATTGGATCAAATGCTTTTGACCCAGTTGATGGCACAGCTGGAGGGAACGGAGCGGGAGTTAATTGTACAACGATATTTTCAGGAAAAAACACAGGTGGAAGTGGCAAAAAGCTTAGGATTAAGTCAGGTGCAGGTGAGTCGTCTAGAAAAGAAAATTCTGCTTCATCTGCGTAAATTGGCAGGAGGATAAAAAGTTACTAAAATGATCGTGCCCTTTATCTACTGAGGATTGTATAATTTATGAAAAAATCCGCATACTACACCCAAAGAATAAAAAGGAAGTGAGCGTATGAGTCATAAATTATACCGGATGTGCCTGCTGTCCCTGCTGATTCTGGCTATTGTGGGCGGTATATTCTATTACCTGAATTATGTACAGGATCACACGGAGATTACGGAAGGGACGCTGGTGCGTCAGGAAGAGGAGATGTTGGCAGGAGGCGGCAGAAATGAGGGCCTGGAATGAGCGAAATCTTATATATTAGTATTGAGCGGAATGTGAAGGTAACAACGCCGGGAGTTACCTTAAAGGATATTGCCAGCTTGACTTGTACCAACGAGGCTGTGGTGAATAAGCTGAAAACCATGAAAGTATATCAATTTCGGGAACCAATTTCCGGTAAAAAGGAAAAACAGTCCATAGCGGTGTTTTCTGTCTTAAAAGTGATTCAGCTCATTGGGAAGGAATATCCCAATTTGGAGGTGGAAAATATTGGGGAGCCGGATTTTGTACTGGAATATATTCCCACAGAGGAGCCGAAATGGCTGGGCTATTTGAAAGCCTCTCTCTTGTGTATTTTAATCTTTTTTGGCTCGGCATTTACAATTATGACCTTTAATAACGATGTGGGAGTAGCAGACGTATTTGCGAAGTTTTATCAGCAGGTAACAGGGGAACCATCCAATGGGTTTACCTCCCTGGAGGTTTGCTATTCCATTGGCCTGGGCCTGGGGATTTTAATCTTTTTTAACCATTTTGGACGCAAGAAGGTGACTCACGATCCTACGCCTATGCAGGTGCAGATGCGGATGTACGAACAAGACGTAGATACCACATTTATTGAAAATTGCGGCAGGAAAGGTACAAAGAACGATGTGGGCTAAGGAAATCATGTTGGGATTTTTGGGATTGGCCGGCGGCTTTGCCATATCGGGGGCTGTATTTGCCTTTGTGATATCCTTAGGGATGATTCCCCGGTTTGCAGCAAAAAGCCGCACGAACAGCCATATTCTCACCTATGAAAATGCAATTTTTTTAGGCGGGGTCTGTGGGAATCTCATATCGATTTTTGAATTTCCCCTGCCATTGGGAAGGACTCTGCTATATATTTTCGGGTTGTCTGCAGGGATTTATACAGGCTGCCTGGCTGTGGCCTTGGCGGAGATTCTTAATACCTTCCCTATTATGTTTCGCAGGACAAAGATGAAGGAAGGACAGAATTGGGTGCTTGTAGCCATGGCTTTGGGGAAAATGGCGGGGGCCTTTTATTTTTATGCAAACCATATGGCAAAATAAGGCGGCAGCAAGGAAATTCGGGCTGCATGAAATGTGAAAGGAGACAAGGAATGACGAAGGAAGAACAGCAGCAACAGCAACAGGAATATAACGAATATGTAAAACAGGTGACGCCCACCCATTCCCTGTGGGCGAATATGGCGAAGGCCTTTTTGGTTGGAGGAATCATCTGCACCATTGGACAGGTGATTTTGAATATTGCAGGAAATATGGGATTAGACAAAGAGACGGCAGGCTCCTGGAATAGCATTATTTTGATTTTTTCCAGTATATTTTTAACAGGGCTAAATATTTATCCTTCCATTGCAAAGTGGGGCGGAGCTGGGGCTTTGGTGCCGATTACCGGATTTGCAAATTCTGTGGCTGCTCCGGCGATTGAATTTAAGAAAGAAGGACAGGTGTTTGGGATTGGGTGTAAAATTTTTACGATTGCAGGGCCGGTGATTTTGTATGGGATTTTTACCAGTTGGGTGCTGGGGCTGGGGTATTGGATTGGGAAGTGTTTTGGGGTGTTTTAAGAAACCGGATTGACTTGTCTCATGAAAAAGGGTATATTGTAAGCATAATGCAGTGTACAGCCTGCAGGCTGCAAGAGAAAAGCAATTTCAAGAACCATGCAGCAGAAGGGAGAAGATCATGGGAAATTTCAGTGGAAAGACAGTAATTATTACGGGTGCAGGAAGGGCCGTTTTGAGTGACGGCAGATGCGGTTCCATCGGGTACGGCATTGCCACAGCTTATGCAAAGGAAGGCGCCAACCTGGTTATCACCGGAAGGAACATAAAGAAGCTGGAGGACGCCAAAGAGGAATTGGAGCGAGAGTATGGCGTAAAGGTTCTCTGGGTTCAGGCGGATGTTGCTGCCGGAGCGGATAATAAATCCGTAGTGGAAAATGTAGTAAAGCAGACGGTGGATACCTTTGGCGGAATTGACGTCTTGATTAACAATGCCCAGGCCTCGGCTTCTGGGGTTACTTTGGCTGACCATACGACAGAGCAGTTCGATCTGGCATTGTATTCCGGACTTTATGCGGCGTTTTACTATATGCAGGCATGCTATCCGTATTTGGCTAAAAGCAAAGGTTCCGTGATTAATTTTGCTTCCGGAGCAGGTTTGTTTGGCAATTACGGACAATGCGCTTACGCGGCGGCCAAAGAGGGAATCCGTGGATTAACCCGTGTAGCTGCCACTGAATGGGGCAAAGACGGGATCAATGTGAATGTGGTATGCCCGCTGGCCTGGACAGCGCAGTTGGAGCAGTTCCAGAAAGCATATCCCGACGCCTATGAGAAGAATGTTCATATTCCGCCTATGGGACATTTGGGGGATTCGGAATTGGAAATCGGCCGTGTCTGTGTACAGCTGGCTTCCCCGGATTTCAAGTTTATGACGGGAGAGACGATTACATTAGAAGGTGGTTTGGGACTTCGTCCATAAAAAATAGCGGGGGCTGCGGCGGCAGGAAAAAATTATGCCGCCAAAGGCCCGCTTTAGGCAAAGAATCCGGCTTGGCCGGATTCTTTATTAAATCTTTAGGAAAAACATTGCGTATTAAAATAATCCATTCCCATTTACTGGCTGGATACCGCCGATATCATGTTGTACGCAGTCCCAGTGCTCCGCCAGCTTGCCGTTTTCAATGCGGTACATATCAAAAACTTTATTTTCCATACCGTTGGCGCCCATGGTACATTTAAAAAATACCACTACCATGTCGTCTTCACAGACGATTTTAGCGATGTCCATGTGAGGCTTCATGGACAGGAACTTTTCGGCAAATACCTTAAAGCCTTCTTTTCCCTCAGGTACATCGGGGTTGTGCTGCTTGTAGTTGTCCAGCATATAGTCGTCCAGATGGGACAAATCCCAGTTGTTAAAAACCTCATCATAAAATTTCAAAATAAGCTCTCTGTTTGTCATTGTGTGATCCTCCAATCATCCCTAATACTTTGTAGCAATCATAACATTTTTTTTGGAAAAAGAAAATATATTTTTAAGGAAAATCCGTATCCGGAAACATAATCTTCTTGTCCCCGGCATAAGTTTTTCTTAGGACATGTTTCAGATTGTCCCAGGATAAACGGGCAAAGGAGTGGGGATGATGTTTGTATATAAAAGCGTCCATGATACTGCTGTCATGTTAGACAGCGATGAAAAAAATGGTCTGACAGAAGCGCAGGCTCAAAGGCGCCTTGAGAAAAACGGGACAAACCAGTTGAAAGAAGCCAGAAAAAAGTCGGCGCCGGAAGCATTTTTGGAGCAGCTCAATGATCCTTTGATCTATGTGCTTCTGGCAGCGGCCGCAGTGTCGTTATTTTTGCACGAAGTCAGCGACGCGGTGATTATTCTGGTGGTGGTGTGCGTAAATGCTCTGGTAGGGCTGATGCAAGAAGGAAAAGCTCAAAAAGCTTTGGATTCCCTCAAAAAACTTACAAGTCCAAAAGCGTATGTGATACGGGGCGGCAGAGAGATCGAAATTCCGGCTTCTCAACTGGCGCTGGGGGATATTGTGTGCCTGGAGGCTGGGAATCAGGTACCGGCGGATATGCGCTTGATTCAGACTAAGGAATTGAGAATCGAGGAGTCTGCATTGACAGGGGAGGCATTGGCCCAAGAGAAAGACGCTTCCTTTCTGCCGGGACAACGAGCAGACAAAGAGCTGCCCTTGGGAGATCGGAAAAATATGGCGTATATGTCAACGATTGTCACCCAGGGGCGGGGCATGGGTATGGTAACGGCAGTAGGAATGGATACGGAGATTGGAAAAATTGCTTCCTTAATCAATGAAAGCCATACCCAGTCTACACCCCTGCAAAAACGGCTGGGAGAGCTGGGCAGGCTGTTAAGTTTTTTATCTCTTGGGCTTTGCGTTCTGCTTTTTGGGATCGCGGTGCTTCAAAAACGAAACATTTTTGAAATGTTAATTACGGCAATTTCTTTGGCTGTGGCCGCGGTTCCAGAGGGGCTTCCAGCCGTTGTCACCATTTGTCTGGCCTTGAGCGTAACGCGCATGGTAAAGGTAAATACGATTATCCGCAGGCTTCCTTCTGTGGAAACCCTTGGGGCTGTGAGTGTGGTATGCTCCGATAAGACAGGAACATTGACTCAGAATAAAATGACAGTGGAAGTCTGTTACATGAATGGAGAGCTGTACGGAAGAAATCAGATAGAAATGAAGCTTCACAGTGAGCTGCTGCGGGGTATGACCTTGTGTAATGACGCGGTACTGACGTATGAGAGCCGGATTGGTGATCCCACAGAATTGGCGCTGCTGGATTTGGCGGAGGGGTTCGGCCTTCATCGCCAGGAATTGGAGCAGCTATCCCCCCGGGTAAAGGAGCTTCCCTTTGACTCTCGGCGGAAAATGATGTCTACCTATCATCAAAGCGGACAAGGGGCCGTGACTTTTACCAAAGGAGCCCCTGATGAAGTAATCAAAAAATGTAGCAGAATTTTGATAGATGGAATCGCGGTGTCTGTTACCGCTATACATAGGGAGCAGATTCGAAGGGCTCAGGCGGATATGTCCGGGAACGCTCTGCGGACTTTGGCTCTGGCCAAACGGGAAGGAGGACAAAACCCGGTGGAGGAAGAGCTGACGTTTGTAGGGATGGTGGGAATGAAGGATCCGGCCAGGCCGGAAGCGGCCCAGGCAGTGGCAAAATTTAAAACCGCCGGAGTGGGCACCGTGATGATTACCGGAGATCATGTGGATACAGGGTTTGCCATTGCCAGCCAGCTTGGGATTGTAAACCATCCAAGCCAATGTATGGCGGGAGAAGAATTACAGAGACTTTCCCAGGAAGGGCTGCTGGAACGTCTGCCCTACACCCGGGTATTTGCCCGGGTCTCCCCAGAGCATAAGGTTCGTATAGTGAAGGGGTTTCAGGAATTGGGACATATTGTCGCCATGACCGGAGACGGAGTAAATGATGCGCCTTCCTTGAAAGCGGCGGATGTAGGGATTGCTATGGGCATGACCGGAACGGATGTGGCAAAGCAGGCGGCGGATATGATTCTCACAGACGATAATTTTGCCACCATTGAAAAGGCCATGGAAGAGGGACGAGGAGTATATGAAAATATAAAAAAATCCGTGATTTTTTTGCTGTCCTCCAATCTGGGAGAGATTATGACCATGTTTGTAGCGGTGCTTTTGGGATTGGCCTCACCTTTGAAATCCAGCCATATCCTTTGGATTAATCTGATTACAGATTCTCTTCCGGCTTTGGCATTGGGTGTGGACAAAAACGACGGCGCCAGCCTGATGAAAAATCCCCCGAGAAAATCAAACGACAGCTTGTTTGCGGGAGGAGGATTGGCCTGTACCTGCTTTTATGGGATTTTGATCGCGGCTATAAGCCTGACTGCTTTTCTGATGCTTCCTTATGGCATTATAAAAGCAAGCCATGGAGAGCTAGCCTTGGAGCATTTTCTTGTATTGCTGTCCCAAAAAGAGATTCTGATTCGTGCCCAGACGTATGCATTTACGGTGCTGGGAATGTCACAGCTGTTCCATGCGGTAGGAATGCGAAATATTCGAAGATCCGTATTTCGCATGAACCATAAGGATAATAAGCTGATGATATTAGCCTGTATTCTTGGATTTTTCCTCCAGTTTGCAGTGACCAGGCAGCCGTTTTTGGTGGGGGCTTTCGGAACGGTGTGCCTTGGGATGGGAGAATGGATAAGACTCTTGCTGCTTGCCTCCTTTCCTCTTTTGGCCCATGAAATTATGGCGTTTTTATGTGTTAGAGGGAAAAAACAGCAGTGATATAGAATGGAAAATAAAAGAGGTGTCGACAGGAACTGCCAAAATTTTTAATAATTTTTAAGAAATAAATTACGCATTTGTAATTGATTATTTTGATGGGACATATTATGATAGTAAAAGAATGTAAAAGGGAGAGTATGCGGAAATGAAAAAACAAAAGAACGCCAAAAAAATACAAATGACAGTACTTGCCCTATGTGCCTTTGTTGTGGTATTGGGAGCAATTGTAGGTGTGACGCTGATTTTGTCACATAAAGGCTATGTTGGCAGCGGGGATAACCAGGATTCGGTTACGGCGTCTGCCGACCCGGCTGGAGAGGACGGCAAGGACGGTCAAGATTCCTCCAAAGATGCAAAAGAAAAAACGCCGGAAGAAGAGCCGAAGACAGAGGAGAATGAGACGGAAGAGACGATGCAGCAGGGCTCCCAGCTTTTGGAACAGGCTGAGCGTCTGGCAGCCTCTTATGATTATGACGCGGCGATAGAAATGGTAAAAGGGATGCCCGGGTTTGATACCAATACAGAATTGCAGGATAAGGTCGCCGATTATGAAAACATCAAAGCTACTTTAGTTCCGGTCAATATGGATGAAGTGACTCATGTATTTTATCATACCCTGGTAGTGGATCCGGAGCGGGCGTTTGCCAATCAGGATACCAATCCTCAAGCAGTGGGAAATAATCAGTGGATGACCACGGTAAGTGAATTTCAGAAGATTACTCAGGAAATGTATGACAGAGGTTATGTTCTGGTGAGCATCCATGATTTGATTGAGACAGAGACGGATGAGAACGGAAATACGGTATATAAGCCGGCAACGATTCTGTTGCCCCCGGACAAAAAGGCCTTTGTTTTGTCCCTGGATGATTTGAGTTATTATCACAGCTACGATAATTATGGTTATGCGGCCAAGATGATTTTGGATGAAAACGGAAAACCTACCTGCGAATACATACAGCCGGACGGAACTACTGTGGTGGGCGCTTACGATTGCGTACCCTTGTTAGATCAGTTCCTGGAGGAACATCCGGACGCTTCTTACCGGGGAGCGAAAGGCATCATTGCCCTTACCGGATATAATGGAATTTTGGGATACCGTACCGATGAAACTTATGCTGACTTGAATAATCCGGATCTTAGCGCCGATAAGCGCAAATGGATGGAAGCGCACCCGGATTTTGACTTGGAGCAGGAACGGGCGGAAGCCAAAAAGGTGGCGGACGCCATGAAAGAGGACGGATGGGAGTTTGCCAGCCATACTTGGGGACATTTGAAGGTAGGGGATGCAAGCCTGGAGCGAATTCAGGCGGATACCCAGAAATGGCGGAATAATGTGGAACCCCTGGTAGGCCCTACCGATACGATTATTTTTGCCCATGGACAGGACTTGGGAGATTGGGGCGATTACGATGAGTCTGACGCAAAATATCAATATCTCAGGTCTCAAGGATACACTGTTTTTTGTAACGTAGACTCCAATTTGTACCGTACCTGGTTTGGGAAGGATTATCTTCGCCAGGGCCGCCGGAATCTGGACGGATACCGTATTTATAAAAACGCAACCGGAGAACAGGATAATGTTTCGGATTTGTTTAATGCCGGAGAGATTATAGATCCCTTGCGGCCGCCGGTACCTTCCTTGGAATAGCATCATGCGATAGAGGAATCTCGCTTTGCGAGGTTCCTTTTTTTGTATAAAAAAAATCCTTTTGAGAAAACTAGGCTTAGAAGATTTTTTTGGAAAGGAAGTAAGGGATGTCACAGAAGGGAACACAAAGTGTACAATTTGACCAGGCTCCTTATATTTTAAGTTCTGCCAGTGTTGTAGGGAAAAAAGAAGGAGAAGGGCCCTTAGGCGGGCTGTTTGATATGGTGGGAGCGGATGATTTATTTGGAGAGGATACCTGGGAGGCGGCGGAAAGTACGCTCCAGAAAGAGGCTGCCACGCTGGCCATAGGGAAGGCGGGAATTTCGAAGGAGGAGATCCGCTATATTTTTGGAGGAGATCTCCTGGGACAATCTATTGCCACTACCTTTGGCTTGATGGAATTGAATATTCCTCTGTTTGGATTGTACGGCGCCTGTTCTACGGCGGGAGAATCCTTATCCCTGGCAGCCATGGCGGTAGCGGCAGGATTTGGGGATCAGGTGCTGGCGGTAACCTCCAGCCATTTTGCCAGCGCGGAGAAACAGTTTCGTTTTCCTCTGGAATATGCCAGCCAGCGGCCGTTATCTGCCACATGGACAGTTACCGGCAGCGGCGCCTTTGTATTGGCAAAAAAACGAAGCAAAGTAAGGATTACAGGCATTACTACCGGGAAGGTGGTGGATTTTGGCATTAAAGATTCCATGAATATGGGAGCCGCTATGGCTCCGGCAGCCTGTGATACTATTTATCAAAATTTGATAGATTTTGACAGGAACCCGGAGGATTACGATAAAATTATAACCGGTGATTTAGGATATGTAGGACAGGAAATTTTAATCAAGCTTCTTCGGGAAAAAGGATTTGATATCAGTAAACAGCATATGGACTGTGGGATTGAGATCTATGACAGGACAACCCAGGATACCCATTCCGGAGGAAGCGGATGTGGATGTTCAGCGGTAACCTTAAGCGCCAGTTTATTGCCGCAATTGGAAAAAGGAACCTATCGCCGAATTCTTTTTGTACCTACCGGGGCGTTGTTATCTACCACAAGCTTCCATGAAGGGCAATCTGTACCGGGAATTGCCCACGGAGTTGTAATAGAACACGCATAAAGAAAGTAATGGAGTAAAGGAGAAAAAGATGGATTATATCAATGCGTTTTGGGTAGGGGGACTGATCTGCGCCCTGGTACAGATCCTAATGGAAAAAACAAAGCTTATGCCAGGAAGAATCATGGTTCTTCTGGTATGTACCGGAGCTGTTTTGGGAGCGATCCAACTGTATGAGCCTTTTGTGGAATATGCAGGAGCAGGAGCCAGCGTTCCACTTTTAGGATTTGGCAATGTGCTGTGGAAAGGAATTCAAAAGGCTGTGGATCAGGATGGATTTATCGGTATTTTTATGGGCGGTTTTACCGCCAGCGCCGTGGGAGTGTGCGCAGCCTTAGTATTTGGATATTTGGCCAGTCTGGTATTTAATCCAAAAATGAAAAAATAAATATTCCGGCGTATAAAGGCCACATTTTCGGCAAACCTAAGAAGGACAAAATTTTTATTAAAGGAGACTTTATTATGAAGCAGTTGAAAAAAATCATGTTGGGATGCATGCTGGTCCTGACAATGACTTTTCTGACAGCATGCGGCAATCGGGATGCCAATGACGGAAACGGCGCTACAGACGGTACGACTAATGATGGAATCATTGATGATAACGAAGCTACCAACGGGGATGACAAAGACAGTACCAGAGACGATGCAATGGATACGGACAGAACAGATAATAAAAACGACAATAAGGATAACAAAGACAACAATGACGGGGGGAAGGATAAAACCAATGGAAACGATACAACCCCCAATAACAATAACGGCGCGACGGAAGGAAATGAGAACGACGGCGCCCTGGGGGATCTCGGGGATGATATTGTAGACGGCGTAGAGGATATCGGAGACGACGTGGAAAAAGGCGTGGATGATTTAACCAATGGAACCGGAAACGGAACCGGCGCTGGAAACGGAACTGGCACTGGAAACGGAACCGGTACGGGTGCAGGAACTGGAGCAGGCACAGGCGCTACAGGCGCAGGAAATTAAAAAGCAGTAAGCTACAGCCGGCATGATTGAATTCATGCCGGCTGTATGATCCTATAGCAATTAAATTTTGGTTTTTATTCGTCTGAACTGTAGTTAGGAGCCTCCTTGGTAATATGAATATCATGAGGATGGCTTTCCTTTAAGGAAGCGGCGGAGATCTTTACAAATTGCCCCTTTTCTTTCAAATCTTCGATGGTAGGAGTACCGCAGTATCCCATTCCGGCTCTGAGACCGCCGATTAACTGGAATACGGTATCTTCCAATGTGCCTTTATAGGCAACCCGTCCTTCTACGCCTTCCGGAACCAGTTTTTTAGCGTCTTGCTGGAAATAACGGTCTTTGCTGCCGTTTTCCATAGCGGACAGTGACCCCATGCCCCGGTAGACCTTGTATTTTCTTCCCTGATAGAGTTCAAAGGTTCCCGGGCTTTCATCGCAGCCTGCTAAAATGCTGCCCATCATACATACATTCGCGCCGGCGGCAATAGCCTTCGTCATGTCTCCGGAATATTTAATGCCTCCGTCTGCAATTACGGGAATACCGTGTTCTTTGGCAACCTCGTAGCAGTCCATGATTGCGCTGATCTGAGGAACGCCGATACCTGCTACCACACGGGTGGTACAGATAGATCCGGGGCCGATACCGACTTTAATGGCGTCTGCGCCGGCGTCAATCAAGGCCTTTGCAGCGGCGCCGGTGGCAATATTGCCGGCAACTACCGGTAAATCTGGATATGTTCCCTTGATTTCTTTCACAGCTCTTATAATATTGGCGGAATGGCCGTGAGCGGAGTCTACGACGATGATATCAACATGGGCGTTTACCAGGGCGGTGACACGTTCCATCATATTGGCCGTAATGCCTACCCCGGCTCCGCAGAGGAGTCTTCCCTGAGAGTCCTTGGCAGACAGAGGATACTTGATTTGCTTCTCAATATCCTTTATGGTAATCAGGCCTTTCAAATTAAAATCATCATCAACGATAGGAAGCTTTTCTTTCCGGGCTTTGGCCAGGATCTTTTTGGCTTCTTCCAGTGTAATGCCTTCTTTGGCGGTAATCAGTCCTTCGGAAGTCATGCATTCTTTAATTTTTCTGGAGAAATCTTCTTCAAATTTTAAATCCCGGTTGGTGATAATGCCTACCAGCTTTCCGTGTTCTGTAATCGGAACGCCGGAGATACGGAATTTGCCCATCAGTTCATCCGCATCGGATAATTTGTGTTCTGGGGAAAGAGAAAAAGGATCGGTGATGACACCGTTTTCCGAGCGCTTTACTTTGTCTACTTCGTCAGCCTGGGCTTCTACAGACATGTTTTTATGAATAATGCCGATACCGCCTTGCCGGGCCATGGCAATCGCCATCCGGTGTTCCGTCACCGTATCCATGCTGGCGCTCATCATAGGGATGTTAAGACGTACTGTTTTGGTCAGGCTTGTGGACAAATCCACCATGTTAGGAGTAATCTCTGAATAAGCCGGAACCAAAAGTACGTCGTCAAAGGTAATTCCTTCACCGATAATTGTACCCATTTTCGAATCCTCTCTTTCGTTTTCTGAAATTTGCTTTTAGTTTTTCAATTCTATCAAAAAGAAGTAGGCCTGTCAATAGTATTATTTTGTATTTTCCGGTAATTCTGACGCGCTTTTTACCGCCAATGTAAAATCCTTCAGAATCCGTATGGCATAATCCTGCTGACGGGAGGGAAGGGAGTGCAAAAGCTCCAAAATCATATCCGTCTCAAAGCCCTGTTCTTTTCCTAACACGATATAATCTGCGGAAATATTAGCATTGGAACATATTTTATACAAAGTTTTAGTAGTGATGCTTTTTTTGCCGTTTTCTACTGCAGCCAGAAAACTATCGGAGATACCGCAGAGTTCACTAAATTGTTCCCGTGTCATACAAAGGGCTTCCCGGACTTCCCGAATGCGCAGGCCTACGGTTAAATTAAAATCTTTATTTACTTCCATAACATCAACTCCCATGGGAAAGAAGGTCAAATACATATATTAAGGTAGATTAAGTGTATCAAAAATCGATACATTACAATATGCTCTATAGAATATATAAATATACTCTATAGAGTTGACAAAGAGAAAGAAACGTGCTACATTGAGAGAGGTAATTTGAATGCGAGAGGCATTCGAAACGATAAAATAAATGAAGGAGGAGACAAGAAATGACAGAATTAAAATGGAATCCAGGAAAAATTGGCTTGCAAAAAGTCCTTGCATTTCTTCTGGCGGTGTGCGTATGCATTTCTTCTGTGGGAATGAATGTAAACGCAGAAGGCGGGCAGACAGATGCAAAGAAGCTGAAAGGCGTTAAGATAAGCCAGGAGAGTGCGGAAGTAAAGGTGGGAGAAACTATAAAATTGTCGGCTGAAGCGGTCACTGCGGCGGCTACCGATACAAGCGTTGCTACCGCTACAGACTTAGACATGCCGGATGAGGTTGTAGTGGAATGGGCAAGCAGCAATGAGAAGGCTGCGGCTGTTTCTGCTAAAACAGGAAATGAAATTACCGTAACAGCAATGGGAGAAGGAACGGCGGATATTACTGCAACAATAAAAAGTAAGCAGGGCACAGCAAAAACAGCAACCTGTAAAGTAACGGTGAAACCTGCTGAACAGCCAGAACAACCAGAACAGCCAGCAGTAACCGTTAAGCTGAACAAAACTTCTATGACGTTAGAAGAGGGACAAAGCGAAGCGCTGACGGTAACAGAACCTAAAAATGTGAAAGTAACATGGGCAAGCAGTAACGAGAAGATTGCCAAGGTAGACCAGTCTGGAAAGGTGACTGCAGTAGCGGAAGGAACAGCCAAGATTACGGCAACACCTGAAAAAGGAACAGCTGGGGAATGTGCGGTAACGGTTAGAAAAAAAGCTTCTGTTCCTGTTCCTGCGGTACCCACCATTAAGATTGTAGGTAATAATAAATATTCCCTGGATATTGGGAAGAGTCAGGCATTGAAAGTAGAAGTGACGCCTGCAAATACAAAGGTAACCTGGAAAAGCAGCAATGATAAAATTGCAACGGTAGACCAGAAAGGAAACGTAAAAGCGGTAGCTGCGGGAACAGCTACGATTACCGCGACCCCGGAAGGCGGAAAAGGGGTGACTTTTACAATAACCGTAAATAAGCCGGTTGAAAAGCCTTCTGCAGTTAAAGTAAAATCAATATCTATAGGGAAAAGCTTCAACTTAAATAAAGGAAAAACGAAAAAACTGACAGTAACCTTTAATCCTAAAAATACTTCCAGCAAGGCGGTAGAATGGAAGAGCTCCAATAAAAAAGTTGCAACCGTAGACCAGAAGGGAAATGTAAAAGCAGTAGGTAAAGGAACAGCTACAATTACGGCGACTTCGAAAGAAAACAAAAAAGTGAAGGCCACATGTAAAGTAACGGTAAAGATTCCTTCTACTAAGATTACCACAAATGTAGGCAAGAAGACCGTTTACGTACAGAAAGGTAAGAAGACAACCGTTCAGGCGATTTTGAATCCTGGAGATACAACAGATACCATAAAAGCAAAAGCAAGTAACGGAAATGTAAAAGTTACTGTAAAGAAAAACGTAGTTACCATCCAAGGCAAAAAGACCGGAAAATCTACAATCACCTTAACCACTTCCAGTAAGAAAACGGTGAAAGTAACGGTTCAGGTTGTGAAAAACCGCGTAAAAGCCACCAAAGTGAAGTTGAATAAGACTAGCGCAGAGCTGATCCAGGGCAAGACGTTTAGCTTAAAAGCAACTGTAAATCCCACAAAGACGACAGATGCGATCACATGGAAAAGCTCTAATTCTAAAGTGGCGTCCGTAGATCAGTTTGGTAAAGTAACTGCAAAAAAAGCTGGTAAGGCGACAATCACTGTGACAGTAGGCGGAAAGAAAGCAACCTGCAAGATTACAGTGTCTCAGGTAATACTGGCTAAGAAATCCGCAACAATTAAGGTAAAGAAGAGTTTCCAGATTAAGGTAAAAGAGAGCTTTAAAAAGGGAGATGTTATCAAATCCTGTAAATCTTCCAATAAGAATGTTGCAACGGTAACTAATAAAGGAAAGATCACTGGTAAAAAGGCTGGTAAAGCCACGATTACAGTGACGATGAAAAGCGGGGCGAAGGTGAAGTTTACAGTTACCGTAAAGCGTTAGATTTAAGTATTATATAAGAGGACGGATTCAGCAGATGGTTGATTCCAGAATGGCGCCGGGGCAGAGAATAAGCCTCGGCGCCGTTTTTATTTTATAAAAACAGTGCCTAGAGGGAAGGGAATAGGGATAATAATGAAGAAGAAAGAGAAAGAAACGAATTTGCCAGGATACATGCAAAGGGGTGTTACGCTGCTTTATTTGGTTATAATGACAGGAATATTTCCGTTTTTTTTTCGGAACCGTTTTTTTGATATCACATCAGCCAGAAAAGATTTTTTTCAGGCAGGAACGTTGATGCTTCTGTCTTGTACGGTTGTTTTTTGGCTGGCTTCCTTGCGGCGGTTCCAGGAGAACTTGAAAGGCGGCAAAGAAGTGGATGGGGTAGACATCTGTGTGCTGCTATTTATGGCGGTGGTAACGATTTCCAGTATTTTGAGCCCTTGTGGAAGCGAAGCTTTTTGGGGGAATCAGGACAGACAGTTGGGAGGCGCTTTTTTACTATTGTGCGGAAGCGCCTATTTTGTGGTGTCCAGGAGCTATCGAACCAGCGGGCTTTTGCTTTGGGTGTTTCTGCTTGCAAATTACACGGCGTATGCAATTATGATTTGTAACTTTTTTGGTGTGGACGTCCTTCATTTGAAAGAGGGACTAAAGGGAAATATTTCTTTTACAGGGATCATGGGAAATGTGAATGTAAATTCAGAGTATTTTGGGGTTGTTACGGCTTTAATGATGGCGTTCTTGTGTAAATGTAAGGAGCGTCTTTCCAGAGTCTGCTTCTGGGCCGGGACAGCCTCGGGCGTCTATGCCTGTTTTTGCACCTGGAGCGATAGCTGGCTATTGGCTGTAGGAGGAGGAATAACGGTTCTTCTGGGACTTTCTTTGATGGAAGGATCCTTGTCTGGATGGTTGCAGGCTGTTGCGGCGTGTTTTTGTGGGGGAATGGGAATAAAATTGACAGAGGTGTTGGATCGCTGGTTGGGATGGGAAAATATTCATATTCAAACTCTACGTGGACAAAGCAGACTGTATGTGCTGTTAGACTGGCGAGTGCTGTTGGTTCTAGGAGGCGTGTTGATTTTGGCATACATAGCAGGGAGAAGTCCATGGATAAGGGAAAACAGACATTCCCAATATCTGCAAAAGTGGGGAATTAGGGCGCTGCTTGTAGTTGTGGCGCTGGGGGGTATTGCAGCAGTTTTTTTCGTACTGCCTTTGGAGGATAGCTTTGGCAGCGGTCGGGGATATATTTGGAAACGTACAATTTCCAGTTACATGGATTTGCCCATATTACAAAAATTGTTTGGATATGGGCCGAATTGTTTTTTTTCTTTTATGGAACGATTATATGGAACAGAGATGCAAATGAACCACATAGCCTGGGTAGACGCTCACAATGAAATGTTACAATTTCTGGCGGTAACTGGCATTCTGGGAGTCCTATTTTATCTTGGAATGCAGTTATTTCTCCTGATTTCCTGCCTGCGCAGACGTCAGGAGCCTATGCTGACGGTGGGGGCGACAGGGATTGCGGCATTTATGCTGCAGGCGTTGGTAAACAATCCTCTGGTGTTTACAACACCGCTTTATTTTATATTTTTAGGTATCATACAGAGTAAAATCAGAAAAAAATCAGAATAATTGCCAGTTGTATTTTAGGGTCGTTTCTATTATTATAATAAGAAAAACATATATAAGGAATTGGTTTGGAAGAGCATTTTCAGACTTATTCAGGTGATGCGGAGTGTGCGTACCAGGAGGAAACGTATGAAATTCAGGCCCTGTATTGATATACATAACGGAAAAGTAAAACAGATTATAGGCAGTAGTCTTAAGGATGACGGCGACAAAGCAAGAGAAAACTTTGTCGCTGCCCGGGATGCTGCCTTTTTTGCCAGCCTTTACCGGAAGGATCGTTTAACAGGGGGCCACGTGATTTTATTAAATTCTGGGGCGTCTCCTTACTATGAGGAGACAAAGCGTCAGGCCATAGAAGCTCTTCGGGCGTATCCTGGGGGCCTTCAAGTGGGAGGCGGCATCCGCCCGGAAAATGCAGAGGAGTTTCTCAGAGCAGGAGCCAGCCACGTAATTGTAACCTCCTATGTATTTCGGGAGGGAAGAGTGGATTATGAGAATTTAAAACGAATGGTGCAGACCGTGGGAAAGGAGCATCTGGTACTGGATATCAGTTGCCGGAAAAAAGATGAGTCCTATTTTGTAGTCACCGACCGGTGGCAGAAGTTTACGAAAGAACCAGTGAGGGAGGAACTACTTTGTGAGCTTTCAAAGTATGCAGACGAATTCCTGGTTCATGGAGTGGACGTAGAAGGAAAATCCGGAGGCATCGAGAAAGGACTGGCGGCACTTTTGGGAAATTGGGGACAGATTCCCATTACTTATGCCGGAGGAATCGGAAGCTTTGAAGATTTGGAGGAACTGAAAACTTTAGGAAAAAACCGCTTGGATGTTACCGTCGGAAGCGCCCTGGATTTGTTTGGGGGCTCCATGGAATATCGAAACGTGGTGGAGATGCTCCGGGCGGAATAATATGATATATATTGTCAACAAGTATTACAGGAGGCTATCATGTTAAGAGTAAATGAAAACTATTTGAAATTGCCAGGCAGCTATTTATTCAGCAAAATTGGAAAAAAGGTATCTGCATACGCCCAGGCAAATCCCGGGAAAGAAATCATCCGCCTGGGAATCGGAGACGTAACGCAGCCTTTGGCTGGGGCCATTATTGAGGCAATGCATCGCGCAGTGGACGAGATGGGAAGTCCTGAGACCTTTCGAGGATATGCCCCGGATCTGGGATACGAATTTTTAAGGAATGCAATTGTAAAAAATGATTATGAGGCCAGAGGGTGTCAGATATGTGCAGACGAAATTTTTGTTTCCGACGGGGCGAAAAGCGATTCTGCCAACATACAAGAGCTTTTTGCAGGCGACTGCAAGATTGCAGTTTGCGACCCCGTGTATCCGGTTTATGTGGACTCCAATGTAATGGCGGGGAGGACTGGAACCTATGAGGAACAGACGGGAATGTGGAGCGACGTCATTTATATGCCCTGTGTTATGGAGAACCAATTTGTTCCGGAATTTCCCAAAGAGACGCCGGACGTCATTTACCTTTGCCTGCCGAATAATCCCACCGGTACTACGATTACAAAATCTCAGCTTCAGGAATGGGTGGATTATGCCAATAAAAACGGAGCGCTGATTGTTTATGACGGCGCTTACGAGGCTTATATTTCCCGGGAAGAGGTGGCTCATTCCATCTATGAATGTGAGGGAGCCAGAACCTGTGCCATTGAGCTGAAAAGCTTTTCCAAAAATGCAGGCTTTACCGGGGTACGTCTGGGCTATACGGTAGTTCCCAAAGAATTGAAATTTGGTAAAGCGTCGCTACATGATATGTGGGCAAGACGTCATGGAACCAAGTATAACGGCGCGCCTTATATCATTCAGCGGGCAGGGGAAGCCGTTTATTCAGATGCAGGAAAGAAGCAGTTAAAAGAACAGGTGGCATATTATATGAACAATGCCAGTGTGATTTATGACGGATTAAAGAAAGCAGGTTACACCGTCTTCGGAGGTGTGGATGCACCGTATATTTGGCTGAAGACTCCGGAAGGAATGAGCAGTTGGGATTTTTTTGATTATTTGCTGGAACGGGCCAACGTGGTGGGAACGCCTGGTTCCGGATTTGGACCCAGCGGAGAAGGGTATTTCCGCTTGACTGCTTTTGGAAGCTTTGAAAATACACGGGCCGCTTTGGAACGGATTCAAGGACTGTAAGGATGTAAGATACCGAAAGAAGAGTAGAATAGAAAGGACAGGAGAGGCCATGAATATTGGAAGCAGGCTGAAACAGATTTTGGATGAACGTCACCTGAATGTGAGCCAGCTGGCCAGAAGCGCGGATATTCCGGCACAGACGCTCTATGCTATGATTAAACGTGACAGCAATAAAGCGGATATGGATATAATGGCAAAGCTTTTGCGTGGGCTTGATATGGAATTCATGGAATTTATGGGGCAGGACTGGCAGAAATCGGCGGAGGAAAAAGAAAAAAAGGATAAGCAAAAAGAACAAAAGCCAGACAGTGAGAAGGCAGAGTCTCAGCCTTTGGACAAGGAGCGGGGACAGGAGCGCCTTTCAGGGGAAAAAGCAAGAAAACGAAAGGAAATCGAAGATTATTTGCTTTAGAGTTTCGTTTTTTGGAAAATTATATGGAATTTAAGTACGGAGGACATTGCAGGGTGCGCATTGTCCTCCGTAAATTGTTATTTTACAAAGCCTTCTGCTACGATGTCTTTTATAGCTTCGGTGGGAATTTCAAATTCTACTACTCCCATGTAGCCAGGGGCTACTGCATATTCATCAAACACCAAGGTTAATTTTCCACTGTCTGAAATATAGAAATTTTCCTCTCCTGTGATCTGGGAAAAGTTTGTTTCCGGCATATCGGTTTGATAAAAATATGCGACGGATTCATCGGCAGCCATTTGCGACGCCATTTGTGATTTGATATTGTCGGAAATGGCTGTGATGTAGTCTCCTCCTTCCTGAAAAAGGTTCTCCAGCGTCAGTACGTTTCCGGTGGTTTTGTCCAGGTTATAAATTTTTACCTGTTCTGTGCCGGAGGCCATAACGATGCTCTGATTAAAACGTAGCGTAAAAAGGCGGTCATTGTCGGTAATGATTTCATAGTCTAAATTGATAGACTGGGTTCCTTCTCCGCCGGAGGCTTTTACATCGTTTTGGTATGCTTCAATGATTTGATTGGTATAGGCTTTGATCTGGTTATTTAGTTTTGATGCGGCTTCTTCCACCGGCTGGCCGTTTTCATTCTCTATGCTGACGGTGGGGATTTTTAAGTGCGCTTCCATTTGTTTTTCGGAGTGAGTATATTCCCGAAAAGTAACAATGCGTACGATGCTGCTGAGAATCGGGACGTTGCTCATGGCGTAGGCGATGGATTCGCTGGAATTCGCCATGATTGTCACGGTGAGCATAGCGGCGGCGGCTACTCCGGCAGTGCGTAGAAGATATTTTTTCCAGGAGGAGGCGCTATGGCGTCTTTGGCCGATAAAGGCTGCAGAATGTAATTTGTCAGAGGCAGCAGGGGATGCTGCCAGTTCTGTTTTTGCTTCCTCCATAGCTGTAGTTACCCTTTGGCGTAGCTGGGCAGGAATGGGGATTGTCTGATAGTCGTGTCTGATTTCTTCGAAACGTTCATCCTTCATAGAGCAGTTCTCCTTCCGATAACTTGATTTTGAGTTTTTTCAGGCTTCGATATAATGTGGATTTGATTGTATTTGGGCTTTGTCCCATAATATTGGCTACATCCCGTATTTTTTTGTCTTCAAAAAAACGCAGAATAATGACGGCGCGCTCTTGTTCATTCAGGATATTTAATGCTTCAATGGTGTCAAAGTCCGGATATTGGTCTTCCGTTGCCGGTTCTATAGGCAGGTCGCCTGAGAGCTCTTCCTGCCGGTTTCTAATAAAGTCGATGGAAGTGTTGATAACAATCCGCCAAAGCCAGGTTTTTAGATGTTTTGGGTTTCGGAGTGTGGAAGCGTTTTTGATAGCCTTGTAGGCGCTTTCCTGGACAATATCCATGGCGTCTTCTTCCTTTCTTACATAGCTGTATGCCAAACGGTACATGGATTCGTAAGAAGTCAGGATCAATTCTTCCACTTGGGGAATCATTGAGGTACTCATATAATCTCTCCTTTCACAGTTCTGTCTATTAGACGGAGAAGAAGGGGGAAAAGTTTCAATATATGAAAAAAGAATCCGGCTTTGCCGGATTCTTTGCCCCAAACAATGATGTTTCAGGCTGTCTTGTCTATTATTTTCGTTGAGAACGCTTACGCATGGTGGGATCCAATATCTTTTTGCGAATGCGCAGGCTTTTTGGGGTAATTTCCAATAATTCATCGGTATCAATAAATTCCAATGCCTGTTCCAGGCTCAAAATTTTAGGAGGCGTTAATGTGAGAGCCTCGTCGGCGCTGGAAGAACGGGTGTTGGTAAGATGCTTCTTTTTACATACGTTCAATTCAATATCCTCCGGCTTGGCGCATTGGCCTACCACCATTCCGGAATATACCCGTTGTCCCGGACCGATAAACAGCGTTCCTCGTTCCTGGGCGCTAAACAGGCCGTAAGCAACAGATTCTCCTGCTTCAAAGGCAATCAGGGATCCTTGCTTGCGGTATTGAATATCGCCCTTGTAAGGGGCGTAATCGTTAAAAATTGTATTGATAATGCCGTTTCCTTTGGTATCTGTCAAAAATTCTCCCCGGTAGCCGATGAGTCCCCGGGAGGGAATCTCAAATTCCAGCCGGGTGTAACCGCCGCTGATGCTTCCCATATTCAGAAGCGTTCCCTTTCGTTGGCTGAGCTTCTCAATGACTGAGCCGGAAAATTCGTCCGGGACGTCAATATAAGCCAGCTCCATAGGTTCTGTTTTACGCCCTTCTTCATCGGTGTGATACAGTACCTCGGCTTTGCTTACTGCGAACTCATAGCCTTCCCGGCGCATATTTTCAATCAGGACGGACAGGTGCAGTTCTCCCCGGCCGGAAACCTTGAAGCTGTCTGTGTTGTCCGTTTCCTCCACCCTTAGGCTGACGTCGGTATTCAGCTCCCGGAATAGGCGGTCTCGAATATGGCGGCTGGTGATGTATTTTCCCTCCTGTCCTGCCAGGGGACTGTCGTTGACAATAAAATTCATGGAAATGGTGGGTTCTGAAATCTTTTGGAAAGGAATGGGCTCTGGATGATCCGGATCGCAGATGGTGTCCCCAATATGGATATCTGCAATACCGGATATCGCTACAATGGAACCGATTTTTGCTTCCGTTACATCCACCTTGTTCAGACCGTCAAATTCATACAGCTTGCTGATACGCACTTTTTTCTGTTTGTCCGGTTCATGGGCATTGACCACGACGGCGTCCTGGTTGATTTTCAAACAGCCGTTATCTACCTTACCTACGCCGATACGTCCCACGTATTCGTTATAGTCGATGGTGCTGATAAGTACCTGAGTGCTGGAATCCGGATCCCCTTCCGGAGCCGGAATGTAATTGATAATGGTTTCAAAAAGTGCGGTCATGTCCTTTGGCGTCTCGGATAATTCCTTCATGGCATATCCGTTTTTGGCGGAAGCATAGATGAAGGGGCAGTCCAACTGCTCGTCGGAGGCGTCCAGATCCATGAAAAGCTCCAACACTTCGTCAATCACTTCATCCGGACGGGCTTCTGGACGGTCAATTTTGTTGATGCAAACAATGACCGGAAGGTTTAAATCCAATGCTTTCATTAATACAAATTTGGTTTGGGGCATGGCGCCTTCAAAGGCGTCGACTACCAGTACCACGCCGTTTACCATTTTCAATACACGTTCTACCTCACCGCCAAAATCGGCATGGCCGGGGGTATCGATGATATTAATTTTTACGTCTTTATAAAATACGGCGGTATTTTTGGAAAGGATGGTAATACCCCTTTCTCGTTCAATATCGTTGGAATCCATTACCCGTTCCTGTACCTCCTGGTTGGCACGGAACACGCCGCTTTGCTTTAACAGCTCGTCCACTAAGGTAGTTTTTCCGTGGTCTACATGGGCAATAATGGCAATGTTGCGGATGTCCTCTCGTTTGGTTCTCATGAAAAATCCTTCTTTCTATATCTGAATCAGTTGGGTTTTTAACTGTGTGGCGCATAATAGCCGCGCATTTGCATACTTGTTTATTCTACCATAAAATGAGGATTTGGCAAGGAAATCTTGAATAAGTTTGCGTAACTTGTTATGATTAAGATAAGTAATTTCGAAAGTCAAAACTGAGTCGAATATTCTGACAATATATTTCATTCAAAGTCTGTTGCACCGAGCATTCCAATGAGCCCAATCAAGCAGAACCCAGTCGGGATTAGGCCCTCCTGTGTTCTATGGTCTCATTTTCATGGTGCAAATGTCTTTTCCTGAAATATATTGTCAGAATATTCGGCTAAGTTTTGAGTTTCGCAATCACCGATATAATTAAGAACATAGGAGAAATGAATACGATGGAATTATGGGATTTATATACAAAATACAGACAAAAGACGGGAAAGGAACATATTCGAGGAGAAAAAATCCCTGATGGATATTATCACTTGGTAGTACATGTGTGGATACGCAACGCCAAAGGAGAATATCTGATCTCCCAACGCTCCGCCGCCAGGCCCACCTTTCCGCTTATGTGGGAATGTGTGGGAGGATCTGTTTTAAAAGGGGAAAGCAGCTTAGAGGGAGCAGTCAGGGAGGTGAAGGAGGAAGTAGGGCTGGATGTAAACCCGTCGCAGGGTAAGCTGCTTTTTTCGAAAATACGTAATCATAATTTGAAAGATGAATGTAAACCGTTCAACGATATTATGGACGTATGGATATTTGAGTATGATGGAGAGCTGCATTTGGAAGCAGCAACTACAGACGAAGTCGCATCCTGCAGATGGATGACGGTCTCCGAAATTAAAAAACTATATGAAGATAAAAAGCTGGTGCAGACCTTGGACTACTTCTTCTGTGCTGTGGAAGCGAAACAACCGGATTACAGCCATATAATAGGAAAAGTTGTAACAGGAACGGTTGATCGGCCCCTGGGTTTGGCCCATCCTCAGAACCCGAAGATGATTTATCCTGTCAATTATGGATATGTAGACGGTGTGCTTGCAGACGACGGAGAGTGGCAGGACGTGTATTTGTTTGGAACAGAGGAACCCTTAAAGCATTTTGAGGGTAAAGTAATTGCGGTATGGCATCGGTTTGACGATGTGGAAGACAAGTGGATTGTGTCTTTAGACGGGAAAGAGGTTGCAGAAGAAAAGATTTTAGGGGATATTTCATTCCAGGAACAGTTTTTCTATGGGAAGCTTTATTACGAAAAGAACATGAAATAGTCATAGCGGAGGTAGAAATTAACATTTCAAAATAAATTTTTATATTGTAAATGAAAAGCACCTCTGCTATAATAAGTAAAAAGTAATGTACAATTTGTGGAGGAAAAATGATATGAGTGAAGAAAATAACTACAAGCAGGCGCCGGATATTATGCCTTCTTATGACAATGGATCTCAGAATTATGGTTCTGGGAAGGGACAGGGAACCGGATTAGGTATCGCTTCTATGGTTTGCGGTATTGTTTCATTGATCGGATGCTGCGGACTTTGGTATGTATCCGCTCCTTGTGCAATTGTAGCCATAATTCTTGGCGTTATGCAAATTGTAAAGAATGAATCAAAAGGTATGGCGATTGCAGGTATTGTCTGCGGTGCCATTGGACTTATTTTGACCGTTCTTGTAATTGTGGGGGCTATGGCGTTTTTGAATTCTGATATGTATCAGGATTTGTTACGTCAGACCGGTTATTAATGAGATAAGCAAAAAGTATAAATGATAGGGAAAAAAGCCTGCAGTCCTCTTGACAAGAGCGGATTGCAGGCTTTATAATACAGAAACGATAATGAAAATACCATGACGAAGACAGTAAGCAGCAGGAAGAACGTTACAGCGAGCCGGAATGGTGGAAGCCGGTATTAGTAGCCTGCAGCCGAAGATCACTTCCGAGTAGCAGATGCTGAAAGCAGCAGGACAAGCTCCGGCTGATAGTAAGCGCTGACGGTTCATTCCTCCGTTATAGGAATCATGTATGCAAGGGCATGACTCTTAAGTACAATGTAACAGGTGGTATGCGCAGGGGTTCCCTCGTCCTTTTACGGACGGGGGTTTTTGTTTCATAGGAAAGAATTTATGGCTATGAAATAAAGGCTCTTCGGGGATGCGCACGACGCGTAAAGGAAATATAGCCGTAATAGCAGCTTTGCTCCGGTGCGAGTGCGTACCAGAATGCACACTTTCTATGAAAAAGGAGACGATCATGTACAGTAAGGTTGATACAAACATGAATTTTGTGGACCGGGAAAAGGCCACGGAACAGTTTTGGAAAGAAAACCGGATTTTTGAAAAAAGTATGGAAAACCGGAGGGAGGGAGAAGTCTATACATTTTACGACGGCCCTCCCACCGCCAATGGGAAGCCTCATATCGGTCATGTATTGACCAGGGTAATCAAAGATATGATTCCACGTTATCAGACTATGAAAGGAAAAATGGTTCCGCGGAAGGCGGGATGGGATACTCACGGCCTTCCGGTAGAGCTGGAGGTGGAAAAGCTTCTTGGCATCAACGGAAAGGATCAGATAGAAGCTTACGGCCTGGAGCCTTTTATCAAAAAATGTAAGGAAAGTGTTTGGAAGTACAAAGGCATGTGGGAGGATTTTTCCGGAACCGTAGGCTTTTGGGCGGACATGGACGACCCTTATGTGACGTATGACAATAATTTTATTGAATCCGAGTGGTGGGCGCTAAAGCAGATTTGGGATAAGAAGCTTTTATATAAAGGATTTAAGATTGTTCCCTACTGTCCACGCTGCGGAACGCCCCTTTCGGCGCAGGAAGTCGCTCAGGGCTACAAAGATGTGAAGGAACGTTCCGCCATTGCACGTTTTAAAGTCAAAGGAGAGGACGCATATATTTTAGCCTGGACAACCACTCCCTGGACCCTTCCTTCCAATGTGGCGCTGTGCGTAAATCCGGAGGAAGATTATGTAAAAGTGAGTTGTGTGGACGGTTATACCTACTATATGGCCAAAGCATTGCTGGATGCGGTTCTGGGCAATCTGGCAGAAGAAGGCCGGGCGGCGTATGAGATTCTGGAATCTTATGTGGGAAAAGACCTGGAGTACAAAGAATATGAGCCCCTATTTGATTGTGCCGGGGATATCATTGCAAAGCAAGGCAAAAAGGCACATTATGTAGTCTGTGATACGTATGTTACGTTGACGGACGGTACGGGCGTCGTACACATTGCCCCGGCCTTTGGTGAGGATGACGCAAAAGTAGGGCGCAGATATGACCTTCCCTTTGTCCAGCTGGTGGACGGCAAAGGTGAAATGACACAAGAGACGCCTTATGCAGGAGTCTTCTGTAAAAAGGCGGATCCTATGATTCTCCAGGATTTGGAGGATCAGGGCCTGCTCTTTGATGCTCCTAAGTTTGAGCACAGCTATCCTCATTGCTGGAGATGCGATACGCCTTTGATCTATTATGCAAGAGAATCCTGGTTCATCAAAATGACAGAAGTAAAAGACGCCTTGATTCGGAACAACAATACGATTAACTGGATTCCCGAGAGCATTGGCAAGGGCCGGTTCGGGGACTGGCTGGAAAATGTGCAGGACTGGGGGATTTCCAGGAATCGTTACTGGGGAACACCCCTAAATATCTGGGAATGCGAATGCGGTCATACCCATTCCATTGGCAGCGTGGAAGAGTTAAAGAGCATGTCGGATAATTGTCCTGAGGAAATTGAACTTCACAGGCCCTACATTGATGAAGTGACCATCCGCTGCCCCAAGTGCGGAAAAGAAATGCACCGGGTTCCGGAAGTGATTGACTGTTGGTTTGATTCCGGGGCGATGCCCTTTGCACAGCATCATTACCCCTTTGAAAATAAAGAGATATTTGAGCAACAGTTCCCTGCCAAGTTTATTTCCGAGGCGGTGGATCAGACCAGAGGGTGGTTCTATTCTCTGCTGGCGGAATCTACCCTGCTGTTTGACAAAGCTCCTTATGAAAATGTGATTGTGCTGGGCCATGTGCAGGATGAAAAAGGCCAGAAAATGAGCAAGTCCAAAGGGAACGCAGTGGATCCCTTTGAAGCATTAGAGACTTACGGGGCGGACGCCATCCGCTGGTATTTTTATATCAATTCCGCTCCCTGGCTGCCGAATCGCTTCCATGGAAAAGTCGTCCAGGAAGGGCAGCGGAAATTTATGGGGACGTTGTGGAATACCTATGCATTTTTTGTATTATATGCGAATATAGATAATTTTGACGCCACCAGATATCATTTGGATTATGATAAATTATCCGTGATGGACAAATGGCTTTTGTCCAGATTAAATTCCATGGTGAAAACGGTGGATTATGATTTGGGGAATTACCGCATACCGGAGGCCGCAAGGGCGCTTCAGGAATTTGTGGACGATATGAGTAACTGGTATGTCAGAAGAAGCAGGGAACGATTTTGGGCCAAAGGCATGGAGCAGGATAAGGTAAACGCATATATGACCTTGTACACAGCTCTTGTAACGGTGTCAAAAGCGGCAGCGCCAATGATTCCCTTTATGACGGAAGATATTTACCGGAATCTGGTGTGCAGTGTTGACGAGAGCGCCCCGGCCAGCGTTCATCTCTGTGATTTTCCGGCGGTGGATGAGGCTATGATCGATCCGGTGCTGGAACAAAATATGGATGGTGTATTAAAGGTCGTGGTAATGGGAAGGGCCTGCAGAAATGCCGCTAATATCAAAAACCGGCAGCCCATCGGCAAGATGTTCTTAAAAGCGCCTTTTGAAGTGCCGGAGTATTTCGCACAAATTGTGAGAGAAGAACTGAATGTAAAGGAATTATCAATTACGGAGGACGTAGGCAGCTTTACCAGCTATACCTTCAAGCCTCAGCTTCGTACGGTGGGACCAAAATATGGCAAATTCCTAAAACAGATCCAGGCGGCATTGGCAAAGCTGGATGGAAATAAGGCCATGGAGCAGTTGAACAGTCAGGGGGCTATTCGTCTGGATTCCGTTGGCAGCGATATTTTGCTTTCCGAAGAAGACCTGCTGATTACAGTGACGCAGGCGGAGGGCTATGTGACGGAGACAGATAATGATGTGACTGTCGTATTGGATACGAATTTGACGCCGGAGCTTTTGGAAGAAGGCTTTGTGCGGGAATTGGTGAGCAAGATCCAGACAATGCGGAAAGAAGCAGGGTTTGAAGTAACGGACCGGATTATGCTGACTTATCAGGCGAACAATAAAATTAAAGGGATATTTAAACGCTTTGGAGCGCAGATACAAAAAGAAGTGCTTGCAGAGGCAATTACGGAGACGCAGCCTCAGGGTTATGAAAAAGAATGGAACATCAATGGCGAGACTGTTGCTTTGGGAGTAGAAAAATGCGAGCAGAGGAGGACGAGCATGAAAAGTAAAAAGATCCGGAAGGATGAGATCATCAAAGACATCAAGGACAATGTTAGATTATTGTTCCGGAAAACCATCGAGGAGGCCAGTACCCAGGAGGTATATCAGGCTGTGGGAATGGCGGTTAAAGACGTGATTATTGATCAGTGGCTGGCTACTCAGAAAGAATTTGACCGGGCGGATCCTAAGATGGTATATTATATGTCCATGGAATTTTTGATGGGACGGGCGTTGGGGAATAATCTGATTAACCTGACGGCGCACCAGGAGGTAAAAGAAGCGCTGGAGGAGCTTGGATTTAACTTGAATGCCATCGAGGACGAGGAGCCGGATCCGGCTCTTGGAAACGGCGGCCTGGGACGTTTGGCGGCCTGCTTTATGGAATCCTTGGCAACCCTTGGATATCCTGCTTACGGCTGTGGAATCCGTTATCGTTACGGAATGTTTAAACAGAAGATTTCAGATGGATTCCAGATAGAAGTACCGGATAACTGGCTGAAAAATGTATATCCCTTTGAACTGCGCAGGCCGGAGCATACCTTTGAAATCAAGTTTGGAGGTTATGTTCGGGCGGAGGTAACGCCCAACGGCTATACTCGTTTTGTTCAGGAAGGCTATCAGTCCGTTCGGGCCGTTCCTTACGATATGCCTGTGATTGGCTATAATAATAATGTAGTAAATACATTGATGATCTGGGATGCGGAGCCGGTAGAATGCTTTGAGCTTGATTCCTTCGACAAGGGAGATTACCGTAAGGCGGTAGAACAGGAGAACCTGGCAAGGAATCTGACGGATGTATTGTATCCCAATGACAATCATATTGCAGGAAAAGAACTTCGTCTGAAACAGCAGTATTTCTTTGTATCTGCCAGTGTGCAGCGGGCGGTTGCAAGATATAAGAAGAATCATCCGGATCTCCATAAGATGCCGGAAAAAGTGGCCATTCAGATGAACGACACCCATCCGACAGTTGCAGTAGCGGAATTAATGCGTATTTTACTGGACGAAGAAGGAATGGCCTGGGAAGAGGCTTGGGAGATTACGAAAAACACTTGTGCCTACACCAATCATACGATTATGGCGGAGGCCCTGGAAAAATGGCCCATTGAGATTTTCTCCAGGCTGCTGCCCAGAATCTATCAGATTATAGAAGAAATCAACCGCCGTTTTGTGCTGGAGATCCAGGCGAAATTCCCTGGAGATTACCGCAGGGTGGAAAAGATGTCCATTATTTATAACGGGCAGGTAAAAATGGCGCATTTGGCTATTGCGGCAGGCTACTCTGTCAATGGTGTGGCAAGGCTTCATACAGAGATTCTGAAAAACCAGGAGCTGAGAGACTTCTACGAGATGTACCCGGAGAAGTTTAATAATAAGACCAATGGGATTACCCAGAGAAGATTTTTGTATCATGGGAATCCTCTGTTAGCGCAATGGGTGACGGATCATATCGGAGACGAATGGGTGACGGATCTGCCTCATATTAAAAAGCTGGCGGTCTATGCCGACGATAAAAAAGCCCAGCAGGAATTTATGAATATCAAGTACCAGAATAAGCTGCGTCTTGCGGACTATATTATGCAGCACAATGGGATTGAAGTGGATCCTCGGTCCATTTTCGATGTTCAAGTAAAACGTCTGCATGAATACAAGCGTCAGCTGCTGAATATCCTTCATGTGATGTATCTGTACAATCAGATTAAGGAGCATCCGGAACTGGATTTCTATCCCAGAACATTTATTTTTGGAGCGAAAGCGGCGGCAGGGTATAAGATTGCCAAGCTGACCATTAAGCTGATCAATGCGGTGGCGGAAGTAGTCAATAACGACCGGAGCATCGGCGGAAAGATTAAAGTGGTGTTCATTGAAGATTACCGGGTTTCCAATGCGGAGTGGATTTTTGCGGCGGCAGATGTAAGCGAACAAATTTCCACAGCCAGCAAGGAGGCCTCCGGAACCGGAAATATGAAGTTTATGCTGAACGGTGCGGTAACCTTGGGGACCATGGACGGAGCAAATGTAGAGATTGTAGAAGAAGTGGGAGCCGAGAATGCATTTATCTTTGGAATGAGTTCAGATGAAGTAATTGAACATGAGAAGAAACGTGATTATGATCCCATGCAGATTTTTAACAGCGATCAGGAGATTCGCCAGGTGCTGACACAGTTAATCAGCGGATTTTATTCTCCCAACGATTCAGAGCTGTTCCGTCCTCTGTACAATTCTTTGCTGAATACACAAAGTACCCGGTATGCGGACACCTACTTTATTCTGAAAGATTTCCGGGCGTATGCAGAGGCCCAAAAACGTGTGCAGGATGCATATAAGGATGAAGCGGGATGGGCGAAAAAAGCGATTTTGAACGTAGCTCATGCAGGAAAGTTTACATCGGACCGCACCATTCAGGAATATGTAGATGATATTTGGCATTTGGACAAAATTGTGGTAAACATGCCGGAGAGTGAAAAAAAAGAAAATGACGTACGCACAGGCAAAGGATTTTTTCGCAGATAGTCCGTCTACAGGGAAATATTGTTAAGGAAATAACTGGAACAATATGCCTTAAGATATCCCTGAATAAGCTGGTTAGCCGGAGCGCGGTATGAGTATATACCGGGCTTCGGCTTGTATTTTCTAAATTATTCGAATGATATGCAGATGGTCTGGACAGATGCACAAAAATCGACTATAATAGAGAGCATCAGTATAATTAACTTAAAGAATAAGCGTCAGGGGATCATAATTGTGGCTAAATACCAATTTTTACCTACGCGGAATGAAAGGAATGGAAGTAAATATGAGAAATCTGAAAATCGGAAAGAAATTGCTGCTGACATTTTTGCTTATTATCATACTGTTCTGCGCAACGGTTGCGGTGGCAATTACGGGGCTGAGCAAAAACATGAGTAAGTACTCGGAGTTTTACCATGTGAGTTATCAAGTCAACAGCAGAGTGATGAGTATGCGCCGCGGGCTGCAGATTATTGTGAAAGACCTCTCTTTTATGACGATTGAGGACGATGCAGAAAAAAGTAAGGAGTTTCAGGCAGATTTAGAAAAGGAAATGGCCTTGCTGGAAGAAAATGCAGAATGGCTGTTCGCGAATTTTAAAAGCGAACCGGAACTGCTGGATGCGTTCGAAGGTTATGTGCGGGAAGCCGTAACTTTACAAGAGACTGTTATGGGGCTGTCAAGTACGGATAAGATGAAGGCGCAGGATATGCTGCTGGATGAATACCAGCCCCTGGTGGAGCAGGCGGTGAATACTCTGATAGAGATTAGTAATGTTGTGGATGCTACGGCAGAGACAGATTTTGAAGAAACCGTAAAGCTTCAGTCACAGCTGGTGATGGCGCAGATTGCTATGGCTGGCGGAGCGCTTTTGATTACCCTGATTCTTTCTCTGTATCTGACCAGAGGAATTACCCGTCCTATCCGTGAGCTGGAAGCGGCGGCAGATAAGATTGTAGCGGGTGATTTTGATATTAAGATTACATACAAATCTAAAGATGAGCTGGGAAGCCTGGCAAATTCCTTCAAGCGTATGACGGAGATCTTAGGAGACGTTATCACCGATGCTTCCATGCTTTTAGAGGAAATGTCAAATGGCAATTTTGACGTGCGTACCAGAGCGGAGGAGAGTTATGTAGGTAGCTGCCAGAACCTGCTTTTATCCATCCGGAAACTGAACCGTGATTTGAGTTCTACCTTAGGCCAAATCAACCGCAGCGCCGATCAGGTTGCTTCCGGTTCCGGCCAGGTATCTATGGGAGCCCAGGATCTTGCCCAGGGCGCTACATCACAGGCCGCTGCAGTAGAAGAGCTGGTAGCTACGATTGAAGATATTACCCAGCAGGTTAAGAGCACGGCGGAGAATGCCATGGAAGCTAGAAGCCAGACAAATATGGCAGGGGATGAAGTGGAAGAATGCAACGGCCAGATGCGGGAGATGACCGCCGCTATGGAAGAGATTACACGTACCTCCAATGAGATTGGAAAGATTATCAAGACGATTGAAGATATCGCGTTCCAGACCAATATTCTGGCGTTGAATGCATCTGTGGAAGCTGCCCGTGCAGGTAGTGCAGGCAAAGGATTTGCAGTTGTGGCAGAAGAAGTGCGTAATCTGGCCAGCAAGAGTTCCGATGCATCGGCGGATACCGCAAGCCTTATTGAAAGCTCCATGGATGCGGTTTCCAGAGGAACTCAGCTTGCAGACGCAACGGCGCAGGCTTTGATGAAAGTAGTAGAAGGCGTTCGCACAGCTTCTGATATGGTAGATCGGATTGCAGACGCATCCAAAGAGCAGGCAGGAGCGATTGAACAGGTTGCTATGGGTGTAGACCAGATTTCCGGAGTTGTACAGACTAACTCTGCCACTGCCGAAGAGAGCGCAGCGGCCAGCCAGGAGCTTTCCGGACAGGCGGAAATGCTGAAAGACCTTGTGGCAGAATTTAAGTTACGTGAAGAGTATGCCGGCTCTGTGAGCGAGAGCTAGAAGAAAGCAGAGATATCATTGACTGACAGGAAATGCCGGCAATCAGCGGCAAGGGCGGTGACGGGATGGAACGAATAGAGCTTATCGACCAATTAATGGAAATTATTCTGGTATTTGACGAGACGGGAAGGATTCAGTTTTCTAACCGGGCGGCGATTCAAGAGCTGGGGTATGAAGAAGGCATGGATCATCTGCATATGAAGGATGTGGTTCTGAAGCAATTTTTGGATGACAGTCAGGAATTTTCCCTGGATGAGATTCAAAAAGCGTCTGAGGCCGTATTATATAGAAAGAATCAGTCCTGTTTTACCGCCTCCATTAAGGTGGTGCCGTCTCAGGTGGAACAGGGGCATTATCACCTGCTGGCCACAGACAGTACTCAGCGCCATGAACTGGAACGACAGCTGGTGCGGGTGCGGGAAGAGACGGCGGAGGCTATGAAGGCCAGAAATGAGTTTGTGGCAAATGTGACCCATGAGCTGCGGACGCCATTGAATGGTATGCGAGGGCATTTGACCACGCTGCGTGACACAAATTTAGATTCCAAACAGCTGCGGACAACGGATATTATCCTTCAATGCTGTGAAAACATGGCGGCCATTATCAATAATATTCTGGATTTCTCTAAGATGGAAGCGGGAAAATTCACGATAGAGAAAAAAGAATTTAACTTTCGTAATATGATTAATCATGTGATTGACACAAGCATTACGTTAATCAATGAAAAAGGGTTGTATCTGATTGCAAATGTAGCGGAAGATATACCGGAGAATGTAGTAGGCGACGAGCTGCGCATTATCCAGATATTGAATAATCTGCTTTCCAATGCAGTGAAGTTTACATCAGTAGGCTACATCAGTATCGAGATTACCAAGACGTTGGAATTTGATAATGAGCTGGAGCTGTTTTTCATGGTGAAGGATACCGGGATCGGAATGACAAAGGAAGAGCAGGATAAGATTTTCAAAAGCTTTGCCCAGGCAGATGCGTCAATTACACGAAAATACGGGGGAACCGGTCTTGGTTTGACAATTACGAAGCAGCTGATAGAGCTAATGAGCGGAAATATCCGTTTGGATAGCGAAAAGGGAAAGGGCAGTACATTTTCCTTCCGGATCCGTTTGGACAGAGCCAAGCAGGAGCAACAGGCGGAACAGGGAATACAGGAGACGGAGACGCCTCTTTTGAAGCAATACAACGCAAGCATTGACAGGTTCGACAGTATGGAGAATTTTTTCAGCTTCGGTACACAAGAAAACGTACAGGAGATTCGGAACAAGATGGAGAAACTCATTATTTGTCTGGAGCTGGAGGCCTGGGACAGAGCGGAGAGCTTTGCCAGCAATTTAAAATCGTTGTTGCAGGACAGAGAGGATTTGAAGAAGCTGGTATTTCGCATGGAAATGTGTCTGCGGAAGGAAGATTATGATAAGAGCATGAAGAGATATCAGGATCTGAAGACAAAACTGGAGGCCGAAATCGGAGGGATATAGCAGATGGATGGTTTGAAAAATGAGAAAATACCCCGGATATTGATTGTGGATGATGTAGAGATAAACCTGAGTATTTTGGAAGAAATTATCCAGGGAATGGGCTATATACCCCGATGCGCGTCCAGTGCAAAGGAAGCGGCCCGTCTGGTGGATGAAGAGCGGCCGCAGCTGATCCTGCTGGATATTTATATGCCGGAGATTGGCGGCTTTGAGTTTAGCGAGCGGTTAAAAAAGAATGTGCATACCAGGGATATTCCGATTATCTTTATTTCCGGAGATACGGCAAAGGAAAATAAATGGAAGGGTTTTGAACTGGGATGCGTGGACTTTATCACCAAGCCCTTTGATATGCGTGAAGTTGCCATGCGGGTTAATACCCACTTGAAGATTTACCAGATGAAGCGGGAACTGGAAGAAAGCAACCGTAATCTTCATATGGTGATCGAGAATCAGATGAAACGTCTGGAAGAGGAGCAGCGCAATACCTTATATGCACTGGCCAGGATATCGGAGGAAAATGACCAGGGGCGAGAGAGCCATATGGATAATGTTGGACATAATTGCCGGATTTTGGCTCAGAGCTTACAGCTTAGCCCGGATTTCGAAGAAGACGTATCTGAGAATTTTATTCAGGAAATTGAAGTGGCGTCTATGCTCCACGATATTGGGAAGCTTCGCATCCCGGAGGGAGTGATGGTAAATCCTCTGACAGAGGATGACGAGGCGGCCCTGGAAGAATTAGACGTTCATGCCAGGCAGGGAGCCCATATGCTGAAGCAGATTTATGACCTTACGTTTCAGAATGAGTTTTTAGCCATGGCCATAGAAATTGCCAGATATCATCATACGCGATGGGATGGAAAGGGCAGGCCCAGAGGTATTAAGGGCAAAGAGATTCCTCTTTCTGCCAGGATAACGGCTGTAGTAGATATGTATGATATTATTCAGGAAGATTATAAGGATAGTATTACGGAAGAAGAAGGGGTGGCGTTGCTTGAGAGCCGGGCCGGCGTCTATTATGACCCTGATATTATTCGTGTTTTTAAGAAAGTCAAAAGACAGATGCGGAAAGTTGAACGTTGACAAAAAAAAGCATGGATGGTAACATGATAATATCGGGCACAAGAGAAAGTTGGGTATATGCGGAACATAAAAGTATTGGTAGTGGATGATTCAAAACTATTCCGTAAGATCCTGGTAGAGGGACTGAACGCGGAAGCGGGGCTTGAAGTTGTGGCGGAGGCCCGGGACGCTTTTGCTGCCCGGGATGCGATTGTCAAGTACCGGCCGGACGTTATGACGCTGGACATTGAGATGCCTAAGATGGATGGGTTGGAATTCTTAAAAAAGATTCTGCCCCAGTATCCTATGCCGGTTGTTATGGTAAGCGCCCTGGACGGGAAGGTGTTCGACGCTATGCGGGCCGGAGCAGTGGATTTTGTAAATAAGCCTTCCGCCGCCGGTTCAGAAGAACTGCGCAGATTTATTAAACAGGAGCTGGCGGTTAAAGTAAAGATCGCTTCCACTGTAAAGAAATCAAAACTAAAGATTGCGGCGGAACCCAGAGGGATCCCTCATCCGATTTTAAAAGGAGGAAAGAGGGACGTGATTGCCATTGGAGCGTCCACTGGAGGAACCGAAGCAATCCGGCAGGTGATAGAAGAGTTTGGAACAGATATCCCGGGAATTGTGATGGTACAGCATATGCCGGTAGGATTTACCAGCATGTATGCCCAACGTTTGAATGATGTTTGCCGTATCGCTGTTAAAGAAGCCAAAACTGGTGATGCAGTGAGGCCCGGTCAGGTATTGCTTGCACCGGGGGATAAGCATATGCGGCTGATTAAGGTTGGCAGCGGTTATCAAGTAGAATGTAAGGAAGAGGCCAAGGTCAGCGGACATTGCCCTTCTGTAGACGTATTGTTTCATTCAGTAGCAAGGTCCGCAGGAAATAAGGCTTTGGGAATTATACTGACAGGAATGGGTAAGGACGGGGCGGATGGTCTTTTAGCTATGAAAAAGGCAGGAGCGGTCACGATTGGACAGAACGAGGCGTCCTGCATTGTGTACGGAATGCCAAAGGTTGCGTTTGATATTGGAGCGGTGGACTATCAGCTGCCCCTTGAAAGTATTTCGAATAAAGTATATAACCTGTTAAAATAGAGGCTGCAGATTATAGGCTTCCCGGTTGCGAGGGATACCTGTAACGGAAAGGAAGGGTTTGTATGAAGATATTGGTAGCAGAAGATGATTTTGCCAGCCGGAAATTTATGGCGAAATATTTACAGAAATATGGAGACTGTGATATCACCGTTGACGGGGAAGAAGCAGTAGACGCTTTTTTGATGGCAACCGAGGATGAGGAGCCATACGATCTGGTATGCCTGGACGTAATGATGCCGGTACTAGATGGTTATCAGGCGTTGAAGGCTATTCGTGATATTGAAAAGGAACGGGGAATCATGGGAGATCAGGCAGTTAAGATTATTATGACGACCGCCTTAAATGAAGAGAAGAATGTAAAGAAGGCATTTGAGATGGGCTGTACGGTGTATTGCGGAAAGCCGGTGGATCTGGATAAATTTGAAATGGCTTTAAAAAAGCTGGGACTGATATAATCGAAAGAGGAGAATGTAAACAATGGCTGAAGAATATAATACAGACGGTATGCTGGACATTTTCCTGTACGAAAGTGAACAGCTATTGGAGAATCTCCAAGATATTGTACTGGCCAACAAGGATGAAGAGTGCTTTGACGAAGGGGCAATCAATGAAATATTCCGTGTAATGCATACCATAAAAGGGTCTGCAGGTATTATGATGTTTGAGAATATTTCAAGGGTGGCCCATAAGCTGGAGGATGTATTTTATTATTTGAGGGAATCCCATCCAAAGAATGTTCCTCATTTGGAACTGGTGGATCATGTGCTGAATGTGTCCGACTTTATTCAGGGAGAATTGGAGAAGATCAAGGAGGGCGACAGCCCGGATGCTGACCCGGAAAAGATTTTAAGTGAGTTGGAAGAGTTTCTGGATGGGTTAAAAAGCGGTATTGTGAAGAAGGGTAAGGAACTGCCGCCGGAGAATACCTATGTGGAACCCAGCCAGTTTTATATTGCCCCTACAGGTTCTGACGGGAAATACTACAAGATTGCCGTATATTATGAACAGGGGCTTGAGATGAGCAATATCCGGGCTTATACGGCGGTATATGCTTTAAAGGAGATTGCGGAAGATCTGAAATATATTCCCGAAGATATTATTTCCAATGAGAGCAGCGGAGACGAGATTTTAAATGATGGATTCCATATGCTGATAAAGACTCAGGGAGATATTGACGAGATTCGGGAGATTATAGAAAAAGGAACAGGCGTAGCGCAAATTGATATTTATGAATCCTCGGTCAAGGAATTTACCTTGGGATTCAGAGACGATGTTCAGGAACTGGACGTCGTAGGAGCAGATAACGGAGAAGGAAAACAGGAAGACGGAGGGAAGGATGGGAAAGAGCCCACCCCCGGCGATTATGTCATCAAATCCAAAGAGCCTGGCAAAGGAAAGAAGCTTGCCAAGCAGCAGTCCAAGAATCAAGTGAAGCAGAGCTTTATCAGTGTAAACATTGGAAAGATGGATTCCCTGATGGACTTGATTGGAGAACTGGTAATCGCAGAAGCCGTAGTTTTGCAGAATCCGGATTTGAAAGTTCCGGGGCTGGATTTGAGTAATTTCCAGAAAGCTTCCGCCCAGTTGTCTAAGATTACGTCGGAGCTTCAGGACGTAATTATGGCCATGCGAATGATGCCCTTGACCAATACGTTTCAGAAGATGAACCGTATCGTATTTGATGTTTCCAGAAAGCTTGGAAAAGATATTGAACTGGAAGTGATCGGAGAGAATACGGAAGTAGATAAGAATATTATTGAACATATTTCGGATCCTTTGATGCATTTGATCCGTAATTCCCTGGATCATGGGATTGAATCCAAGGAGGAACGTTTATCGGCAGGCAAGAGCGCTAAGGGCAAAATCACCTTGGAAGCCAAGAATGAAGGCGGCAAAGTATATATCAGCGTCCGGGATGACGGAAAGGGCCTGAATCGCGACGCTATTTTGAAGAAAGCAAAAAATAATGGTCTTTTGGGCAAACGGAATCCGGATGAATTAAGTGATAAAGAGGTATACCAGTTTATTACGCAGCCGGGATTCTCCACCAAAGAAAAAGTAACGGAGCTGTCCGGCCGTGGCGTGGGTATGGACGTGGTAGTTAAGAATATCCAGGCAATTGGCGGTAAGCTGGAGATAGACAGTACGCCGGGAGAAGGCTCGGAAATGAGCTTGAAGATTCCATTGACCCTGGCCATCATAGACGGTATTGTGATGGAAGTAGGGGAAACCACCTTCGTGGTGGAGATAGGCGCTGTTCAGGAATTTATCAGCGTTACCCGGGATATGGTAATTCGGGAACCGGATGGAGATGAATACATTAATATCAGGGGTGAATATTATCCCTTTATCAAATTGTGCGACCGATACCACATTCAGGAAAGAAGCGCTTCTCTGGAAGAAGGAATTGCAGCGGTACTGGAATACGAAGGCAAGACAATTTGCGCCTTTGTAGATAAGCTGGTATCAGAACAGGAAATTGTAGTAAAACCGATTCCGCCGTATCTGAAAAAAATCAGCGGTATATCAGGATGTACGCAATTGGGTGATGGAAGTATTGCCTTGATTCTGGATATTGCGGGTATCATATAAGGAAAGGAGAGGCCGATGGTAGACGAATTGCAATTAGACGAGGTCTTGGAGGAGGAAGAAGAAGACACTCAAAAAGACATGTACATGACCTTTAAGTCGGGAGATGAATATTTCGGCATTTCCATCAGCTATGTCAATGAAATAATCGGAATGTCATCCATTACCCAGGTTCCGGAAGCCGAAGATTATGTCAGAGGTTTGATTAATCTGAGAGGAAAGATTATACCAATTATAGACGTCAGAGTGCGTTTTCGGCAGGAAGCTTTGCCTTATACAGACAGGACCTGCATTATCGTCATCAATGTAAAAGATACGGTAGTGGGATTGATTGTAGAAAAGGTAGACGAAGTAATTAAGATTGATAAAAGCAATGTGATACCTCCGCCATCTCTGAATCAGCATGGAGGCGTCAGCAACAAATACGTCTGCGGACTTGCGAAAGCAGAGAACGGCGTAAAACTGCTTCTGAGCCCGGAACGATTAATTCAGGATGAGGATTTCTCCGCGTTAATGGAAGGGGAAGACGCAGAGGCTGAGGATGAGAAAGAGTAAGAGGTGACACGCATTATGAACATAGCGAAATCAATTCGTATGAAATTGATGGGAGGGTTTTCTGTAGTACTGGTATTAATGGCGTTCATTTGCTTTTCCGGCGTATCTTCTATGATGCGGATGACAAGTGGAAGCGTTACCGTTGACTATATGAAAAAAGCAGAAATCGCTGTTATCATATTAACAGTTATTGGAATTTTGATTGGAATCGTCGTTGAGATTCAGGTGATTAGGGATATCAGAATCCCAATTCAGGTTCTTCAAGCGGCGGCGGAGAAGCTGACACAGGGAGACATTGAGGTAGATTTAAAAAAATATGCAGATAACGAACTGGGAAAATTGACGGACGATTTTCAGATGCTGGTGGATAATATTAATTATCAGGCGGAGGTTGCAGGAAAGATTGCGGAAGGAAACCTTGATTTTGAGGTAAGCGTAAAGAGCAGCCGTGATGTTTTAGGAAATGCCTTTGCCAAGATTGTAGGAGAGCAGAACACCATGCTGTTCAACATCCGGGAATCTGCAGACCAGGTGGCTTTGGGAGCGGATCAAGTATCCGGCGCAAGCCAGTCCCTGGCTCAGGGCGCTACGGATCAGGCTAGTGCCATTCAGCAGGTAACAGCTTCCATTAATGAGATTGCCGAGAGTACCAGAGGAAATGCAGAAAAGGCGAAGTCTGCAAATACAATGGTAAACGATGTGAAACAGCAGGCGGAACAGGGCAATCAGCAGATGAAGGAAATGATCGTTGCCATGGAGCAGATTAACGAGGCTTCCGAGGGCATTTCCAAGATTATCAAAGTAATTGACGATATTGCATTCCAGACCAATATTCTGGCCTTGAATGCGTCGGTAGAAGCGGCCCGGGCAGGTGTTCACGGAAAAGGATTTGCCGTAGTGGCGGATGAAGTACGAAGCTTGGCAGGGAAAAGCGCACAGGCAGCCAGCGAGACGGCGGAAATGATAGAAGATTCTGTTCATAAGGTAGAGCAAGGCGTGAAACTGGCGGAAGAGACTGCGAAAGCATTGGATGAAATTATGGTCAATATTGATGAAAGCGTTTCCGTAATGAATAGTATTGCGGAAGTTGCAGCAGATCAGGCTACTGCGGTTACCCAGATAGACCAGGCCATTGGCCAGGTATCTCAGGTGGTACAGACGAATTCTGCCACCAGTCAGGAATGTGCGGCGGCCAGTGAACAGCTGCTGAATCAGGCGACGATGCTGAAAGATATTATGAGCAGGTTCAGATTGGCCAACCGAGGAAATCACAGAACGGATTCCGATTTGGAAATACGTTTATAAGAGAGGAGGCAAAAGACTTTGCGAAAGCAGAGTCTTTTTCTCTGTATGACGCTAAGTTGGAACCAAGGAGGAAAAATGTTAAAACGATTGAGCAGAACTCAGACAATCGCATTGGGATTTTTTATAATTATATGCGTAGGAACGCTGCTTTTAATGCTTCCGGCCGCTTCCAGAAGCGGAACCATGACGGGATTTCATGACGCATTATTTACAGCTACCAGCGCCACTTGCGTGACGGGGCTTGTAGTGGCGGATACTTACCAGCATTGGAGTATGTTTGGACAACTTGTGATTTTATGTCTGATTCAAATCGGAGGTCTTGGCTTTATCACCATAGGGATGTTCTTTTCCATTTTCTTAAGGCGGAAGATTGGGTTAAAAGAGAGAAATTTGATTCAGGAGAGCTTAAATGGACTTCAGCTAAAAGGGGTAGTCCGGCTGGTAAAAAATATTGTGCCATGGACGTTTTTCTTTGAAGGAGTAGGGGCGTTGATTTTGATGCTTCGTTTTCTTCCAAAGATGGGATTTTTAGACGCCCTGTGGTACGGGATTTTTCATTCTGTGTCGGCTTTTTGCAATGGCGGCTTTGACTTGATGGGCAGATACGAAGAGTATTCTTCTTTAGTTTTGTATTATGATGATATTGTGGTAAACGTGGTAATTATGAGCTTGATTGTCATTGGAGGAATCGGATTTATTGTATGGGATGATGTTTCCAGGCATAAGCTTCATGTGAAAAAATATCTCCTTCACACAAAGATTGTATTGGTCACGACAATCGTTTTAATTATTGGAGGAGCAGTTCTGTTTTTTCTGTTTGAGCGGGAGAATTTGCTTGCGGACATGAGTATAAAAGGGCAGGCGCTCTCCTCCCTATTTGGCTCTGTAACTGCCAGGACAGCGGGATTTAATACGACAGATACCGGGGCATATACTCAGGCAACCCGCCTGTTGATGGTGGTACTGATGTTTATTGGAGGCAGTCCCGGTTCCACGGCGGGAGGAATTAAGACCACCACCACGGTGGTTCTTGTGTTAATTGTAATATCCAATCTTCGCAGCAAACCGGAATTAAACATTTTTGGCAGACGCTTGGATAGCGATGAAGTAAAAAAAGCCAGTACCGTATTTTTAATGAATCTCTTTCTGGCGATTGTCAGCGTAACTGCGATTTGTGCCATGCAGCCTTTTGCTATGGACGATGTGCTGTTTGAGGTGGGGTCTGCGATCGGAACGGTAGGAATGACAACGGGAATTACACGGGACTTAACTTTGGCGTCTCGGTATATTATTATTATATTGATGTATTGTGGCCGGATTGGAAGTATGTCTTTTGCCCTTTCGTTTTTGGAGCGTAAGAAGCAGGCGGCAATCAGGCTTCCCAAAGAACGTATCACAATTGGATAGGAGAACAGGATGAAATCAATTTTAATTATCGGCATGGGACGGTTCGGACAGCATTTGTGCAGGAATTTGCTGAGGCTGGGAAATGAAGTGATGATTGTAGATCAGAAAGAAGAGACCCTGGAGGAACTTTTTCCTCTGGTCACCAGCGCAAAGATTGGGGACTGTACTAAGATAGAAGTATTGAAAAGCTTCGGAGTTGGCAATTTTGACGTATGCGTGGTGTGCATTGGTACGAATTTTCAAAGCAGCCTTGAGATTACCAGTCTCTTGAAGGAGCTTGGGGCAAAACGGGTAATCAGCAAAGCGGCCCGGGATGTCCATGCAAAATTTTTGCTGCGCAATGGCGCCGACGAGGTAATCTACCCGGAGCGTGATATTGCCGAGCGGCTGGCAGTGCGGGTTACAGCAAATCATGTGTTTGACTATATTGAGATGGGGGATTATGGGATCTACGAGATTCCCACATTAAAGGAATGGCAGGGGAGAACTATTAAAGAAGTGAATTTTCGGGCGAAATATCATGTGAGTATTCTGGGAATAAAAAGGAATGGAGACACCGATTTGCTTCCGGCGCCGGACTATATGTTCCGGGAAGGAGAGCATTTGATGGTAATTGGGAAAAAGCAGGACGTAGAATTTATATTGAAACATCTGTAAAAGAAGGGACTAGAATATGTTGCTGGAATTTTTATTGGAGATGGATGGGAAGATTTTGCTTTTTATCCAGGAATATATAAGAGTCGGCTGGCTGACGCCAGTAATGAAATTTATCACAAGCCTGGGAGACCGGGGCATGATATGGATCGTTCTGGCGGCTATACTGCTCTGCACGAAGCAATACCGGAAGACGGGCACGGCAATGGCGGTGGCTTTATTGATTGGCTTTCTGGCCACCAATTTAATTCTGAAAAATCTGGTGCTTCGTGTTCGGCCTTACGATGTTGTCATGGGACTTCAGGGGTTGATTGGCCCCTTGGGGGACAGCTCTTTTCCATCGGGGCATACCACAAGCTCCATAGCGGCAGGCTTCGTAATGCTGAAAGGGACGCCCCGTTATCTGGGAATATCAGCATTTGTATTGGCGGTTATCATTGCCTTCAGCAGGCTCTATTTGGGAGTGCATTATCCCACAGATGTGCTGGTGGGGGCGTTGATTGGGTTGTTCGCAGCTTTTTGCGGGAAATATGTAGTAAAAGCATAGGAAAGGCTTGTTTTAAAATATGTACATAATTTAGGTTAGCATCTATAAGGAGGAATTGATATGCCCCAGGGAAATCCAAAAAGCGGAGAGCTTTATCGTCACTTTAAACAGAATTTGTATCAAATTGTTACTACGGCAAAACATACGGAGACCGGGGAAACTCTGGTGATTTATCAGGCCTTGTATGGAGAGTTTGGCGTGTATGCCAGACCCTTGTCCATGTTTATCAGCGAAGTAGACCGGAAAAAATATCCCAAGGCAGAACAGCGTTACCGGTTTATGCTGGTGGAAGAGGATTTGGGGGAGACGAAAGAGGCTGAGCCTAAAAGAACACCTGCTGCGAAAAAAGAGATAAGAGAATTACTGATGGATTTTTATGATGCAGACACCAATAGCCAGCGGTATGATATCCTGTTGGCTATGCAAAACGATATTACAGATATTATGATTGACAATATGGCAGTTGTATTGGACGTTGTAATTCCGGAAGGAGATTTGTACGGACGGTTTGAGGAACTAAAACGGTGCCTTAGTACACGCCAGAAATACGAACTGCCTAGGCTGTAAAAGGATCCCTTATGGTTCGTTTAAGGAGAGGACGCTGTTGTGGTATGCGCCTGTAAAGGTAACGTCTTCTCCAAACCATTTTGGAGGCTGGAACGCATCTGCTTCTTCCTTGGAAGAAAATTCCACTTCCGCAAGCATTAAGGGAGCCAGTTCTCCCTGAAAAATATCCAGCTCAATAGTGAGAGAATCTTGAAACGGAATGCGGTATCTTTGTTTGGAGATTAGCCGTCCGTCAGTTTTCTGGCGAAGGTGAAGGTAGGCCTCTTCTGTTAGCGGAAGATTATATTCTTCACGAATCATCAGACCTTTGGATTTGTAGGTGAGATAATAGGAATTGTCCTGTTTACGAATACGTACCACAGGATTGGTGCAGAGATATCCTTGTTCTATTTGCAGACATGGATAAGAGGTATAATTCTCAGGCGGGGTTGTGATTAAATATTTGCGTTCAATTTCCATAAGCTCCTCCGAAATATTTATTTTAATTTAGTTTACCATAAACCTATTTGGGTTGCAAGGATATGGGTCTGGCGTCAGAGTGTCTGAAAGAGTTGTGCATCAGCAAAAAAGAGAGGCTGCCTAAGGCTGTCTCCCTTTTTTGCTGTAGACACTCTCTGAATACAACCTGTACAAGGAATGTCTGTGATTTTCTTTTTTTGTCAGAGATTACTGCATTCCGCCTGACATCTGCTGTTCTTGCTTCATGATCATTTTCTTAACCATTTCGCCGCCGATAGAACCAGCCTGAGCAGAAGTTAAGTCTCCGTTATAACCTTCCTTCAAAGGTACTCCTATTTCGGAAGCAACTTCCTGTTTGAAGCGCTTCATAGCTTCCTTTGCTTCTGGCACTGCCATTCTGTTTGTGTTAGAACCGGAATTGTTAGACATTCGATTCACCTCCAAGTTAATACATTTTCTTTTTCAAGATAAGTAGCACTTACCTTGGTGTTATTATTTACAAGGGAAAAAAATATATGTTGGTAATTTTTACAAAATCAGAGACGGGAAATCTTACAGGAAGGGATGCTTTACAAAAAATAAGCTTCATGCTACAATTTTAAAAAACATATGAGAGTTACAGTTTAGGAGGTATCTATGAAGCAAGTAGCGGTATTTCTGGCGGAAGGCTTGGAAGAGATTGAAGGTTTGACGGTAGTGGATGTATTGCGGCGGGCAGGTATTGAAGTGACAACCATATCTATTTCTGAAAAAAAGGAAGTGACAGGTTCTCATAATATCACAATTCTGCCGGACGCCCTTTTTTCAGAGGCAGATTGGTCCGGACTGGATGGAGTGATACTTCCGGGAGGAATGCCGGGAACTACCAATTTGATGGAACATGAAGGCGTACGTAAGGTGATTCAGGAATTTGCCGATCAGAAAAAACTGGTGGCTGCCATATGTGCCGCTCCCAGCGTTTTGGGACAGGCAGGGCTATTACGAGGCAAGCGGGCCACTTGCTACCCGGGCTTTGAAGAACAGTTGACAGGAGCCCAGTGTTGCGAGGAACAAGTAGTCCGGGACGGGAATATCATTACCAGTCGGGGAATGGGGACGGCGATTCCCTTTGCATTGGCTCTGACCTCGTATTTTTTGGGGCAGGAAAAGGCAGATGAGATAAAAACCTCTATCCTTTATGAGGGAAAGTAAAAATGAGGGGCGTTGATCATAATGTTTCCGGACAAAGCCAGGAAGGGATGAACCAGGGAAAGATCAGATACCATGTGCCTTGTCTGTTTGGAAAAAACAGTTGCGATCCCATCATTGCAGAAGTGCCGGGTTCCAAAAGTATTACCAACCGGGCGCTGCTTTTGGCCACGTTGGCGAAGGGGAAAAGCATTTTGCAGGGAGCGCTGTTTTCTGATGATTCCCGTCATTTTTTAAAGTGTGTACAAGATTTGGGAGTTGAAGTATACGAAAATGAAAGGGAAAAAAGAATCGAAATCATAGGGCAGGGCGGGGAAATTCCAAGAAAGGAAGCGTCCCTCTATGTGGGCAGCGCAGGGACGGTTGCCCGGTTTCTTACTGCCTGTCTGGGAGTCAGCCGGGGCTGTTATCACCTGGATGCTTCTCATCAGATGCGCAGGCGTCCCATGGCTCCCCTTTTGGCCTGTCTAAAGGATATGGGATGTCAGGTGCTATGTGAAGGGGAGGAAGGATGTTTTCCGTTTACGCTTCGTGGAACTGGTTTTGAAAAGCACAAAATCACGGTGGATATCGGAGATAGCAGCCAGTTTTTAAGCGGATTGTTGATTGCGGCGGTTTTGGACGGAAAAAGGGTTCAAATACAGGTGCAGGGAAGTCATGGGATGGCTTACATCCATATGACGGAGCAGATGATGAAGCAATTTGGAGTTCGGGTGGAGGAAGCAGAAGACCGCTGCTTTATAATACCGGAAGGGCAGCAATATCAGCCCCGGAATTATCAGATTGAGCCAGATGTTTCTGCTGCTTGCTATTTTTATGGGATGGCGCCTCTTCTGGGAAGAAAGGTGCAGGTAAAGCAGGTACATCTCCAGTCTCTTCAAGGGGATGTGGAGTTTCTGCGGATTCTGGAACGTATGGGCTGCCAGGTGAAAGAGGATCCAGAAGGGATTTGGGTCATGGGGCCGCCCAAGGGGAAATTCCATGGCGTGGAAGCGGATATGTCTTCCTGTTCCGACCAGGCCATAACATTGGCGGCATTGGCGCCTTTTGGAGACAGTCCTACCCGAATCAGCGGAATCGGACATATTCGTTTTCAGGAAAGCGACCGGATGCAGGCCATTGTAACAGAACTGAGGAGGCTGGGAATTCAGTGTGAAATGGAAGAGGATTCGCTGAAAATTTATCCTGGCTCTCCCAGACCTGGTATCGTGAAAACCTATGAGGACCATCGCATGGCCATGGGATTTTCCTTAATTGGATTGCGGGCAAAAGGCATCGTAATAGAGGATCCTCTTTGCTGCCGGAAAACCTTTGAAAATTATTTTGACGTATTGGAGGAGGCTGTTTTAAAATGAGCCAGGACAAGTGTCTTACGGAGAAACTGGAAAACTTAAAACGATATCTGAAAGAGCTGGGAAGTGTGGCGGTGGCTTTTTCCGGGGGCGTGGACTCCACCTTTTTATTAAAAGTGGCTCATGATACTCTGGGAGACGATGCGATTGCAGTGACAGCCACATCCTTGTCTTTTCCAGGACGGGAGCTGAATGAAGCAAAGGAATTCTGCCAAAAAGAGCAGATTTCCCAGAGGATGTTTGAGTCCAGGGAGCTGGAGCTTGCCGGATTTCGGGAAAATCCAAAGGATCGCTGCTATATCTGCAAAAAAGGGATTCTGACCAGGGTTTTGGAAATTGCCGGGGAACATGGGATTTCTTATGTTGCGGAAGGCTCTAACCTGGATGATAATCAGGATTACCGGCCAGGACATCGTGCCATTGCGGAGCTTGGAATCAAAAGTCCTCTTCGGGAGGCGGAGCTAACCAAAGAGGAGATACGGCTGCTTTCCAGAGAATTGGGGCTTCCTACCTGGAAAAAGCCTTCCTTTGCCTGTTTGGCCACTCGTTTTCCATATGGGGAGACCATAACGGAGGAAAAATTGGCCATGATTGGGGAGGCGGAACAATTTTTGCTGGAGGAGGGCTTTTCCCAGATACGTGTACGCATCCATGGAGAGATTGCCAGAATAGAGGTACTTCCCCAGGAACTGGAACGGTTGTTTCAAAAAGAGCTGCGGGAAAAAATTGCAGATAAGATAAAAAGCCTGGGCTTTCGTTATGTAACCTTGGATTTGGAAGGATATCGCAGCGGAAGCATGAATGAAGGACTAGAGCATGTCTGAAGCTGCTTTTTGAACTGAGCTTTTTAGAAAAAGAAAACTGCCTCTTGGTGATGCTACATCCCTTAAGAGGCAGTTTTTGATGAAAAATATCTGTATTATTCTGTTTCTTCCTCTTGCTTTTGAGGAATCCGCATAAATATCTTGTTTATTCGATTTTTTTCCATATCTTCCACTTTTAAAAATACATCGTCCGGAGTAGTGATGGTTTCTCCCACTGTGGGAAGATGGTCTAACAGGCCAATCATATATCCTCCGATAGAATCATAATCTTCTGAGGTCAGATCCAGATCCAGAGCTTCGCTTAAATCATCCAGATTCATGGAACCATGTACCATGTATTCGTAATCGTTTATTTTCTGAATGGGATCTTCTTCGTCATCGTCATATTCATCACGAATTTCTCCCACAATCTCTTCCAGCAAATCCTCCAAAGTAATCAGGCCGGCAGTAGCGCCGTATTCATCCAGGACAATAGCGATATTAATAGAAGACTGACGCATCTCCATCAACAATTCGGAGATATTCTTATGCTCATAGGTGTAATAAGGTTTACGCAGAATGTCCCTTACAGAAAAATGTTCCCGGTCCTCGCATAATAGTAAGTCCTTCATATTGATGATACCAATGACATTGTCGGTGGAGCCTTCATATACCGGAAGCCTGGTAAAATGGTCCTCTTGGAAAATATCCAAAAGCTCTTCGTATGTGTTATTGATATCGGCAAAGGTCATATCAATACGGGGTACCATAATCGTTCTTGCCTGGGCGTCGCCGAAATCAAATACGTTGTTGATCATTACCCGTTCTTCTGTCTCAATGACGCCTTCTTCATGGCTGACATCCACAATTGTCCGAAGCTCGTCTTCTGTCATGGTGTTCTGCCCTTTGTTGGGGTCAATGCGCAACAAAAATAAAAACGCCATGGCCAGTTTATTTACCAGAAAGATAACCGGAGTCAAGAGCTTCATCAGAAGGCCGATAACGCCGGAATAAGCCAGGGAAATGCTGTCTGCATGAAGTGTGGCCAGAGTTTTTGGGGAAATTTCACCGAAAATCAAAATCAATAATGTAATAATTCCGGTTGCAATACCTACAAAAGCATTTCCGCCTAATCGGATGGCGATAGAAGTGGATAGGGAAGACGCCGTTAGGTTTACAATGTTGTTTCCTACTAAAATGGCGCTTAACATCTTGCCGGAATCATCCGTAATCTTTAATACCCGTTTGGCTCTGGCATTGCCGTTGTCGGCTAAGGTTCTCATTTTAATTCGGCTGCAGGTGGTCAGAGCTGTCTCTGCCGAGGAAAAAAATCCAGACAGGATAACCAGCACGACTAAGATAATGATCTGCGTGACGTCACTTGGGTCCAAGTATTATTCTCTCCTTTCTAAAAACACCAATTCACAGTGCTACTCATAAATATACTGTAAAACGGTAAAAATTGCAAGGAATTAAGAAAAAATTTAGAAATTTTCCCGGGATTTTTGCAGTATCATATGGGGAGGTTTACGGCAATTTGGCATAAATAGCGAAAGGCGGTCATATATTGAAAACAGGACAGGATTGGAAAGGAAGGATAAGGATGGATAAGATTGGGAAAAACTGGACCTTAGGACTGCCTCTGTTGAAAATTTTGCTTTTTATGTATATCGTCACCGGAGGCTTATTGCTGCTTCTAACTGTTTTACTGTCGAAAATGCAGCTAAGCGAGGGAGCCGTATCCATTGGCATTGTAGCGATCTATGTTATTTCAGGTTTTTTGGGAGGGCTATTGGCAGGCAAGCGGATGAAAAGCAAAAAATTTCTTTGGGGAATGGTCATGGGAGCATGTTATTTTTTAGTGCTGGCCATTGGCTCAGTGGTATTCCACAAGGGATTGGATATGGAGATGACCCGCTTTGCCACAACGCTGGTGCTTTGCATCGCTTCTGGTATGGTAGGAGGTATGGTGGGATAATATTACATAAAAACGTAACGGTTCAAGGATGCTGAATCGTTACGTTTTTTAATGGGCGGCTATGCCCAAGGGCCGTTATATGAATTAAGACACGTCTTTACCTGCAATAGTTCCGTCCTGGGCAATGGGGAACGCCACGATGGCTTTGAATTGGTCGCAGTCGATAAAGATATCAAACCGTCCCCCCAAGGCGGAGGTATAAGTGCTTGCAATGGCAAGTCCCAGGCCGTTGCCTTCGCTGGTACGTGATTCGTCTCCCCGGGAAAAACGCTCCACAATTTGTTCTTTGGTAAAGTTCATATGATATCCCGCCGTGTTGGTAATCTCAAATTGGATCAGTCTTCCAGACTCTGTGGGAAGAGACTTTGTTTTCAGGAATACCCGTGTGCGGCTGGCGGAGTATTTCAGGGCGTTTTCCACTAGGTTTTGACAGATGCGGTACAAATAACTGCTGTCGGTAATTAGCTGTGTGTCGGCGGCAGTCAGCTCGGTAATAAATGTTACGTCGCTGGCTGATATGGCGTCTTCCATATCGGCATAAATCTGTTCTACCAGGCGGTTTAGCTTTAGGGGCTCCGGATGCAATTCGATGTTGCCGCTGCTGGTTTTGGCCAAAGAGAACAGGCTGTCAATCATTTCTTTTAATTTTTTCGCCTTGACAGAGAGTACGTCCACGTAATCGGTCATGGTATCGCTTAAAGGTTCTTTTTTCATCAAATCAATGTAGCCTACCATGGAAGTGAGAGGAGTTTTTAAATCGTGGGATACATTGGAGATCAGGTCTACTTTTAATTGTTCGCTTTTGATAGCCGCTTCCACGCTTCTTTTTTCTGCTTTTACAGCATCGTCTATCACCTTCTGGTTGGCCTTATGAGTATTTGCCATTATCAGATCCAGTTGCTTTGCCAGAAAGCGGGATAATGTGATCTGACAGGGAAAGAAGGTAATAAAAACGGCAAAAATCCTCACATAGCCGGAAGAATAGTTGAGTGTATACATCCAGTTATCCGCCCGGCGAAAGGTTTCTATCAGGTTTAAAAAAGAAACGACGGAAAGGATTAACAAAACGGCAAAAAGAAAGAACAACATATGATGCAGTTTACGGGAGGATTGTTTCCAGTCGTCGTAAGTGAAGGACGCGTCTACGGGCCGTTTACGGGCGTTTTGTTCCAGAAACGCTTGCAGGGCAAGAACACAGGCAGGAATCAGGAAGATATCTGCCAGAAGGGAAAGCCGCAAGGTTTCCAGCGTCGTGTAAGAATACTTCCGGTCTTGAATGATATAATAAAAGTAAAAGGCAATGAGACCGAAAAAGATACTTACCAGGATGCGCCAGCCGCCGTGTTTCAGAAATGTTTTACATTTGGTTATTGTCATATTTTTCCATTTTATAGCCAATTCCCCACACCACCTTTACGTATTTTGGATTTCTAGGATCAATTTCTGTTTTTTCCCGAATATGGCGGATATGGACCATTACCGTATTTTCAACGGTGAAACTGGCCGATTCTCCCCATACTCGTTCATAAATTTGCTCTGCCGGAAAGACTTGTCCCGGATATTCCATAAGCAGATGTAATATTTTGTATTCTGTGGCAGTCAGCTTTATTTCTTCGCCGTCTACAATCACAATGCGTTGGGCCATATCCAGCACCAGTCCTCCGTTTACCAGCTTCTGGGCGTCTGCTTTGGGAGCGCTGCCGCCCCAAGCATGATATCTTCGAAGCTGGGCTTTTACTCGTGCGATTAGTTCTGCCGTATTATAAGGCTTGCTAATATAATCGTCGGCGCCCATTACCAGACCAGAGACCTTGTCGCTTTCTTCGGTTTTGGCAGATAAGATAATCACTGGAATCTTATTGGTTTCCCTTATTTTCATCAAGGCGGACAAGCCGTTGAGTCGGGGCATCATAACGTCTAAAAGAATCAAGTCAATGGGATGGGAGTGAAGGACGTCTAAAGCTTCCAGGCCGTCGTAGGCTTTCATAACGGAATATCCTTCAAATTCCAATAGTTTGCTGAGAGAGTAGACGATTTCCTTGTTGTCATCCACTACCAGAATCGTTTCTGTGTCCATTGTGTCAGTCCTTTCTTCCGGAAAATAATTGCGTACCGGTTCTCATGAGATATATGGATTATAATAGCGGCATCCAAAAAGAAACTCAATGAAATTCTTAAAAATTTATAAATTTTTGAAGGAAAGCTTTAAAAACTTGCATATTCCTGTCTGAACGATATGGTAGAGAAAGCAAAGCATATCTATCGTCAGCCATATCTTATTACAGGATATGAAAATGGTGAAAAAATGGAAATCCATAGCTATAAGAAGTATTATGAAGGCGCTTACGACGTGTCCGAATAACAGGGAATGAAGGCGTATTGAAGGGCATAATATTTCCACTGCCTTGAGACGAATGGAACAGAGATGGATGGATTATTTATTTGATTTTGGTGATATTACTTACAACTGGGAGGAAGATCGGGCGCGGAACTGGAATATAACCCGAACCCCAAAGAAAGGCGTGTCGGAGACTGTGCCATCCGTGGTTGTTGCAAAGCGACAAACCGCACATGGAATGAAGTCTTTGACGGTCTGGATAGGGGGAACGGACATAAAACAGTGATTGTTTTTGGCGATGAGATGTGCTATATTTTATAATTGACAAATTGGAGTTGAGAAGATGTTTTGAAATGAGGAAAAGCATATGGAAGAAAACTACAATACCCTCATCAAACAAGCGGTTCGGGCAGTGCTGAAACCCAAAGGGATGTTCCAGAAAGGTTCTACCAGGATATGGATAGATGATAATGGTTGGTTCTTCACGGTTGTGGAATTTCAGGGCAGTTGGTGCGACCGAGGGAGTTATTTGAACATAGGAATGCAACATCTATGGAACGAGTGGGAATATTTGTTTACCGTATGTGGCACACAGGAAGCCAGAGAGGGGACATGGGTCGGATATAAAGGAAACGTAGAAATTTTCTCACAAGAGATTACTTCTTTAGCGGAAACTGCGCTGGAACGAATTTTAGAGTATCGGA